>DASUGR010000085.1:0-45305 GCA_036273915.1 Planctomycetota bacterium | reverse complement strand
CGTGGCGCGGGTGGACGACGTGCACGGGCAGGATCTGTTGCTCGACGCGCTCCTGCACCCGGCGGCGCCGGCGGACGTTGTGCTCGACTTCGTGGGCGAGGGCGAGTTCCTTGCGTTGCGGCGGCGGGCGGAGGAGCTCGGGATCCTCGGCCGGGTCCGGATCGTCGGGCCGGTGCCGCCGGAGCAGGTGCCGCTATGGCTGGCGGCGGCGGACGCGTCGGCGCATCCGGGCCGCTGGGCGGGCTCGCCGAACGCGGTCCTGGAGTCGCTCGCGTGCGGGACGCGCTGTCTCGCGAGCGACCTGCCGGAGATGCGCGAGGCGCTGCCGACGCGCGCGGACGGCGTGCTGGCGGCGCGGACGCCCGAGGCGTTCGCGAAGGGCCTTTCTGCGGTGCTCGAGGAGCGGGGCGAGGCGCCGCGCGCGGCGCGCACGTGGTCGGACGTGGGCCGCGAGGTGCTCGCCTACTTCGAGGAGCGCTGCGGGGTGGCCGGCGCCGTGGCTTCGCACCGCGCCTGACCGCCTCGCGAGACGAACCGGGCTCAACGAGGCGCCTCCCCCTGACCCCGCGCGGGCTCCCTCTACAGGCTCCCACCCGCACGAGGTCGCCGGCGCACCGAGCCGATCGGCAGGCGACACTCGCCGTCGGCGTCGGGCCGTCCTCAAGCTCCCCACCCGCACGGACCGAATGCTCCAACATGCGCCACATCGTCAGCCTGGTCGTCTTCTTCGCGGGCGGTGCCGTCGTCGCGCTCGTGTTCTCCGGCCGCCGAGACGACCACGCGCGTGCGCCGATCTAGTCCGACCGACCCATGGCCCGAGGCGTCCGCTCCGTCGGCCCCCCTAGCGTGCTAGACTGATTGGTGCGATGACCAAGACGGAGAAGCTGATCGAGGAAGCCACGAGACTCTCCGAAGCCGACCGCATCAAGCTTGCGGAACGGATCCTGGCCACACTGGACGGCGCACCTGACAGCGACGCCGCAGAGGCGTGGGCACGGGAGATCGAGCGCCGGTCGCGGGACATCGAACTGGGTCTCGTCCAGCCGGTCCCGTGGTCCGAGGTGAAAGAGGCTGCCACGCGGAAGGCGCGTGGGCGCCGCTGACATCGCCTTTCACCGTGACGCGGCCGTCGAGTACGAGGAGGCGTTCGCCTGGTACTTCGCGCGCAGTCCCCATGTAGCGACACGATTCGAGCACGAAGTCGAAAGGGCGCTCAGCCTGATCGTCGAGGCGCCCGCGCGGTGGCCCGCGTGCGACGCAGTCCATCGCAGGATCCTGCTCCGCCGGTTTCCGTATCTCCTGGTGTATCGCGAGCACCGAGGCAGAATCTGGATCGTGGCGGTCGCGCACGGCCACCGACGTCCCAGGTACTGGGAGAGCCGACACATCACGGGTTGACGGACGCGATCCCCGCGGCCCACGCATGGCCTGCGGCGCTGTCCCGCCCTCCTCCTTCGTGTCAACCGCGGCGGTCGGCGCTCCTCGGGCAATGCGGCTGCTCCTCGACCTGCTGGCCCTCGCCCGCGTCGTTCGAGCTCGGCTGGGCCCTCTGCTTCTCACACGACAACGCGGGCGCCTACGAGGCGTCGCGCAGGGTGATGGACACGCCGGGCCTCTCGAAAGCGATGTACGCGAGCGCCCGGTGGGCAAGCGCGGTGTTCGCCTCCGGCAAGCGTGTCGCGCCCACGGCGCGGGTGCTCTACGAGGGCATGATCGCCGACTACGGCGAGGATCCCGACGGGTACTACCGGAGGATCGCGACGATGTCCAAGCAGGGACTGGCGCAGCTGCGGTAGGCGTCGGCGCACCGGGCCTCAATGAGGCGCCTCTCGTCGTTCCGCGGCGGCGTTACCAGACGTGCAGCTTCACGAGGCCGAGCCGCGCCATCCTCGCGAAATCGCGGTCCGAGCTCCAGACGTCGCCGTCCCGGTCCGCCGCGATCGATCCGACGAGCAGGTCCCCGACCCCGAAGCGCTCTCCCGCATCGCCCGCCCGATCGACCCACTCCTCCATCCGCGTCCACGTCGCATCGACGGGCGAGAACACCGGCAGGGCGGACAGGACACGGCGGAGCCGCGCGCGGTCCGCCCGCGAAGCCCCCGAGAGGATCTCGATGCGGACCGGGATCGCGAGCGCGACCTGATCGGAGTCCAGGAGATCCCGGAGGTGCGATGCATTGCTGCCGCCCGCCACCCGGAAGGCATCGACCCAGATCGACGTGTCGACGAAGGTCATCCGCGCCGCCGCCGCGGCCTCCGCCGGGACCGGGCCGTGTCCACGTCGAGGCGCACATGGCCGAGCATCTGCTTCAGCTCGTCGATCCGCCGCCGGCGCAGGAGCTCGCGGAGCGACTGGATCACGGTGTCGGTCTTCGACTGGAAGCCGAGCGCCTTGCGCGCCTCCTCGAGCAGCTCATCGGGGATGTCCAGCGTCGTGCGCATACGAACGATGATACTTCATATGCTTCCAGGCGTCTACTGCGACAGCCATCAGATGCTCGCCGCATCGCGGCCTCGATCCGGGCGCCACCGCAGGCCGGCACTCTCGCGAGGGATCGGCCGGCGCGGGAGGCGAGGATCCAAGCCGCAGACGGCCGGATCCTACGAAACCGCGCCGGCGGTGGCGGGGACCGCGGCGCCCGCGAAGCGGCGGTGCCACAGGTTGAACATCATCAGGATCCAGAGCGGCGCCTGGAAGTTGGAAAGCCCCGACTGGTGCTGGCGCCACAGCTTCTCCACGTACTCGCGACGGAAGAAGCTCCTCGTCCCCTCGCCCTCGAGCAGGAGCTCCGCCGCGAACTCCTTCAGGTCGCCGCGCAGCCACTCCTCCACGGGCATCGCGAAACCCATCTTCGGCCGGTAGAGGATCTCCTTCGGCAGCATCTTCTCGAGCGCCTTCTTGAAGATCCACTTCTTCTCCCGGCCCACGATCTTCATCGTCGACGGGATCCGCGCCACCTTCTCCATGAACACGTGGTCGAGCACCGGGCACCGCACCTCGAGCGACACGGCCATGCTCGCCCGGTCCACCTTCACGAGGATGTCGTCGCAGAGGTACGTCTTGATGTCGAGGTACAGCAGCCGCGACAGGTGGTCCTCGGCGTTCGCCTCCTCGTACGTCGCGCGGAAGCCGTCGAACGTCGAGTACCCGGAGAGCTCGCGCGACACCTCGGGCAGCAGCAGCAGCGGCTTCTGGTCCTCCTTGAACGACGTCATCGAGAAGAAGTAGGCCGCCGCCGGCGTGCGCGCCACGTTCGAGATGAACGCCTTGCCGCGGAAGATCTGCGGCAGGTAGTCCGCCTTCGGGTAGAGCCTGCCGAGCGTGCCGAAGACCGCGCCGCGCAGGAACCGCGGCACCATGTTCCGCACCGCGTTCTCGCGCAGGTCGAACCAGTAGCGCCTGTACCCCGCGAAGTTCTCGTCGCCGCCGTCGCCCGACAGCGCGACCGTCACGTTCTCGCGCGCGGTCCGCGAGACGTAGTACGTGGGCACCGCCGACGAGTCCGCGAACGGCTCGTCGTAGTGCCACGCGAGCTTCTCGACGACCGGCACCGCCTCGGGCGTCACGGAGTACTCGTGGTGCTCCGTCCCGAACTGCTTCGCGACCATCCGCGCGTACTCCGCCTCGTCGTACTTCGCCTCGCCGAACGAGATCGACGAGGTCTTCACGGGCGTCGAGGAGATGCCGGCCATGAGCCCGACGACGGCCGACGAATCGACGCCGCCCGAGAGGAACGCGCCCAGGGGCACCTCGCTCATCAGCCGGATCCTCACGGCCTCGCGGAGGTCCTCGACGACCTCCTCCATCAGCTCCTCGGCCTTCTCCGTCCGCGCGGGCGTGAAGTCGAGCGTCCAGTACGGCACGATCCGCACCTCGCGCTCGGTCACGACCGCGTAGTGCGCCTGCGGCAGCTTCCTGATGTGCTTGAAGATCGACTTCGGCGCCGGGACGTACTGGAACGACAGGTAGTCCGAAAGCGCCATCGGATCGATATCGCGGGGGGTTCCGGGGGCCTGGAGGATCGTCTTCAGCTCGGAGCCGAAGAGGAACGAGCCCTCGTGGTCGCAGTAGTAGAGGGGCTTCTTCCCGAGCCGGTCGCGACCCAGCCAGAGCGTGCGCTTCTTCTCGTCCCAGACGGCGAACGCGAACATGCCCCGGAACCGCTTCACCGCCTCGGGCCCCCACTCCTCCCACGCGTGCACGATCATCTCGGTGTCCGAGTTCGTGCGGAAGACGTGGCCCTTCGACTCCAGCTCGCGCCGGAGCTCCGCGAAGTTGTAGATCTCGCCGTTGAAGGTGATCCAGACGTTGCCGTCCTCGTTCGCGAGCGGCTGCTGGCCCGTCTTCAGGTCGATGATCGAGAGCCGGCGGTGGCCGAAGCCGACGTGGCCGTCCCCGTCGCGCCCGCGCAAGCCGCGCATCGGCACGCCCGGGTAGCAGTCGACCGCGTCCCGGCGGTTCAAGAAGTACCCCTCCTCGTCGGGCCCGCGGTGCACGATCGACCGCGTCATCCGGACGAGCACCTCCGCGTCGACGGGACGCCCGTCGCGGTTGAAGACGCCAGCGATTCCGCACATGGCCCCCGAAGCCCCCTCACTTCACCTGCGCCGGCTGGCGCTCATGCACCCGGAACCACTGCTCGAGCATGATGAGGCGCCACACCATGACGCCGTAAAACGTCGCGTGGTCGTCGCGGTGGAGCTTCAGCACCTCGTCGACGAACGCGGGGCGCACGATGTTTCTGAGCTTCAGGTCGGAGAGCGACTCCCCGCACAGCTGCTGGAGCCCCTTGTGCGTGCGCAGCCAGACCCCGAACGGGAGGCCGAACCCGTGCTTCGGCTTCCGGAGGATCTTCTCCGGCAGGAAGTCGCGGAGCGCGCGCTTGAAGAACCAGCGCAGGTGCTTGCCCTTGACCTTCCAGTCGGTCGGCAGCTTCGCCGCGAACGCCGCGATCTCGTCGGTGAGCAGCGGGTAGGAGACCTCGACGCCCGCGAGCTCGCACGAGCGCGAGACCTTCGGCAGGTCGTTGTCCGCGAGCGTGAACTTCCAGTCGTAGGCGAGCATCCGGTTCACGTAGCTCGCGCCCTTCGACGCCGACCAGATGTGGCGCGCGAGGCGCATCGGCGCCTCCGTGTCGACCGTGTCGAGGAACTGCGGCGTGAAGATGTTGCGCGCCCCGAGGCGGAGCACGAGGTTGTACTCGTGCATGCGGTCGGGGAGCGGCGTCTTCGCCTGGCGCACGTAGCTCCGCGCCTTGCGGACGGGCCAGATCCTCTCGCCGAAGGGGACCATGCGCAGGATCGCCTCGAGCGGCACGCGCAGGAAGCCCGGCACGCGCCCGTAGCGCTCGAAGAGACCCTGCGTCGCGTAGCGCTCGTTGCCGCCGAAGAGCTCGTCGCCGCCGTCGCCCGCGAGCATGCGCCCGACGCCGTCCTTCGCCGCGAGCCGCGCGCAGCAGAACGTGGGCACCGCCGACTCGTTCGCGAACGGGTCCGCGTGCACCTCGGCGATCCTCGGCACGATCTCGAGCACGTCCTCGGGCGTCACGTAGTACTCGTGGTGGTCGGTGCCGAAGTGCTTCGCCGCGCACCGCGCGTACTCCATCTCGTCGTAGCCCTGCGCCTCGAACCCCATCGAGTAGGTGCGGGCGGGCCTGCCGAGGACCTTCGTGAGCATCCCCGCGACGGTCGAGCTGTCGGTGCCGCCGCTCAGGAACGCGCCGACGTCGCCGTCCCTCGCGGCGCGCTCGACGGCCTGCCCCACGAGCGAACGGAACTCCTCCTCCGCCTCGGGGAGCGGGCGACGCTCCTCCGTGATCTCCTGGCGGAAGTAGGGCTCGACCGCGATCTTGCCGTTCTTCAGGACCAGGCGGTGGCCGGGCAGCAGGCGCCGGTGGTGCTTGCGCACCGTGCCGGGCGCCGCGACGGTCGCCTGGAAGAAGTAGCTGAAGAGCGCCTGCGGGTCGATCTCCGACTCGACGCGCGGGTGCGCCTGGAGCGCCTCGCCGTGGGTGCCGAACACGAGGCAGCCGTGGCGGAACGCGTAGTCCAAGGGGATCGTGCCGAAGCGGTCGGTCGCGAGGAGCGCGTTCCAGTCCCCCTCGCGCACGACCGCGAGCGCGAAGAAGCCGCCGAGGACGTCGAGGAGCCGCACCCCCCTTGCGGCGTAGGCGGTCGCGAGCGCGCTCGCGTGCCCCTCCCGCGCCGCGAGCTCCGCGAGGTCCTTGTCGTTCCAGGCGGGGCGGCCGGCGATCGCGACGTGCAGGTCCTTCGCCTCGTGGACCGACGCGTTCCCGCGGAGCGACGCGACCGCGATCCCGCAGCCCACGGAGCACCGCGTGGAGATCTCGCTCCCGTCGTGGGCGGAGAGCGCCTCCGCCATGCGCGCGAGGAGCCTTCTCCGGCTCTCCTCGTCCGCGGTGTAGCCGGCCCACCCGCACAACCCGCTCATGGTTCTGCCAGCGTTTCGTCCTTTCGCGGGCGGAACCTTTAGAAATGGCCTCTTCGGCGGCCGGCGCCTCATCTCGAGACACCTCGACGCGTCAGGGGGTCCGGGGGCAGGAGAACCGTGCTACGTTGGACCCCGCGCCGACCGGCCGGCCGGCGCGCGAATAGGGTCTCGATCCGGAGTGGCTGGAGCCCTCGGGCCTCGCCGCCGGGAGGTTCCGTGGATGAGATGGATCGTCGCGCTCGCGTTCCCGCTCCTGCTCCCCTTCGCCCTCCCGCGCGAGGCGGCCGCCGAGACGTACAACGTCGGCACCTGGGACTACGAGCGGATCCTCAAGCAGGCGGAGCCGGGGGACACGGTCATCCTCGGCGAGGGCGACTACCCGGGCCTCCCGGAGATCCGCCTCAACGGCCGGCCGGACGCGTGGATCGTGATCAAGGGCGCCGACGGCCAGGAGCAGCCGCGCATCCTCGCGCAGGAGGACCGGAACACGGTCGAGATCCGCGGCTCCTCGTACGTCGCGATCGAGAACCTGACGATCGACGGGCGGGACCGGGGCGGCGTGTTCGCGATCAGCGCGTCGGCGATCCCGAGCCATCACATCCGGATCGAGAACTGCAGGATCGTCGGCCACGGCTACGACCAGTCGACGGTCGCGATCTCGACGAAGGTGCCGTGCTGGAACTGGGTGCTCCGCCGCAACACGATCGTGGCCGCGGGCACCGGCGCCTACCTCGGCAACTCGGACGGCATGGACCCGTTCATCGGCGGGCTGATCGAGTACAACCTCTTCCTCGACTCGCGCGGCTACAACATGCAGATCAAGCACCAGGTGCCGCGCGACCCGACGGTCAAGGGCCTGCCGACGACGCCGCAGAAGACGATCATCCGCCACAACGTCTTCCTCAAGGGCGAGCTCGACAACGACAGCGGCGAGCGCCCCAACCTGCTCGTCGGCGCGCTGCCCACGCGCGGCCCCGGCAGCGAGGACGGCTACGAGATCTACGGCAACCTCTTCTACCACAACCACCGCGAGTCCCTCCTCCAGGCGGAGGGGCGCGTCTCCATCCACGACAACGTGTTCGTCGACTGCACCGGCGACGGCGTCCACCTGCAGAACCACTACGGGAAGGTGCAGTGCGCGTACGTCTACGACAACACCTTCTATGGCGTCGACGTCGCGGTCCGCTTCGTGCACCCGGCGACCGACGACCACCTGGTCGCGGGCAACCTGATGTTCGCGAACACCGCGATCACGGGGCCGTGCGCGAACCAGTCGGGCAACCTGCACGCGCCGTTCGCGAGCGCGAAGCACTTCGTCAGGAACCCCTCGTTCGACCTCGGCAAGATGGACTTCTACCCGCTGCCGGGGAAATGCCGGGGCGACCCGCTCGACCTCTCGAGGTTCGTGCTCGACACGGACTCCGGCCGCGACTTCAACGGGACGAACAAGGGCGACGGGAGCTACCGCGGCGCGTACGCCGGCGAGGGCACGAACCCGGGCTGGCAGCTCGACGCGGTCATCAAGGGCGAGCTCTCCGCCGCGGCCAACGACCACGCGCCTCCCGACGGCTCGATCCGGATCGGCGACGGCAAGGGGACGGCCCAGGGCCTCGTCGTCGACCTCGGGATCCGCGCGGGCGACGCGGTGGCGGGCATGGGCGAGGGCGCGCGGATGCGCTTTTCCAACGACGGCCGGACGTGGTCGGAGCCGGAGCCGTTCGCCGCGGAGCGCCGCGGCTGGGACCTCGCGGCCTTCGGCGGCAGCGCCGAGCCGGGGCTCAAGGTGGTCTTCGCCCGCGTGAGCGACGCCGCCGGGAACTGGTCGAGGGTCCTCGTGGACGCGGTCGAGGTCGTGCCGGCGAAGTAGAGGGGGTCCGGGGGCCGCGCCGCGCCGGCCTGGCCCCCCAGCCCCCCCCGCATCGCCCTCGCTGCACGCTCCGCGGCGCCCTTGCCGATAAGAGTCTCGTGAGGATCCTGAACGTCGTCGGGGCGCGCCCCAACTTCATGAAGATGGCGCCGCTCGTCCACGCGCTCAACGCGCGCGGCATCCCGCAGATCCTCCTGCACACGGGCCAGCACTACGACGACAACATGTCGAAGGTCTTCTTCGAGGACCTCCGCATGCCGAAGCCGGACATCCACATGGGCGTCGGCTCCGGCTCGCACGCGGAGCAGACCGCCAAGGTGATGGTCGGTTTCGAGCAGGTGTGCCTGAAGGAGAAGCCCGACCTCGTCGTGGTCGTCGGCGACGTCAACTCGACGCTCGCGTGCAGCATCGTGGCGAGCAAGCTCTGGATCCCGGTCGCGCACGTCGAGGCGGGGCTCCGGAGCTTCGACTGGAAGATGCCCGAGGAGATCAACCGGCTGGTCACCGACCGGCTGTCGGAGATCCTCCTCACCCCGTCGCCGGACGCCGACGAGAACCTCCGCAGGGAGGGGACGCCGGAGGAGCGCATCCACCGGGTCGGCAACATCATGATCGACTCGCTGGTCGCGAGCCTCGAGCGGGCGAAGGGGAGCCCGGTCCTCGACCGGCTCGGCCTCGTGCCGAAGGGGTTCGGGGTCCTCACGCTCCACCGCCCGAGCAACGTCGACGACGAGAAGACGCTCCTCGGGATCATGGAGGTGCTCCACGAGATCTCGGAGGGGCTCCCGATCGTCTTCTCGTGCCACCCGCGCACCGCGCAGCGGCTGAAGGGGATCCGCGGCTACGAGAAGCTCGCGAGGAAGGGCGACGTCCGCGTGCTCGAGCCGCTCGGCTACCTCGACTTCCTGAACCTCTACTCGCAGAGCCGGATCGTGCTCACGGACTCGGGCGGCCTCCAGGAGGAGACGACCTTCCTCCAGATCCCCTGCGTCACGATCCGCGAGAACACCGAGCGCCCGGTCACGCTGACCGAGGGCAGCAACGTCCTCGCCGGCTGCGACCCGGCCCGGATCCGGGCGGCGGCGAAGGCGGCGCTGAACGGGGCTCCCCCCCGGGAGAAGCGCGTCCCGGATTTGTGGGACGGCCATACCGCGCCTAGGATCGTGGGCGTATTCGAGACGTGGTGGAAAAAGCGATCCTCGTGACCGGCGCCGCCGGCATGCTCGGCAGCGAAGCCGTGCGTGCCGCGCCGAAGGGCGTCCGCCCGCTCCCGGTCACGCGCGCCGACTGCGACCTCGCCGAGCCGGAGCACACCGAACTCCTCTTCGAGCGCCTGAAGCCGAAAGGCGTGCTCCACTGCGCCGGGTTCACGAACGTGGACCGCGCGGAGGTCGCCGAGGAGACCGCGTTCTCGGACAACGTCGAGGCGACGCGGTCGGTGGCGGCGGCGGCACGGCGCCGCGGGATCCCGATGCTCCTCGTGTCGACGGACTACGTCTTCGACGGGGCGTCGAAGCGCCCCTACCGCGAGGACGACCGCCCGAACCCCGTGAACGTGTACGGCAGGACGAAGCTCGAGGCGGAGGGGGCGGCGCGCGACGGGATCATCGTCCGCTCCTCGTGGCTCTACGGCCCCCGCGGCCGCCACTTCGTGGCCGCGATCCTCGAGCAGGCGTCGAAGCCGGAGATCTCCGTCGTGAACGACCAGCGCGGCTGCCCGACGTCCACGCTGGAGCTCGCGCCGGTCCTCTGGGAGCTGCTGCTGCGGGGGGTCCCCGGGATCTACCACGCGGCCTGCGAGGGCGCGTGCACCTGGCATGAGCTGGCGCTCGCGATCTTCGAAACGAGGGGGGCCGGGGGGCCGAAGGTCGTGCCGTGCGCGACCGCGGAGTTCCCGCGGCCGGCGACGCGGCCCTTGATGAGCGCGCTCGACTGCGGCAAGCTCGCGGCGATCCGCGGCAAGCGCCTCCCCCACTGGCGCGACGCGCTCCGTCGCTTTCTCATGACATGATGCCGCCCGTGGCAGGGACGCTGCTCGTCACCGGGGGCGCGGGGTTCATCGGCTCGAACTTCGTCCGTCTCGTCGCCGGCGCGCGCAGGGTCGTCGTCCTCGACAAGCTCACCTACGCCGGCAACCTCGAGAACCTCGCCGGCGTCGACCATTCGTTCGTGAAGGGCGACGTGGCGGACCCGGACGACGTCCAGCGCGCGTTCGACGCGGCGAAGGGGCCGGTGAGCGTCGTCCACTTCGCGGCCGAGACGCACGTGGACCGGTCGATCGAGGACGGGCTCCCCTTCCTCCGCACGAACGTGCTCGGCACGGAGGTCATGCTCGACGTCGCGCGCGAGCGCGGCGCGGAGCGCTTCCTCCACGTCTCGACCGACGAGGTGTACGGCCCGCTCGCGAAGGGCGTGTTCGCCGCGGAGGACGCGCGGCTGAACCCGACGAACCCCTACTCCGCGAGCAAGGCGGGGAGCGACCACCTCGCGCTCGCGGCGCACCGGACCCACGGGCTGAACGTGATCGTGACGCGCGGCTCGAACAACTACGGGCCCTACCAGTTCCCGGAGAAGTTCGTGCCCTTGCTGATCGCGAACGCGCGGGACAGGAAGCCGCTGCCGATCTACGGCGACGGCCTCTACGAGCGCGACTGGATGCACGTCCTGGACCACTGCGAGGGGATCCTCGCGGCGCTCGAGCGCGGGCGGCCGGGCGAGATCTACAACCTCGCGGGCTCCTGCCCGAAGGCGAACCTCGACGTCGCGAGGTTCGTCCTGAAGACGCTCGGGAGGCCGGAGTCGCTCCTCCGCCACGTGGCGGACCGGCCCGGCCACGACCGCCGGTACGGCCCCGACCCCGCGAAGGCGGCGAGGGATCTCGGTTGGAAGCCGCGCGCGCGGTTCGACGAGGCGATGGCGGAGACGATCCGCTGGTACGACAGCAACGGCGCGTGGCTCGACCGGGTGCGCTCGGGCGAGTACATGGGCTACTACGAACGCCAGTACGGCGCGCGGCTCCGTGCCCCCGCGCCCTCCGCGGCCCCCCAGACCCCTCCGAAGTGAAGGCCAAAGCCGATGAAACACGATGCCGAGCCTCCCCCGACCCGGAAGGGCATCGTCCTCGCGGGCGGCTCCGGCACCCGCCTCTACCCGATCACGAAGGCCGTGTGCAAGCAGCTGCTGCCGGTCTACGACAAGCCGATGGTGTACTACCCGCTGTCGGTCCTCATGCTCGCGGGGATCCGCGAGATCCTCGTGATCACGACGCCGCGCGACCAGCCGCTCTTCCGCGAGCTGCTCGGCGACGGGTCGCAGTGGGGCCTCAGGCTCTCGTACGCGGTGCAGGAGCGGCCGGGCGGGATCGCGCAGGCGTTCCTCGTCGGCGAGTCGTTCATCGACCATGACCCGGTCGCGCTGATCCTCGGCGACAACATCTTCTTCGGCCACGGGTTCCGCGAACGGCTGCAGCGGGTCCCCGGCGAGGGCGCGACGATCTTCGCGTACAAGGTGAAGGACCCGCAGCGGTACGGGGTGGTCGAGCTCGACGCGCACGGCCGCCCTACCGCGATCGTCGAGAAGCCGAAGGCGCCCAGGTCCGACCACGCGGTCACGGGCCTCTACTTCTACGACCGCGACGTGGTCGGGATCGCGAAGTCGCTCCGGCCGAGCGCGCGCGGCGAGCTCGAGATCACGGACGTGAACGAGGCGTACCTGAAGCGCGGGCGGCTCTCGGTCGAGCTGCTCGGCCGCGGGACGGCGTGGCTCGACATGGGCACGCCCGGCTCGCTCGCGCAGGCGACGAACTTCATCCAGGCGGTCGAGGAGCGGCAGGGGTTGAAGATCGCGTGTCCCGAGGAGATCGCGTTCGAGCGAGGCCTCATCGACCGGATCCGGCTGAAGCGGCTCGCCGACGAGCTCAAGGGCACGGCGTACGGCGACTACCTCCACGGGCTGTTAAGGGGAGGGGGCCCGGGGGAGGGGGCGTGAACGTCGAGGCGACGGCGCTCCCGGGCGTGCTGAAGATCACGCCCGAGGTGTTTGCGGACGCGCGCGGCTGCTTCTTCGAGAGCTTCCGCGCGGAGCGGTACCGGGCGCACGGGATCCCGGCCGCGTTCGCGCAGGACAGCGTGAGCGAGAGCCGGAAGGGCGTGCTGCGCGGGCTCCACTTCCAGTGGCCGAACGCGCAGGGCAAGCTCGTGTACGTGCTGGAGGGCGAGGTCTTCGACGTGGCGGCGGACGTGCGGCGGAGCAGCCCCACGTTCCGGCGCTGGGTGGGCCACCGGCTGTCGGCGGAGAACCGCGAGCAGCTGTGGATCCCGGAGGGGTTCGCGCACGGTTTCCTCGTGCTCTCGGAGCGGGCGATCTTTGCGTACAAATGTACGGCACCGTACGACGCGACGAGCGAGCAGTCGATCCGGTGGGACGACGCGGACCTCGCGATCAAGTGGCCGGCGGACCGGCCGCTTCTCTCGGCGAAGGACGCCGGCGCCCCGCGGCTCAGGGACATCGCCCCGCAGCGCCTGCCACGCTGAAGGCGCCGCCCTCCCCCGCGCCCCCTCCCCTCCCGGCGCCGGATGGCCCCGATGCCTCGAAACGGGACGCCTCGGTTTGCCTTGCGCCGGCCGAGTGGCACTCTCTCCTTTGGAGGTATGCGATGAGCTGGGTCAAGGCATTTGCGATCGTCGTGCCCGGAGACATCCGGCGCGACTTCACGGCGAACCTGATCGCGGACCGGCGCGAGATGCAGGCGAGGGGGGTATCGCCCCTCCGCATGAACTTCTCGCTCTTGTGCGAGCTTCTGAACGGGTTCGCCCAGTACGCCCCCCTGCGCCCGGTCGTCGCGTCCGCGTCGCCCAAGCCGCGCATCGCGGAGAAGGCGGCGCTCGGCGGCGCCATCGCGTGGCGCAGCGCGGGCCCCGCCCTGCTCATCGGGTACCTCCTCTCCTCGACGCTCCTGATCGTGCTCGGCGGGCTCCTGCTCATCGGCGCGTTCGGGTGCCTCGTGACCGTGGCGGCCACGTCCGGGAACCCGATGCCCGAGCGCCAGCAGCGCTTCGTGGCGTCGGTGCTCGGCGGCACGCTCGCGTCGCTCCTCCTGATCCTCGTGTTCGGCCTCGTGACGATCGGGCTGCTCGCGGCGGCGTCGGTCGTCTCGAGCGGGCTCCTCGCGGGACTCGCGGTCAAGGCGCTGGTGCTCGTGGCGACGGCGTCCCTGGGCGTGGTCGCGGGCTCCGGCTGGGTGCCCGAGGAGTACACGCCGAAGCGGCTGGTCGTGAACTCGGACCGCATGGCCCGGACGTTCAACCAGGAGCCGCAGCACGAGCCCGACGAGGCGGTCGTTTAGTAGGCGTTCGGTGCCAGGCTCCGATGCGCTAATATCCCGATTACTAGTGGATCGGAGCCTGGCGCCGTACGGCTAGTATCGATTCCCCGGGGGGCCGCCGATCTTTAGGGGGATATGGAGGCGGCTACGGCCGGTCTGCGCGCCCCGGTTCCCTCCGGGGGCGTCGCGGCGCTCGTCGCGGGGATCCGCGCGGGCGTCACCGCCTGCCGGCTCTGCCCGGCCATGAAGCCGTTCCGGAAACTCCCGCCGGAGTCCTTCGGCACCACGCGCACGGGCTACGTGCTGGTCGCCGAGGCGCCCGGCATGAAGGGCGACCTCTTCCGCGACGCCTCGGGCGCCGTCCTGCGCGACGCGCTCGCCCAGGCGCACGACGAGGAGTACCGGGCGCTCGAGGACCTCTTCTACGTGACCCACGCGGTGCGCTGCGTGCCGCGGGACCCGAAGACGAAGGCGAAGACGCGCCCGCCGAAGCGGAGCGAGTGCAACGCGTGCCGCCCCTACCTCGCGTTCGAGTTGCGCACGCTCCACCCGAAGCTCGTCGTCGCCGTCGGCGGCAAGGCGGCCGAGGCGGTCCTCGGCGCGCCGGTCGTGATGGACGAGGAGCACGGCAGGCGCCGGCGCATCGGCGACATCGAGCTGCTCACGGTGCTCGTGCCCTCGCCGCACAACCGCGGCGCGCTCAAGCGCCACGGGTTCGGGATGGAGAGCTACACGCGCTGGCTCGCGGGCCTCTTCGGCGCGCTGATCGACGACCTGCGCCGGTAGGGCGATCCGAGCGCCCGCATCAGCGGCCCCCGGAGCCCCCTCGGGATAGACCGCGAGCGAGACGTGCGGCCTCGCCCCCAGGTCGAAGAGCACGCCGCTCCCGCTGACCGCGCGGACGGCCTCCCACACGCCGAGCACCGCCCGCTCCGCCTCCCGATCAAAGCAGAGCTCGACGGCGAGGCCGATCACTCCACCCAGTCCGCCACGAAGACGTTCGTCTCGTTCGGCTTGTCGTTCCAGCGGTTCGAGCAGAACACCAGCCGCTTCCCGTCGTGCGTGAACATCGGGAAGCCGTCGAAGTCGTCCGAGCGGTGCGCCCCCTCGCGCGTGCGCTCGAAGAACGTCACCTGCTCCTGCTCGCCCGTCTCGACGTCGACGAGGAAAAGGTCGAAGTTCATCCCCTTCGGGTCGTTCTGGTTCGATGCGAAGATCACGCGCCTGCCGTCCGGGTGCCAGAACGGCGCGAAGTTCGCCTTGCCGTTCTTCGTCACCTGGCGCGCGTTCGAGCCGTCCGCGTCCGCCACCCAGATCTCGAGCCGCGTCGGCTTCACGAGCCCCTGCTTCAGCAGCATGCCGTAGTCGCTCTTCGCCACGTCCTCGTCCGCACCCGGGCCGCGCCAGACGATCCGCCTGCCGTCCCACGAGAAGTACGCGCCGCCGTCGTAGCCGGGGCGGTTCGTGAGCCGCTTCACGTCGCTGCCGTCGAGCTTCATCGAGTAGAGCTCGATGTCGCCGTCGCGCACCGACGTGAAGATGATCCGGTCGCCCTTGGGCGAGACGGTCGCCTCCGCGTCGTAGCCCGGCGAGTCCGTGAGCTTTCTCGGGTTCTCCCCGTCCGCGTCGGCCACGTAGATGTCGTAGCTCTGGTACAGCGCCCAGACGTAGCCGTGCGAGCGGTCGGGCGGCGCCGGCGGCGCGTCGCCCGCCGCGTGCGTCGACGCGTAGAGGATCCTCGCGTCGCCGGGGAGGAAGTAGGAGCAGGTCGTCCGCCCCTTGCCGGTCGACACGAGCTTCACGTCGCTGCCGTCCGGCCGCATCGTGAAGATCTGGTCCGCCGTGAACGGGGGCCGCGTGCTCTGGAAGATGATCCGGTCCTCGCCGAACGACCAGTACGCCTCCGCGTTCTCCCCGCCGAACGTGAGCTGGCGCAGGTTCGCAAGGTGCCGCTCGCCGGGGAACGGCTCGCGCGCGACGGCGGGGGACTTCGGCTCCTCGCACGCGACAAGGGCGAGGAGAAGGAGCATGGGCAGGGATCGCATGGCTCAACCAAGCTAATCGGGATTTCAAGGGGGCGCGGGGGCACGGCCCCCGGACCCCTTCCGCTTCCGCCTACTTGCCGGTCTCCGCGGGCTTCTCCTCCGCCGGCTTCTCCTCGGCGGGCTTCCGCTCGAACCAGACCTTCTCCGGCTTCGGGATCCGGTCCCACCAGCGCGACGCGTAGCCGGTCTTCCAGAGGCAGAACGCGACGCCCGAGAGAAGGATCAGCACGAGAAGGATCCGCGGCCACGGGCTCCGCTTCTCCGCGAACGGATCCGAGAGCGAGCGCTCGGCGCCCTTCGGCAGCGCGGCCATCGCCGTGAGCGACCGGCCGAGCGGCAAGTTCACCTTCGTGAGCGTGTTCACGGCCCAGCCGTTCGCGTCGAGGATCGGCCCGAGGTTCCTCCGCCGCAGCTTCAGGTACGCGATCAGCATCGACGGGCCCGAGATCAGCAGGATGACGCCGAGGACGCCGAGCGGGACCCACTTGCCGAGGCCGAAGAAGTAGCCGAGCATCGCGCTCACGGCCGCGACGAAGCCGCTGACCGCCACGCCGATCGCGGCGACCACGCCGATGTCGAGTTTCTTCTGGGGGGCTCCGGGGGCGGCGGGCGGCGGCGCCTGGCCCGCCGCGGCCGTGGTCGCCGTCGTCTGCATCCGCGCGGTGGCCGCCTCGTCCGCCGCGGCCGCGCGCTTCGCGACCTGCTCCTCGATCCAGCGCAGCACCTTCTTGTACGGCGACCAGAAGGCCTGGCCGATGCTGATCGGGTTGTTCACGATCTTCGTGACCGTCGCGTCCCAGTCGCGACCCTGGCGGTCGTAGAAGAGGCCGTTCCGCCCGACGAAGAGGTTGTCGGAGTCGCCCGCGGTCACCGCGGCGGCGATCGTCATCGCGTCGCCCGACGGCCGCTTGCAGTCCGCGTAGACGAGGTAGGCCTGCGCCATCGCCGCGAGCAGGCCGTGCTTCGCCGGGTCGTTGACGCGGATGCAGAGGTCGCAGCTCCGGCCGTCGAGGTAGAGCACGCCCGCCTGGAAGATCGCCTTCCGCCGGCCGTAGAAGTCCGCGAACGAGACGAAGTTCGTGAGCAGCTTGTAGAAGTCGCGGTGCAGCCGCGCGAGCTTCTCCACGAGGCCGATCGCCTCGACCACGGGCGCGACCGCGAGGTCGTTGGCCGCCGCCTCCTCGAGCCTCGCCTTCGCGTCGCCGCCGAGGATCTCCCGCACGCGCTTGATCCCGAGCTTCTCGACCGACGCGCCTTGCTTCCCTGCCTCCCACGCGTCGTAGGCGGCGAACCTGCCGCGGAGGTCGAGCCACTCCTCGCGCGTGAGCGAAGCCTTGTCCTTCCCGAGCAGCGGGGCGACCGCGAGCGAGCGGAACCTCTCGATCGCGTCGCGCCACGCCGGGTTCACGCCCTTCGCGAGCGGGAAAGGCTTGCCCGGCTCGGCGAGCGCGACCGGGAAGGAGACGATCTCGTGCGCGTCGATCGTCATGTCCCTCGCCGCCGCGTCGAGGAAGGCCCCCTCGGTGCGGTTGACGGCCGCGAGCGCACGCGCGTCGAACTCCGCGAGCTGGCAGCGCGCGAAGTAGTCGTCCAACTTCGCCCGCACCGCGGCGAGCGCCGCGGCTGCGTCGGCCGTCCTGTCCTTCAGGGGCCACGTGGCAGCGCGGTCGGCCTCCCCCTGGCTCCACCACGCCGCGTACGCCGCCGCGTCGGCGAAGAAGCGATCGATCCTCTCCTTGTCGAACCCCGGCTTCCCGCTCCTGTCCGCGGCGCCGCCGAGGCAGTCGACGATCTCCGCCCCGACCTTCCTCGCGGCCTCGTCCCCGACCGTCTCCGGCGCCACGATGCCGTCGCCGTTGAGCGGCGCCTTCGCGAACATCTCGGCGGTGCGCGTCGTGTCGTCGACCGTGATCCTGCCCGCCGCCTCCTTGCCGAAGCTCCTGAGGATGTGCTGCGCCGCCTTGAGCACCTGCGTGCCCTCGGGCGTGTCCTGCCGGAGGTTCGTGAGCGCGACGCCGTCCTCGCCCTTGAGGAGGACGTCCGCGTCCTTGAGCACCGCGCCGAGCCACCTCGATGCCGCGACGATCTCGGGCACCCGGACGCGGCCGTCGCGGTCGCTGTCGAGGAGGTCCAGCGTGCGCTCGTCGAAGAAAAGGCCCTTCACAGGGCAGGAGAGCGCGACCCAGAGCTTCTGGTCGAGGTCGCCGAGGTGCAGGATGTCCGCGCCGCTCGTGATCTTGACCTGGTCCACGCCCCCGGCGCGGAAGAACTTCCAGTGGTGATGTCCGTCCGATGCCGCCCTCGCCATGACGCCTCCCTCGGGGGCAGTTTCGGGGCGCGATTAAGGGGAATCAAGTTTGGCGCGGGTGCGTCGCGGCCCCGTCCAGGTCCTCGGCCAGCGCGCGGCGTCGTGCGCGCCCTCTTGTCGCCGCCCCAAAAAGACGCGGGGGAGGCTCGATGCCTCCCCCGCGATCCGGTTGCTTGGTTGGAACTACCAGCGGCCGCCGCCGCCGCCACCACCGCCGCCACGGCCGCCGCGACCGCCACGGCCGCCGCCACCGCCGCCACCGTAGCCGCCGCCACCACCGCCGCCGCCTTCGCGACGGGGCGAGTCGGCCTTCGGGCGCGCCTCGGAAATGTTCAGCTTCCGGCCGTCGAGCTCGACGCCGTTCAGCGACTCGATCGCGGTGCGCGCCTCGTTGTGGTTCGCCATGGTGACGAACGCGAAACCGCGCGGACGGCCGGTCGCCCGGTCCGTCACGATCGAAACCTCCTCGACCGCACCCTTGTCCGCGAAAAGCGAACGGAGCGTGTCCTCGGTCGTGTCAAAGCTGAGGTTGCCCACAAAGATCTTCATATCACTATCACTCACTCTCCAGGCCGGGGGGGTGGCGCTCACGATTGGCCCGGAGGCGAACGTGGGCTACACACGAACTCGGCTTGCTCTATGTCGTCCCAGCAGCCAATCCGCTAGGTCCGAAGAGGATACCATGCGGGAAGTCCGGTCAAGGTCCCCGTGGTCCCCCGAGGCCCAGGGGAATCCCCCCTGCCCCCGGGCCCCCTCACCCCCCTACCCCGTGGGGCGCGGGAACTCGGGCCTCAGGTAGAGCGGCGGCGGTGCGTGCGGGTCGTCGGCAGGGGGTGCCAAAGCCGCCCGCCGGGCCGCGAGACCGGGGTAGGCGGCGTCCACGGCCTCGATCTCGGTCAGGCAGGCGCGGGCCCGGGCCCGGTCGCCGCTGTCCAGGTGGGACGCGGCGAGGAGCATCCGCGCGGCGCGGCCGACGGCGTTCTCCGGACCGGACGCGGCGCGCACCTTCTCGAGCACCTGCGCGGCGGCGTCGTACCGGCCGGCGGCGTGGAGCGCGACGCCGACGAGGTAGCGCGCGCCGAGGTCGTTCGGCATCTCCGCGAGCGCGGCCTGCGCGACGTCGACCGCCTCCTGCGCCTGCCCCAGCGTCAGGTAGCGGCTGACCGCCTCGACCGCGTGCGGGAACTCCTTCGTCGCCTTCGAGGCCGCCGCGCGCGCGGTCTCGAGCACGCGCTTCCGGTGGCGCGAGCGCAGGAACTCGTAGTAGCGCCGCTCGAGCAGGTCGTGGCGCGACGCCTCGTCGAAGTCGTCGAACGCCTTGTCGTCGTCGCGCAGCGCCGCATACGCGTCGCCGCGGCCGAGCAGCAGCGGCACCTTGAGCTCCATCGTCGGGTTCGCCGCGAGCCCCTTCGTGAACGCCTCGACCGCGTGCGCGTGGTCCTTCAGGAACTCCGCGTAGGTCGTGCCGACGGCGAGCCACAGGAGCGCCGGGTGCTTCGACCGCGGCGCGGACTCCTCCATCGCGGCGATGGCGGGGCGCGCGCGCTCGCGGTCCACCTCGACGGCCGCGCGGAAGTGGCGCACCGCGTCGTCGGCCTCGTCCCCCGCGAGGTGCGCCTCCGCCAGCGCGAAGTGCGTGTCGGGGGCGAACGCGTCGAGGTCGAGCGCGCGGCGCAGCAGGTCGACGCAGTCGCGGCGCGCCGCGGGCTGCAGCCGCCGCGCGTGGATCGCGTGCTGCGTCGCGCCGACCGGGTTGCGCATGTCGAGGCACACGCCCGCGAGGAACAGGCGCACCTGCGGGTCGTCGCCGCGCACCACGAGGCGCTCCGCCGCCTGCACGACCGTCTCGCGGCCCGTGATGTCGTCCTCGTAGAGGCGCTTCAGCGTGCGCAGGGCGTCGGGCGTCCGGTCCATCGCGTCGAAGGCCTGCGCGAGCGCGAGGTCCGCGTCGGGGCGCGCCTGCCCGGAGTCGACGATCGCCTCGAGCGCCTGCGCGGCCTGCGGGCGCGCGTTCGCGTCGGTCTTCACGAGGTCGACGAGCGTGGCCACGGCCTCGCCGGTCCGCTGGAGCTGGAGAAGGAGCTGCGAGCGGAGCACGAGCATCTGCGGCCGCCGGTCGCCGCCGATCACGCGGATCGCGCGCTCCGCGCCGTCGCTCACGTGGTCGGGCAGCTGCCCGAGCACGGACGCGGCCGTGGCGAGATCCGCCGCCTTCAGCGCCTCGGTCGCGACGTCCTCGAGGTCGGTCGCGACCTGCGCGCGGTCGGCGTCGGGGCAGCTGAACCGCTTCATCTGCGCGTCCGCCGCGTCCGGCACGCGCCCGAGGTCGAGCAGCGCGATGGCGCGCCCCTTGTGCGCGGCCTCGAGGTCGCCCTTCTCGCGGCAGATCGTGGTGAACCGGTCGAGCCGCTCCTGCGGCGGCGCCCCGGACCCCATCAGCTCCTGCACCGCTTTCCGGTACTCCTTGCGCGCGAGGTGCATGTCCGCGCGGCCCAGCGCCGCGTCGGCCGCGGAGTCGGTCTTGATCGCGTCGCCGAGGAGCCCGAACGCCTCATCCACCTCCGCCGCGTTGGACGGGATCGCGCGCAGGTCGCGCACCGCGTCGGCGTGGCGGCCGAGCGCCATCAGCAGGCGGCCGCGGAGCAGCCGCCCCATGGCCAGCCGCGGCGACGCCTTGAGCAGCCCGTCCGCGAGCGGCAGGAGGATCCGCGCGTCGTCGCCGGCCTCCCGGCGCGCCTCGAGGATCGTGGCCGCGACCTCGCCCTTCTCGTGGGCGATGAGCACGTCGGCGAGCACGCGACCCGCGTCGGCGTGCCGGGACGCCTCCCGCGCGAGCGCCTGCATGTTGGTGGAGACCGTGCGGAAGAGCCGTCGCGCGCGCGTGGCGTCGCCGAGCGCGAGCGCGCAGCGGAACGCCACGGGCAGGAACGCGCGCTCGTCGTGGAGGCGGTTCGACGCGAGGAACTCGTCCACGCGCTTGCCGGTCGCCGGGTCCAGCGGAAGGCGCGCGAGGAGCCCCGCGGCGTCATCCTTCTGCCCTTCGTTGAGCAGCGCGGCGGCGCCGTCGAGCGCGGTCTCGACCGTCACCGTGCCCGCCGCCACGATCTTTCCGATCTCGGAGAGGAACGCCGGATCCTCCCGCGAGGCGCGCAGCAGCCACTCCGCGTGGTCGGCGAGCGCGCCCTCGGCCTCGGCGAGCCGCGCGGCCGCGAGCAGCACGCTCCCCTTCGCGAGTCCCGCCTCGGCCCACGCGCGCGCGCCGTCGAGATGCGGCGCGGACTCGAGGAGCGCCGCGGCCGCGTCGAGATCCTCCAGCTTCAGCAGGAAGAGCCCCAGCTCGCGCCGCAGGTCGTCGCGGTCGGGCGCGCGCAGGAGGAGGCGCGGCGCCGTGCGGCCCCACGCCTCGCCTCGCTGCGCGGGCGGCACGGCGAGCAGCCCGTCGATCGCGTCGGCGACGTCCCGGGTGCTCTCGCCGAGCGCGGTCGCGACGACGGCGGCCCGCACCTCCGCCGCGCCGCGCCACGAGGGCGCCTTCTCGGCGAGCAGCGTGGCGACGGGCGCCGCGGCGGCGGACTGCTCCTGGACGACGCCCTCGAGGATCCGGCACGCGTTGGGCGCCTTGTCCGTGAGCAGCAGCGCGAGGCCGCGGAGCACCTTCGCGGACGTGCCCTCGCTCCCGCTTCGCTTGGCGACCTCGACGATCTCTTCCGGCGACGCCCCCTTCGCCGCCTGGAGCAGGTGGCGCAGCGCGTCGTTGTGGAGCGCGATCTCGAGGCGGTCGCGCGCGGCCACGCCCTCGGAGGTCCACGTCCAGACCTCGTCGGGGTTCTCGCCGAAGGCCTTCCCGGCGTACTCGAGGAAGCGCTCGCGATCGCCTTCCCTCTGCGCGATCTGCGCGAGCGCATAGTGGACGGGCCCGTCCGCCTTGCCCGCGTCGAGCAGCGCCTGCGCCGCGCCGGCGAGGAACTGCAGCCCCTGCGGCGCCGCCACCAGGCGGTCGACGAGCTTCATCCGGTCCGTCTTCACGGCGCCGAACCCGGCGAGGAGGAAGACGCCCACGGCACCCGCCACGTCCTTGCGCGCGACCATGTCCTTCGCGCGGGCGGCGCCGTCGATCGCCCCGGCGCCGACGAGCACGCCGAGGTGGTGCACGGCGACGGCCGGCGCCTCCATGCCGAGCGCGATCTCCCAGAGCGCGTCGCGGACCGGGTGGTCCCCCGGATTCTCTTTCAGGTGGACCTCGGCGAGCTTCACCGCGGCGGCGGGCCGGCCCTCGCCGCGCGCGATCCCCTGGAGCTTCTCCGCCGCGGCCGGGCCGCCGCCCTCGGCGAGGAGCAGCTCGAGCGTCACGTCCTCGAGGAGCCCGCCGGCGGCGCCGGACTTCTGCGCCTTCTCGAGCGTCTTCCGCGCGGCCTTGAGCTTGCCCTTCTGGACGTACTCGCGGACCTCGTGGGCCCACTGCGTGAGCGTCCTAGCCATGCCGCGCCTCCACGCCCGCGGCCTCGAGCGCGAGCGTCGCGGCCTCGGGCACCGGCGTCCCGGTGCGGCGCGCGCGCAGGTCCTGCAGCGCGGCCGCGGCGGCGGTGTGCCAGGGATCCTCGTCGAGCGCCTTGTTCAGGAGGTCCACCGCGTCCTCGGAGCGTCCCACCGCGTAGGCGGCGCACGCTTTCGCGTACGCGAGCTCCGCGCGGAGGACAAAGTCGGGGGGCTGGGGGGCGTCGCGGAGGAGCTCCTCGGCCGCCTGCGGCTCGCCGCCCTTGAGCTTCAGCGAGGCGAGCGTGATGCGGCACGGCGTGTAGTCGGGGCTCTCCGCGAGGACCTTCTCGAGCAGCTCGATCGCCTCCTTCAGGCGCCCGGAGGCGACGTAGGCCGTCGCGAGGTCGTTCGCGACCGCGTTGTCGGGGGCGCGCCGCTGCGCCTGGAGCAGGAGGCTCACCGCGGCGCCGGGGCGGCCGTCGCGGAGCGCGGCGCGCGCGGCCAGGCGCGCGTCGCGGCGGTGGCGCACCTGCTCGCCCGTGCCCGACGCCTCGACGGCGCGCGCGAGCCGGTCGAACCCCTCGGCCGCGGCCTGCTGGTCGCCGGAGAGCGCCTCGAGCGCCGCCTTGATCTCGCCGAGCACGAGGACCGAGGCCTCGAGCGTCTTCGTGTTCCGCTCCTGGGGGGGCAGCAGCGCCTTCAGGTTGCCCTCCGCGTTGCGGAAGCTCTGGGAGAGGGTCGTCAGGAGCTGGACCGTCTGCTTGCTCGAGCTGCCCACGGCCTGGTTCAGGAGGTGGCGCGTCTCCCGGCCCGACTGGCGGACGGTCGCCAGGGTGTAGGCGATCTCGCCGAGGGCGCAGCGCTTCTCGATGCCGTCGTAGAGCATGCACCGGGTGCGGAGGCACTTCGCGGGCACCGCCTCGGCCCCCTCCTTCCGGGGGGTCTCCGGGGGCAGGAAGGGGCAGACCTCGCCCACCGGCTCGCGGAGCTTCGGGGGGCCGATGTCGCTCGCCTTGCCGTCGCACCCGGCCACCGTGCATTTCTCGTTGCTCGCGAACCAGCACTGCGTGTGGTGCGGGGCCGAGCACTTGCGGCACCGCGCCACCTGCGGATTGTTGTCGTCCAGGGTGATCGGACGGCCGCAGTAGACGCAGATTTCTCCCGAGAAGATCACGGACGGCTTTCTCCTCCGGCCCGGGGGCCGGGCCGACACTCTATCAACTTCGCGTGCGGGCGCCCTTCCCCTCCCGCGCGCACCCTCCCTTTCCCCGCACGGCGGGCCGGAACAGGCGGGGGGGTCCGGCCGGCTCAAGGTTGGGCCGGGTCCCTGCCGTTCCTATAATCCTCTAGTCTCAAGGCCCCCGATGGCACATAAGTACGTCCTCGTCGTCAGCTCCGGGAACCTGCGGCGGGAGGTTCCGGTCGGCGACGCGCCCTTGATCCTCGGCCGGGGCCCCACGGCCTCGGTGCGCCTGCCCGACGACTACTGCTCCCGCGAGCACGGCCGGTTCGTCGAGCGGGAGGGGGACCTCTACGTCGAGGACATGGGCGCCCGGAACGGGATCTTCGTGAACGGCGAGCGGATCCTCGCCGACCAGAAGCTCGCGGACGGCGACGAGGTGAAGATGGGGCGGACCGTCGTGACCGTGCGCCGCGCCGCCGGCCCCCCCGCGGGCGCACCCCCGGTCGGCGAGGTGAGCGACACGACGACGAAGGACCTCGGTCCCGAGGGGATCCAGTTCGTCGACCCCGCGATGGACCTCGGCTTCTCGCTCACGAAGCTCGTGGCCGTCTCCGGGATGGGGCTCCTCTTCGAGGCCAAGGACGTGAAGAGCGGCGGGAAGGTCGCGTTCAAGATCCTGCGCCCCGACCGGGCGACCGAGGCGAACGTCGCCCGCGCGGTCGAGGAGGCGAAGTCGCTCTCCCAGATCCACCACGACAACATCGTCCGGATCCTCTCGACCGGGCGCATGAAGAACGGCGAGTCCTTCCTCGTCATGGACTACGTCGAGGGGCTCACCGCCACGCAGCTCGGCAAGGCGGGCCGCCTCTGGGTCGCGGAGGCGCTGCAGGTCGGCTCGGACATGTGCGGCGCGCTCGACGCGGTCCACCGGCGGGGCATGGTCCACCGCGACGTGAAGCCCTCCAACGTGATGGTCGAGGAGGGGACGCACCGGACGGTGCTCATCGACTTCAGCCTCGCGCTCACGGAAGCGGGCGGGCTCGCGAGCGCCCCGGCGGGCACGATCATCTTCTGCGCGCCGGAGCAGGTGCAGCCGCGGCCGGGGCAGGACCCGATGGCCGCGGCGGTCGACATCTACGGCCTCGGCGGCTCGCTCTACTTCATGCTGACGGGCACGCACCCGTTCCGGGGCACGAGCACGCTCGAGATCCAGCAGAAGAAGCTCGAGGGGCCGATGCCGTCCGTCGCGGAGAAGCTGAAGGGGCGCGGCATCCCCGACCTCGACGAGATCGTCCAGGCCTGCCTCCAGCCGCAGCCGGACCTGCGGCCGCCCACGATCCGGGACGTGAGGCGGATGATCGACCGCGCCCGCACGCGCTACCCGAAGCCGACGTTCACCGAGGCGGGGCAGTTCGTCCTGCCGTCGCCCGTGAGCAAGAAACGGGTCCAGAAGTGAGCGCGCCCCGGGCGCCTGGGTTCCGCCGTTGAGCGACGTCGGGCTGCTCCCCCTGCACGGGCTCGCGGGCGCGCCGCTCGTCCTGCTCCCCGAGAACGAGGAGCTGGGGCTCGGCCGCGACCCCGGCGGCACCGGGATCAAGATCGCCGACCCGCGCTGCTCGCGGCGCCACGCGGTCGTCTATTCCAGGAGCGGCGACTGGTTCCTCAAGGACCTCGACAGCAAGAACGGGACGTGGGTCAACGGCGTGCAGGTGAAGGGCGAGATGAAGCTCGCCCGGGGCGACCACCTGCGGATCGGCCACGCGGAGTTCGCCTTCACCGGGAAGGACGAGGCGTACCGCTGCTGCTCCTGCCTCCGCACGCTCGTGGCCGCCGCCCCCGAAGCCCCCTTCTGCACCGAGTGCCGGAGGGCGTTCCCGCTGCTCGGCTCGACGCTCGCCCAGCGCCGGCTCGTGAAGGGGCTCGGCACCGGTTCCTTCGGCTCCGTCTACCTCGGCCACCGGCGCGGGAACCCGTACGTCGCGCTCAAGGTGCTGCACGTCGAGTTCACGGAGGAGCCGACCGTGGTGCTCAAGTTCCTGAAGGAGGCCTACGCGACGGCGGGGCTCGAGCACGACAACATCGTGCGGTTCGGGGACTCGGGCCACGAGGCGGGGCACTGGTTCCTGATCCTCGAGTACTTCCCGTCGCGGAGCCTGCGCGAGATCCTCGAGGAGCGGTCGTTCCTGCCGTGGGCCGAGGCGTCGGGGATCGCGAAGCAGGTGCTCTTGGCGCTCGAGTACGCGCACGAGCGGAAGGTGCTGCACCGCGACGTCAAGCCGGGCAACATCCTCGTTTCCGACGACGGATCGGTGAAGGTCGTCGATTTCGGCCTCGCGAAGCGGCTCGTGGACGCGGCGTTCACGCAGCAGACGAGCACGGGGACGCCGGGGACGCCGCTCTTCATGGCGCCCGAGCTTCTGGGCGGGGGGCAGGCGACGTTCAAGGCGGACATCTACTCCACGGCCGCGACGATCTACCGGATGCTCACGGGCCGCCACCCGATCGAGGCGAAGCGGCTGAACGACTGGCTCGTGGCGGTGCAGTCGCAGCAGCCGCCGCCCGCGCGCGAGATCCGCCCCGACATCCCGGAGAAGGTGAGCACGGCGCTGGCCCGCGCGCTCGACCGCGACCCGGAGCGCCGCCCGGCCGCGATGCGCGACCTCCGCCGCGACCTCGGGTTCTGAGGCGTATCCCATAGGCCCCGGTGCCGTCGCAACCCGTTCCCGCGGAAGCACTTGCGGCGTCCGGGTGCGGCATTGGGGTCCGCAGTTTTGCCCCGGGGATGGCGAGGGCTACGCGAAGGTGGCCACGTAGAGCCAGAAGCCGGTCGCGACCGTCACCGAGAGCAACGCGATCACGGTCTTCCCGCGGCGGCGGTGCGCCGCCGGGTCCAGGAACGCCTGCCTCCCGCGCAGCAGCTGCCACGCCCAGAGCCCGAGCGCCGGCAGCGCGAAGCACAGGTGGATGGCGAGGACGACCAGCGGGATCGGGGGCGTGTAGCCCAGCCGCACCTCCACCTCGAACGCCACCACGCTCGCCAAAAAGGCGAGGAACGACCCCTGCATGATCCGCACGTGGAGCCCCACGCGCCCCCGGCGGACGGCCCCCACCGCGACGAGCAGCGCCGGCAGCACGAGCAGTTGCACGAGCAGGAAGATGTCGACGAAAAGACCCGCCCTCGTCCCGAACATCAGCCGACGTCCACCCTCTCCGTGCGCGCGAGCGCGTCATCCACGAGCGTCTTCACGTCGAGCTCCGCCTCCGCCGCCTCCGCCTGCGACGGCCAGCTCTTCGTCGCCGGCTTGGGCGGCACGAACAGCTGGCAGCAGTCCTGGTCTTGCCGTATAGAAATATTGTACGTCCCGAGCTTCTGCGCGAGCGTGATGATCTCCTGCTTGTCCGTCCCGACGAGCGGCCGCAGGATCGGCATCACGGCCACCGCGTCGACGGTCGCGATGTTCTCGAGCGTCTGCGACGCCACCTGCCCGAGGCTCTCGCCCGTGACGAGCGCGCGGCACCGCCGCCGACGCGCCAAGAGCTGCGCGATCCGCACCATGAACCGCCGGTAGAGGATCACGCGCATCGCCTCGGGCGCCTTCAGCCGCACCTCCTTCTGGATCTCGGCCAGGGGCACGAGCCAGAGCCTCGTCCGGAACTGCCACTGCGCGAGCACCTCCGCGAGGTCCTTCGCCTTCTCCTGCGTCGTGCGATCGACGAGCGGGTGCGAGTGGAAGTGCACGAGGTCGCAGCGGCAGCCGCGCTTGATCATCCGCCACGCCGCGACCGGCGAGTCGAGGCCGCCCGACAGCAGCGCGGCGACGCGCCCGCCGGTGCCCGTCGGCAGGCCCCCCGGCCCCCCCACCTTCTCCGCCGCGAGGAGGATCTCCTCGGGGAGGACCGCGAGATGCACCTCCCGGTCCGCCCCCTTGAGCTGGACCGGGATCCCCAAGGCCTCGTGCACGCGCGCGCCGACCTGCCGGTCGATCTCGACCGACGTCATCGGGAACGACTTGTCGTTCCGCTTCGCGGAGACGCGGAACGACGCGGGCGCGAGCCGTCGCAATTCCGCGATTGCCGCCTGCGCGACCGCGTCGAGGTCGCGCGGGAGCCGCGTGACCGGCATCACGTGCACGACCCCGGGGATCTTCACCGCGCGCGCGACGGCCGCGGCCATCTCCGCGCCGGTCTCGACGAGGATCCGCCCGCCGGTGGACTCCACGCGGCAGGGGCCGAGCTCGCCCAGCGCCCGCCGCGCGTTCTGCACGAGCGCCCGCACGAAACGGGGCCGGTTGGCCCCCTTCAGGGCCAGCTCGTGGTAGTGGAGCGTGAGGCACGCCACGCCGCGGAATCTACCGCAACGGCGCACAAACCGCGTTGCCTTGACGGGGGTTCGAAGACCCGGGTAGGGTGGGCCTCGATGCAGCAGAACTTCGTGCTCCAGGCGCTGAAGATCCTCGTGATCCTCGCCTTCACGATCGCGCTCGGCCTCACGTTCTTCCAGAACCAGTCCGTCGAGACGAAGGTCGTCTACACCGGGGACGAGTTCTCGAAGCTCTCGACGCAGGTGGCCGAGCAGGGGCGCAGGATCGACGGCGCGATCGAGGAGATGCGAGCCGCCCGCGCGGCCGCGGAGGCGACGCAGCAGAAACTCGACGCCATCGTGGACCTCGCCGCCAAAGGGCAGCTCAAGGGAGGGGGCACGGGGGAGGGGCCTTCCGAGGCCCAAGGCAAGCCCTCGGTGATCGCCGGCAAGACCGTCTACCCGAGGAACCCGGGCTGGACCGTGCTCTGCGACGCGACGACGAACGACGACCCGAAGCGAGACCTCCCGCCCGCGGACCAGATCGACTGGGACGCGACGCTGCACGACTACTCCGCCGGCGAATCGAAGGGGATGAACGTCTACAGCACCGACCGGAACACGACGCTGGTCGGCCTCGCCGCCTACATCCTGGACGGCCTCGCGGAGCGCAAGACCTCGAACTACGACGAGTGGAACTCGCAGCTCGCGGAGCGGATCGAGGAGAGCCCCGACCACACGCGCTACATGATCTACATGCGGAAGGGAGTGCGCTGGCACGAGCCCGAACCGGCGATGGTGGCCGAGCATCCGTGGCTCAAGGAGCCGCACTTCGTGACCGCGAAGGACGTGAAGTTCACGTTCGAGCTCCTCAAGAACCCGAGCGCGGGCTCGCCCCTCACCTACCTGTTCGACAACCTCGAGGACGTGGTCCTGCACGACGACTACACGATCGAGATCGTCTGGAACAAGCCGGACTTCTACGCGCGCGCCACGACCCTGACCACCGGCCCGATCCCCGAGCACATCTGGGCGTACGACCCGAGCGGCGAGCGGTACGCGGACGCGGACATCGCGGCGCAGTTCGCCAAACACTGGTTCGGGAAGAGCATCTGCGGGAACGGGCCGCTGCGCTTCGTGGAGTACAAGCGCGGCGAGTTCGTGCGCTGCGAGCGCTACGAGAGCTACTACGGCCCGCGGTTCCCGAGCAAGATCTACTACCAGCACATCATCGTGGACGACGAGGCGCGGCTCGCGCGGTTCTGGAAGGAGCTCGCCTACGTCCTCCCGAGCTACGAGCAGTATCGGAAGTACGTCCTCGAGGGCGACCCATCCGTGCAGGTCTACAAGTTCGAGCCTTTCACGAAGCCGGCGCCCTCGGCATGGAAGTACACGTACTTCCAGTGGCTCCGGCCGACCTACTCCGGCTTCGGCTGGAACACGCGGAAGCCCCTGTTCGCCGACAAGCGCGTGCGCAAGGCGCTCACGATGGCGCTCAACCGCCAGCTCATCATCGACAACATCTTCTACGGCCTCGGCCAGCAGCTCGCGGTCGGCGAGTCCGTCTACAGCCCGTACCGCAACGACAGCCTGAAGCCCCTTCCCTTCGACCTCGACGCCGCGAAGCGGCTCTTCGACGAGGCCGGGTGGAAGGACGGCGACGGCGACGGGATCCGGGAGAAGGTCATCGACGGAAAGAAGGTCGACTTCGACTTCGAGCTGCTCGTCGCCGCAGCCTCGACGGACCAGCGGACGATGGCCCAGCGATACCAGGAGGACCTCCTCAAGTGCGGGGTCCGGCTGAGGCCCAACCCCGCGGACTCCGCGCTCTGGCAGACGAAGATCCACGAGCGCTCCGCCGACGGCTTCATCATGTTCTGGACCGCCAACCTGGACAGCGACCCGAGGCAGATCTGGGAGTCGAAGCGCGCGGACGACCCGGACTCGAACAACTACACCGGGTTCGCGAACCCGCGCGCGGACGAGATCTTCCAGGATCTCATCACGACGTTCGACCTCGACAAACGGAAGCAGCTCTTCCGGGAGTGGTACGAGATCCAGTACGACGAGCAGCCGTACACCTGGATCTACACGGTGAAGTCCCCGATCTTCGTGAGCGCCGAGTGGCACCTTCCGGAACCGCAGCTTCCCGTGCCGCAGCTCGACCGCCGCCTCTTCTTCCGCTGGAAGCAACGTCCGTGAGGAGCTACGTCCTCAAGCGCCTCCTCCTGATGATCCCCACGCTGTTCGGCGTGTCGGTCGTCGTCTGGCTCGTGCTCACGGCCGCCCCGGAGCCGCCGGTCACGCAGCAGATCCCGACGTCGGCGGAGTCCGGGATGACGCAGGCCGGCGGGGTCCCGGACGCGGTGAAGGTGTTCCGCGCCCAGTACGGCCTCGACAAGCCGAAGATGTGGAACAACTACTACGCGCTGACGACCGAGCAGGTGCGACAGGCGCTCGAGGATGCCTCGGACCTCGACCGCTCGCGGGCGCTGGGAACGAGGACGCGAGCGCAGGAGCGGCTCATCGAGTGGGGGGAGTACGCGGTGCCCGCGCTCGTCGCGATCGAGTCCGACACGAAGGGCGCGCTGAGGGACCGCGCCAACGGCTGGCTCGTCCGCGCCGCCAAGCGCGTGGCGGTCGGCCAGTCGGGCGGCCGCGTGAGCCCCGAGCGCGCGCGAAGGAACGCCGAGATCGCCCGCGAGAACGGCGTTCTCGACCTCTACCTGTGGTCTCCCTCCGCCAGCGAGGCGCAGAAGGCCGCTGCGGCCGAAGCGATCGAGACGTGGTACGACGGGGCACGCGCCGACTACGACGGACGCGCGGATGCTTCGGCCGTCCGCGCCGCGCTGGAGAGGGACGCCCGCGCGGACCTCGAACGGCTCGGGGCAGGCGCGGTCCCGGCGCTCGTCGCGCTCGCGACCGGGGATGATCCACTCGCCGATCGCGCCGTGGAGTGGGTCGCGCGGCTCGGCCGCCTGCCCGTGGAGGGGGACGAGGCCCAACGGGAGCGCGCCGAGCTCCGCAACGCCACCCTGGGTGCGCTCGTGTGGAAGGCCTCCGAGCCGGAGACGACGAAGCGCGGCGGCGCCGACGCCCTGCGAACGTGGTGGGAGGGCGCCCGCGCACGCTGGGACTACTCGGGCATGCGCTGGCTCAGGGTCCTGCTGCTAGAGACCCAGTTCGCGACCTACTGGGGCAACCTCCTGCGCTTCGACCTCGGCGAGTCCCGGGTGCACCGCGTGCCGGTGTTCACGCTCGTGCTGGAGCGCCTCAAGTACTCGCTCACGCTCTCGGTCACGTCCATCCTCCTCGCCTACCTCATCTCGGTGCCGCTCGGCATCCTGAGCGCGCGCATCCACGGCTCGCATGCGGAGCGCGGCACGAGCCTCTTCCTGTTCGCCCTCTACTCGCTCCCCTCGTTCTACGTCGCGACCTTGGCCATCCGGTACCTCGCCCGGGATCAGCCCGGCTCGCTCGAATGGATCCCGGAGGGGCGTTTCGAGGACCTGAGCGCCTGGCGGCTGCCGTCGTGGGAGTGGATCCGGAACATCGCGTGGCACATCGCCGCGCCCATCGCCTGCCTCACGTACGGCTCGTTCGCGGCCCTCAGCCGGTACGCGAAGACGGGCGTCCTTCACGTGATCCGGAGCGACTACGTGCGCACGGCCCGCGCCAAGGGACTGGGGGAGTTCGCGGTCACCGTGAAGCACGCGGCAAGGAACGGCATCATCCCGGTGATCACGCTCCTCGGGGGCATCCTGCCCGCCGTCGTCGGCGGGAGCTTCATCATCGAGGTCATCTTCTCCATCCCGGGGTTCGGGATGCTCACCATCGAGTCCATCCACGCCCAGGACTACACGGTCATCGTGGGCGTCGAGCTTGTCGTGGCGGTCCTGACCATGGTCGGAATCCTGCTCTCCGACCTCCTCTACGCGGTCGTCGACCCGAGGATCAGCTACTCGTGATCGCCCCCGAGAAGACCTACTGGGACGTCGTACGGGGGCAGTTCGCCAAGAACCGCATCGCCGTCTGGTCGCTGCGCCTCCTCGCGGCCCTCTTCCTCCTCGCGATCGTCGCCCCCGTGCTCTGCTCGAGCTCGCCCTTCTACATCTCCCTCGCCGAGAACCACCCGGTCGCGGTCGAGATGCGCCAAGCGGGGCACCACGTCCCGCGGTTCCCCTGGTTCCGCGATCTCTTCGACCACAACCGCTACCCGAGCGGCGTCGACCTGTTCTTCAACCTGCTTCTCGCGGCGCTCCTGCCCGGCCTCGTGCTCTGGCGCGTCGCGCGGGGGCGGCGCCGCCTCGCCTTCGGCGCGTTCGGACTCCTCTTGATCGCGGTCTTCGTGGCGATGGTCCTGCCCGGCCTCCCGCTCAACTACTCGCGCCCGAAGATCGACTACCTGGGCATCCGCGTGCCCGAGCTCGACGTGCTGCGGGCGGACGTGAAGCTCCCGAGCATCCGGAGGCGGCACGAGGAGGCGCAGGCGGCCGTGGCGAGGGCGGACGCGCGCCTCGCGATCGCAGATCTCCCGGCGAACGAGAGGGCCAACGCGGAGGCCAACCAGCTCGCGGCCGCGGATACCGCCGAGAACGCCGAGCGGGTGATCCGGAAGTGGGAGGCGAGACGCGCCGCAGCCGCGGCCATGGCGGAGGATCCCAAGTTCGCGTACTGGATGATCCTGCCGCCGATCGGGTACCACCACAAGGACGGCGACGAGGAGCGGGCGGTCGAGGATCCGACGACGGCGGGGGGCTGGGGAGACTGGCACCTGCTCGGGACGGACCGCAACGGACGCGATGTGTTCGCCCTGCTGCTATACGGCACGCGCGTGTCGCTGACGATCGGCATCGTCGGCGTCTCGATCTACTGCACGATCGGCACGATCCTCGGCTCGCTCATGGGCTACTTCGGGCGTTCCGTGGACATGCTGGGCATGCGGCTCGTCGAGATCATGATGTGCTTCCCCCAGTTCGTCTTCATCCTGATCCTCGTCGCGGTGTTCAACACGCAGAGCATCTTCCTGATCATGGCGGCGATCGGGATCATCGGCTGGACCGGGGCGGCCCGGCTCATCCGCGGGCAGTTCCTCTCGGAGCGCGGCCTCGACTACGTCTTCGCCGCGCACGCGCTCGGCATCCCGCGGCGCCGCATCGTCTTCAAGCACATCCTCCCCAACGCCATCCACCCCATCTTCGTCACCGCGACGTTCGGCGTGGCGTCCGCGATCCTCATGGAGTCGAGCCTCGCCTTCCTCGGGCTCGGCGACCCCGAGGTGCCCTCCTGGGGCCAGGTCCTGCTCCAGGGCCGCGAGACCAAGGAGTGGTGGCTCATCCACAGCCCGGGGTTCGCGATCTTCTTCACCGTCACGATCCTGAATCTCGTAGGCGAGGGGCTGAGAGATGCCCTCGACCCGAAACTGCGGCAATAATGTCCCGCGTGCGGCGACCCCCCCTCCTCCTCGCGCTCCTCCTCCTTCCCGCCTGCAGCCCGGACTACGACTTCGTGCGGCCCGTGCGCTTCGCCGTCGCGGGCGAACCCGCCGAGGGGCAGACCATCGTGCAGGCCGGCCCCACGATGCAGATCACGGTGAAGATGGAGTCGGACTCGACCGACTTCGACCCGACCACGGTCCTGCGCCTCGTCGTCAACGGCGTCGACCGCACCGCGGACATGACCATCGGCGGCGAGTACGCGATCCTCACGCTCGATCCCCCGCCGATCGGCACGCCGCAGGTCGCGGAGGTCTACCAGCGCACCGGCGACCTGGTGCTCGACACCGCCACGTACGAGGCGACGCCCTACACCGGCCCGCTGCTGCTCGGCGTCACGCCCGACACGGCGGAGGCGGGCGCCGAGGTCACGATCTCGGGCCTCGGCTTCGCGGCGGGCGCCGTGCGCGTGTTCTTCGGGGGGGTGGAGGGGGCCGTGACCTCGTCAACCGACACGGCGATCACCGCCACGGTGCCGACCGGCGCCGTGCCCGGGCTGCTCTTCGTGCTCGTGGGCGACGACACCGCCGTGGGTCTCGTCCCGTTCCTCCCCGTCGACGGCACGGGGACGCCCCTCCCGAAGCCCAAGGACACGTGGATCTTCTACGTCGCGCCCGCCCGCGGGCCGCGGGAGACCGTGTGCACGGTCGCGGGGCTCAACTTCGACGAGGACGCGGTCTCGCGCGTCGACAACGTCAAGGGGACGAGGGCGTTCAACATCCAGACGGTCAATTTCCCCCTCGTCGGCGACGTCGTCACGGGATACGCGGTCGTCAGCGCCTACGTCGACCCGGGGCCGACGACGTTCGAGCTCCTCGAACACGACGACTCGAACGACCTCCCCTTCACGGTGGAATGATGGAAGCGATCTGGCAGCACCTCGACCCGGTCCTCGATCACCTGAAGACCTGCGACCTCGCCGACAAGGAGGCCACCGAGCGCTCGCTCGCCGCGCGCTTCGGCGACCTGCCGGAGCTCAGGGAGCTCTGCCGCGCGCACGCGGCGGAGCTGTGCCCCAACGAGGCGGGGTCGACGCGCTTCGGCCGCCTCGCGAAGGACCGCGGCGGCTTCTCGGTCGACTGCGTCCTCTCCCGCGGCAAGGGCATGCGCCATAAGCACCCAGCGGGCGAGATCAACTTCTGCTTCGCCCACGAAGGGAAGCCGACGTTCGACGGCGACCCGCCGGGATGGATCGTGTATCCCCCCGGCACCACGCACCCCGCCGACGTGAAGGGGGGCGCGATGTTCATGATCTACTTCCTGCCCGGCGGCAGGATCGAGTGGCTCAAGGGCTGACACGCCTGGGCCCCCGGAGCCCCCCCACTTGACCTCGCTCGACGAGTTCCTCTCCGAGGCGCGCCAGCGCGGCGCGTCGGATCTCCACCTCTCCGCGGGGGCCGTCCCCTACGTGCGGGTGGAGGGCGAGATCGTGCGCCTCCCGCGCGCCGAGATCGAGCCGGCGGAGGCCGACGCGCTCGCCGGCGCGTGCGCGGAACGCGGCGGCGTCGGGCCGGGGAGCGACGTGGACTTCTGCTTCGAGGCGACAGACCTCGGCCGGTTCCGCGTGAACCTCCACCGCCACGCACGCGGCACGGCGCTCGCGATCAAGTGCATCCCGCTGGCGGTCGTGCCGCTCGCGGAGCTCGGCCTGCCCGAGTCGCTCAACGAGGCGACCTGGTTCCGCACCGGCATGGTGCTCGCCACCGGGCCGGCCGGCTGCGGCAAGACGTGCACGCTCGCGGCGCTGCTCCAGCAGGTCAACCGCTCCCGCCGGGAGCACATCGTCACGATCGAGGAGCCGATCGAGTTCGTCTTCCCGAGCGAGAGCTGCAACGTCACGCAGCGGCAGGTCGGGCCGCACACGCGCTCCTTCTCGAACGCGCTGCGCGCCGCGCTCCGCGAGGACCCGAACGTGATCCTCGTGTCGGAGCTGCGCGACGTCGAGACCATCCGCACCGCCGTCGTCGCGGCGGAGACGGGCCACCTCGTCCTCGGCACGCTGCACACGCGCGACGCCGCCTCGACCGTGAGCCGGCTGATCGACGTCTTCCCGCCCGCGGAGCAGGACCAGATCCGCACGATGATCGCGGCGTCGCTCCGCACCGTGATCTCGCAGCGGCTGCTGCCGCGCCTCGGCGGCGGCCGGCGCGTCCCCGCCTACGAGATCCTCCAGGTGACGCCGGCGGTCGCCAACGTGATCCGCGAGGGGCGCACGCACCAGATCGCGTCGCAGCTCCAGACGGGCCGCCGCGCGGGCATGATCGACCTCGACGCGCGGCTCGAGGAGATGGTCGCGGAGGGCCTCATCGACCGCGCGACCGCGGCGGCGCACGCGAAGAACCGGAAGAGGTTCGAAGATGCCCCGTGAGCCGCAGCCCCACGTCGACGACCTGCTGCGGCAGGTGGTGGAGCGTTCCGGCTCCGACCTGCACCTGCTCGACGGCCTGCCGCCCAAGGTGCGCGTGCACGGCGCGCTCGAGGCGCTCGACGTGCCGCCGCCGCCGGTCGAGAAGCTGCTCGCGCCGGTCCTCGACGTGCGGCACCGGGCGATCTTCGACAGCCTCGGCGAGACGGACCTCGCCTACGCGGTCGAGGGCGCCGGCCGCTTCCGGGTCAACGTCTTCCGCCACCAGGGCGGCATCGGGGCGGTGTTCCGGCTGATCCCGCGGCACATCCCGACGCTCGACGAGCTGAGCCTCCCGCCGGAGGTCGCGCACCTCGCGGACGTGCGGAGCGGCCTCGTCCTCGTGACCGGGCCGACCGGCAGCGGCAAGAGCAGCACGCTGGCGGCGCTGCTCACGATGATCAACCAGCGCGAGAAGCGCCACGTCGTGACCATCGAGGACCCGATCGAGTACGTCCACCACGACGTCGAGTCCACGTTCACGCAGCGCGAGGTGGGCCGCGACACCGAGTCGTTCGCCGCCGCGCTGCGGTCGGCCGCGCGGCAGGACCCCGATCTGCTCCTCGTCGGCGAGATGCGCGACAAGGAGACGATCCACTCGGCGCTGACGCTCGCGGAGATGGGCATGCTCGTGTTCAGCACGCTGCACACGAACAGCGCGGGCCGCACGATCGACCGGATCGTCGAGGTGTTCCCCGAGGAGCAGCAGACGCAGATCCGATCGATGCTCGCGGAGTCGCTGCAGGGCGTGCTCTCGCAGATCCTCTGCCGCCGGAACGACGTCGAGGGCCGCGTGCCCGCGACCGAGCTGCTGTTCACGTCGACCGCGCTCAAGAGCGTGATCCGCGAGGGCGCGGCGCACAAGATCGAGTCGATGCTCCAGGCGGGCCGCGCCGAGGGGATGCACCGGATGGACGACTCGCTGTTCCAGCTCGCGAGCGAAGGCCTGATCCCGGGCGAGGAGGCCTACCGGAAAGCGTCCGACAAGGCGAGGTTCGTGCGGTTCGCGCGCGAGGAATGACGGGGGGTCCGGGGGCAGTCCGCCCTACGACTTGCGCTCCGCGAGCCACGCGTGGATGCGCGCCTGCAGCGTCGGCACGTCGACGCCCAGCGCCTGCGGCACCGCGTCGTGGAACGGCACCTTCCGCTCCCCGATCGCGCGCAACAGCGCCGGGGCCTCCTTCGGGTGCGCCTCGAGCAGGTACGCCGCGACGACGTATGAGAAGATCAGGTCCGCGGCGTCCATCACGTTCACGTCCTTCGACATGAGATCGACGAGGTCGGGGCACGTCTTCTCCCGCGCCATCTGCCGCGCGACCTCGAACCAGTCGGCCTGGGCGTCCCGGATCTTCGACCACAACTCGGCCTTCTCGCGCCGGTCGTCGCGGGCGTAGTCCGACGGGCGGACGGTGTAGGTCGTGTGCGTGCCCGTGAGAAGCTCGGTGAGGTAGAGCCCCACCCCCTCGTACGCCCAGCCATGCTTCGCGGTGATGCCGAACGTGCGCAGCATGAGCCCGGCGGTCGGCTGGCGCGCCGCGAGCTCGAGCCGCGTCGACGCCTCCGCGTTGTGGGCGAGGAGGATGGCCGTCCGCGGGAGCCACGAGGAGCTGACCTCCCACGCGAACTTCCTGAACTCGGGCGTGCAGCTCGGGTGGTGCTCGAGCACGCTCTGGAAATCCGCCTGCTTCGCCATCATGTAGTAGGCCTGGTCCCTGCGCTCCTCCTCGGCGACGCCGAAGCACGCCCGGAAGAGCGGCACGGTGGCGGTCGCGATCACGGCGGCCTTGCGCGCCTCCTCGAGCCCGGTGGTCGAAACGACGCGCCACGCGTCCGTCTCGACCGCGTCGGTGAAGGCGGGGCCCAGCTGCGCGTCCGGCCCGATCTCGACCTTCCGCGGCTCGGGGACGGCCGCGAGCGCCTCGCGGGCCGCCGCGACGAGCTCCTTCCGCCGCGCGGCGCCGGAGACCGCGTCGGCGGGGAGCCAGCGGCCGTCGGACTTCACCTCGCCGTTGAGCGCGCGCGCGCGCTCGTCGTCCGGCGCGACGAAGAGCACGTCCTCGACCGCCATCGCGCGCGCCGCGGGCGTCCATGCGGCGCCCTCCTTCCCGAGCGCGGCGACCACGTCGTCGGCGAACTGTCGCGCGGCGGCGGCGCGCTGCGGCCCGTACTCCGGCTGCGCCCTCGCGTTCCCGTTCCTCGGCGGCGTGTAGGTGGCCGGGCGGACCCAGACGCCCTCGCGCTGCACGTACCGGAGCCCCTTGCGCGCCTCGGCGTGGTCCGGCTCGAACCGTAGGATCAGCTCGTAGGTGCGGTTCCGGTCGAGGTAGAGCTCGTTCTTCTGGCACCAGGCCGCGAGCGCCTCGAGGCGCTCGACGAACGCGCGCCGCGCGGCGGCGTGCGCCTCCGGCATCGCGCCAGCCCGCGCGACGGCGAAGAGCAGGAGGACCGCCGGGATCAGCCGCATCCGGACGGATTCTAAGCGATCCCGCGCGGAGGATTCCGCGCGCTTCCGCGCCGCCCCCGGACCCCCTCGGAATCCCTTTGCGCGCGGCCTAGACTACGCCGCATGCAGAATGAGCCGCGTCATTTCGTTGCCGTCGTCGGAGGCGCCGTCTCGGGGTCGGTCGCCGCGGAGATCCTCGCCGATGCGGGCGCCGAGGTGGTCGTCATCGAGATGAACGACCGCCCCTACGGCAAGATCGAGGACGGCCTCCCGCGCTGGCACTCGCACCAGCGCAAGAAGGAGTACGAGAAGATCGACGCGCGGCTCTCGAAGGAGAAGATCCACTTCCTCCCCCGCACGAAGCTCGGCAAGGACGTGGGCTTCTCGGACCTCGTCGAACGCTGGGGGCTCTCGGCGGTTCTCCTCGCGAACGGCGCGTGGCGCGACCGGCCGCTCGGGCTGCCCGGCTGCGAGGACTACGTGGGGAAGGGGCTCGAGTACCAGAACCCGTTCATCTACTGGTTCAATCACAAGGAAGAGGAGGGGTTCCGGGGGCGGTCGATCGACGTGCCCGACGGCGCCGTCATCTTCGGCGGCGGCCTCGCGTCGATCGACGTGGTGAAGGTGTGCCAGCTCGAGATCTACGGCCGCGCGCTGAAGCAGCGCGGCATCGACGTTCCGATGATCGAGATGGAGAAGCAGGGGATCCCCGCGACGTGCCAGGCGCACGGCATCGACCCCACGTCGCTCGGCCTCAAGGGCGCGCTGCTCGTCTACCGCCGCAGGAAGCAGGACATGCCGCTCGCGCAGGCGGGCGCCAAGGCGCCCGACGAGCTCGAGAAGGCGTACGCCGCGCGCGAGAAGCTGCTCGCGATCTCGCAGGGGAAGTTCCTCTTCCGCTTCCAGGACACGACGATGCCGATCGAGCTGGTCACGAAGGGCGGGCGCGTCACGGGCGTGAAGGTCGTCCGGACGGCGGTCGAGGGACGGAAGGCGACGCCGATCCCGGGTTCGGAGGAGGTGATCCCGACCGGGCTCGTGATCTCGTCCATCGGCTCGATCCCGGAGCCGATCGAGGGGATCCGGATGAAGGGCGAGACCTTCGACTTCAAGGACTGGGACATGGGCGTCTACGACGCGCAGAAGGGGATCTTCGGCGTCGGCAACGTGGTCACGGGCCAGGGCAACATCCGCGCCTCGCTGCTCCACGCGCAGAAGGTCGCCGCGTACCTGAACGAGAACTACTTCGCCGGCGCGGTCGGCGCCGCGGGCGCCGAGGTCGTGCAGGGGCATCTCGCGAAGAGGGCCCCACTCCCTGCGACGAAGCTCGCGGAGATCCGGAAGCGCGTGAAGGCGCTCCAGGAGAAGGCCGGGTACGGCGGCGACTATCACGCCTGGATCAAGAAGGTCATGCCCCCCGACCTCCACTGAGCGACCAGCCCGCGGCCCGGCGCGCCCGTCCGACACGGGTAGAATCGGCCGCATGCGACGGCTGCTCCTCGTCCTCTTCCTCGCGTTCGCGGCTTGTTCGGAGAGGAAGGAGGAGGCCAAGACCGCGCCGCCGGCCGTTGCCGAGGCGCCGGGCGCGATCCCCGCGAGCATGCCCGCGCCGGCGCCGGCTCCAGACTCCGCGTCCGCCGGCGTCCCCGCTTCCGCACCGCTGCCCGCCGCGATCCCGGACGCGAAGCCCGTCGCATCCTCCCCCGCTCCCGCGGGCACCCTCACCCCCCCCGCCGCGGGCGACCGCATCGCGCTGCGCATGTACGAGCACCTCCTCAACGGGCGCCGCGCCGCGACCATGCGCGTCGAGTGGAAGGCGGTGGAGCGCGACGGCCGAAGACTCGTCGAGGACACGACCGAGACGGTCTCGCGCGAGGACCGCGACATGTCGGGATACGTCGAGTCGTTCGAGTCGGAGTCGATCTCGCGCACGCTGCGGACCGAGGGCGGCGAGATGGTCTCGCAGGAGACCGTCACGACGATGCCCGGCCGCACGGACAAGTCGTGGGTCGAGCGCACGCCCGCGGGCTACCACGTGCGCGTGCGCGCCGGCGACAGCGAGGAGGCCTTCGACGTCGCGACCGACAAGCCCGTCATGGTCGACGCCGAGGCGTTCCTCGCGGGGAAGATCCGCTCCGGCGAGGCGACGCCGGGCGCGACGTTCGAGATCCCGCTGCTCGGCGGGAAGCGCGTCGTCACGTCGGCGCTCAAGGTGGTCGGGCCCGACGACGAGGGGCCGGGCCTGAAGGTCGTCGAGACGACGGAGGGCAACGACACGCTCTGGTGGTTCGCCGAGGACGGCTCGGTCGTGCGCCTGCGCATCGGCGTCCGCGTGATCCGCCGCGACGACGGCATCCGCCAGGGCGACCTCCCGAAGCGGGCGGCGCAGTTCCGGATCACGCTCCCCGCGGACCCGGAGCTGCCGCGCATCTTCACGACGCGCGAGATGCTCGTGGACGTGACCGTCCGCACGGACGAGACCACGAAGCCGCCGAAGATCCCCGAGAGCCCCTTCACCGAGGTGAAGGAGCGGACCGACGACCGGGTGACGCTCCTGCTCAGGAGCAACGACGACCCGAAGGCGACCTGCCCGCTGCCGATCGACCCGAAGGGGTTCGAGGAGTACCTCAAGGCGACGGCGCTCATGGAGGTCGACTCCCCCCGCGCGAGGGACAAGGCCAAGGACATCGTGGGCGACGCGACGGACGCGCGGGAGGCGGCGCGCCGGATCGCCGACTTCGTCTTCACCTACCTCAAGAAGGGCTCGTCGAAGCTCGCGCAGCCGACGATGCTCCAGATCCTCGACGACCGGATGGGCGACTGCAGCGAGCACGCGCTCCTCTTCACGGGGCTCTGCCGCGCGGCGGGCATCCCGGTGCGGCAGTGCAGCGGCTACGTCAACATCGGCAGCGACTGGGGCGCGCACAGCTGGTGCGAGGTGTGGGTCGGCCGCTGGATCGGCGCGGACCCGACGACGAACGAGATCGGCACGCGCGCGCGCTACATCCTGCTCGCGCGGCCCGACGAGCCGGTCGAGGCCGGTCGCATCACGCCGGAGCGGACGTCGATCCGCATCCGGCGCGCCGTGTACGCGGACGGCACGCTCGATCTCGAGGGCGAGGAGGAGCCCGACCCGGAGCTCTTCTCGGGGATCCGGCTCGCCGAGCTCCCGGAGGGATGGGAGGCCGAACGCGGGCTCATGGGGATGCAGATCACGGGGCCGGGCTTCACCGTGTTCCTCTCCCTCCACGCGGATCACGGGTACCGCTCGATGCAGTTCCTCACGCGGCGCATGCGTGGAGGGAAGGTAGGGGGCTTCGGGGGCAGACCGGCAGCGGTGTCGGAGCTGATGCCGGTGTGGCTCGTCCCGCTCGGCCGCGAGATCCTCCAGGTCGCCGTCCAGACGCGCCCGGGCGGCTCCACGCCCGACGCGGACCAGCTCGCGAAGGTCCTCGCGCCGACGCTCGATCGCGAGGAGTGACCCCCGCCGAGGCCCGAAGGGCTACTTCTCGACCTCGCGCTTGAGCTTCGCGAGGCCCTTCTGGAACTCCGGGCCGGCCATGCGCGGCATCAGGAGCGCGAAGTAGCCGCCGATGACGGGCATGTCCATGTCGCCCTTGAGCCACCAGGTGACCGTGGTCGTGTCGCCCTTCTGCTCGTAGCGGAGGCCGCCCTTGGCCGGCGTCTTGTCGAACATCATGTCGTAGTCGATGCCCCTCTTGTCGTCCGACATGGTGAAGGTGAGCGAGCCGTTGCCGTCCTTGCCGGTCCACGTCTGGCTTGCGCCGACGCCCTCCGTCTCCTTGCCGAACGTGACCTGCACCGAGGGGTCCATCTCCTTCCACGGCGTCCAGTCGTCCCAGCGCTTGAGGTCGCCGACGAGTTTGTGGATGGCGGAGGGCTTGGCGTTGATGTTGATCGACTCCTCCACGCTGTAGTCGTGCGGGAGGAGGAACCCGACGACCGCCGCGACCACGAGGAGCACGAGGATGACGACCAGGAACTTCTTCATGACGCGGCAGGATACCCCAGCCGCGGCGGCCCCGGAAGCAACAGGAGGCTAACGGCGGACGAGCCTCGCGGCCGCCAGACGGTAAAGGAGCACGAGGACCGCGATCCCGGCCGCGAGCTGCGCGCCCCGCCACGCGGCGTGGTCGATGACCGCGTCGAGCCGGGCCGCCGTCTCGGCGATCGTGCCGCGTGCGTTCGCGTTCAGCTGGTCCATGGCCTTGCCTTCGAGGATCCCCCGCAGCTCGACCAGCGTCTGCTGGAGCCGTCCCGCCATCTTCCCGGTCTCCTCGGCCACGCGGACGAGGTTCACGATGTTCGGGTCCGGTCCCGCGGAGGGCTCGTACTCCTTCGGCCCCGGCCCGGTGATGTCGAGCAGCGCGGCCATCACCGGCTCCCACTTCTCGCCCGCGGCGGCGAAGGCCGAGGTCGCGCGCTCCGCGGACGCGAGCGTCGTCTCCGCCTGCTTCACCGTGGCCTCGAGCGCCTCCGCGGCGCCCTTGGCCTCGGTCGCGACGCCCTTCGCGTCCTCCAGGGTCTTCCGGAGCCCCTCCTGCTTCGCGTCGATGTCGTCGAGCGTCTTCCCGACCTCCGCCTGGACGCGCTCCGGGAGCTTCTCCACGATGTCGTTGAAGCGCGTGACGTCCGCCGAGATGGAGCGAATGCTCTCCCGCACGCTCATGAGCGAGGGGTTCTCGTCGAGATCGATCAGGAGCATCTGCGCGTTCCAGCGGGCCAGCCAGGGGAGGTCCTGGACGACCTCGCCCACGCCGTCGACGGACCTCGAGACGTCCGCGATCGACGCCGCGGTGGCCTTGATGCCGAGCGAGGGGACGACCTTCGTCACGCTCGCGAGCACGCTCTCGCCGCGCGCCGCGCCCACCTCCTTCCACTCGCGGATGTTGCCCGTGATCGGGTGCGCATCGGCGTAGGCGGCGACCTCCGCCCTCACCTGGTCCTTCGACTCCGCGGGGAGGATCCTGTCCGCGACCCTGCCGATGTAGTCGACCATCTCCTTGTTGGCATCGCCCGCGATCGACGCGAGGTCGCCGAGGACGGCCTCGCCGTGCGTCTCGATGTACTTCCGGCGCTGGAGCGCCATGACCCAGAGGTCGAGGAAGCCCGCGAACGGCGACGGGTTCACGATCGCCTGGCGGGTGTAGGTGCGGGTGTAGATCCGGAACTGGATCGAGATCCTCTTCCGGGCGGGATCGGTCGCCTTGCGCTCGATCTCCTGGCACGCGATGTCCACGACCCGGTTGTAGTTCTCGCAGATCTCCCGGACCTTCATCGCCAGGTCCTGCTGCGCGAGCCCCTGTTTCTGCTCGGCCGTGGAAGGGCCGGACGCGCAACCCGCGAGGACGAACGCCGCCGCAGCCACGAAGATATTCCTCATGCGACCCTCCCGTGAGAGGCGCAGTCTACCGACAGGGCGCCGCGCCCGCGAAGGACCCCTCCCCCGAGCCCCCTCTCCTTTCCCCCGAGCGTATCCCTCCCGGGGTGTAAGGTCTGTCGATCGTGACGGAGCCGGAGCCCTGGTTCCCTCCCCTCTCGCCCCAGCCTTCGCCAACGGGGACGCACTTCCGCGTCCTCTGCCGCGACACCGACACGCTCCACCTCCTCCTCTACGATCGTGCGGGCGACACCAAGCCCGCGCGCACGGTGACGCTCGAGGCGCGCGCGCACCGCAAGGGCGAGCTCTTCGACGTCTTCGTCGCGGGCGTCGGCGAGGGCCAGCACTACGCGTGGGCGAGAGACCCCGATCGCCCGCTGCTCGACCCGTACGCGCTGCGGACCGCGGGGCCGGCGTCGGGCGAGCTGCCGCCGCTCAGGGAGGCGAACCGGGGCGCGCGCTTCAAGAGCGTCGTGGTCGGACCGCCCTCGGTCTCGTGGGCGCGGCCCGTCCCGTCGCACGCGCCGCTCGTGTACGAGATGCACGTGCGCGGGTTCACGCGGGGGGGGTCCGGGGGCACGTACAGGGACCTCGCGGCGAAGGCCCCGTACCTGGGCGACCTCGGCGTCACGGCGGTCGAGCTCCTCCCGGTCCACCAGTTCGATCCGGACGAGGTGCGGCGGGCGCCCGGGCTCGTGAACTTCTGGGGGTACAGCCCGATCGCGTGGCTCTCGCCGCACGGCGGCTACGCGTCGGAGGACCCCGTCGCGGAATTCCGCGAGATGGTGCGCGCGTTCCACGCCGCGGGGATCCGCGTGATCCTCGACGTGGTCTTCAACCACACCGGCGAGCTCGACTCGGAGGGGCCGACGTTCTCGTGGCGCGGGCTCGCGGACGAGGTCTACTATCTTCGCGAGCTCCGCACGGGCGAGTACGCGAACCTCACCGGCTGCGGCAACACCGTCCGCGCGCAGCACCCCGCGGTGCGCGCGATGATCCGGCACGCGCTCCGCTGGTGGGTGCACGGGATGGGCGTCGACGGCTTCCGCTTCGACCTCGCCTCGATCCTCGCGCGGGACATCAACGGCCTCGTCACGAGGAAGCCGCCTCTGCTGCGCGAGATCGAGGAGGACCCGTGGCTGCGCGAGACCACGCTCATCGCCGAGGCGTGGGACGCGGCGGACGGGTACCTCGTGTCCGGCTGGCCGGGCGGGCCGCGCTGGTCGGTCTGGAACGACCGGTTCCGCGACGACGTGCGCAGGGCCTGGCTGAAGCCGGAGGGCGACGCGGCGGCGCTCGCGACGCGGCTCTCGGGGAGCTCGGACCTCTTCGAGGGGTTCGGGCCGCCGCGCAGCCTCAACTACGTGACCTGCCACGACGGGTTCACGCTCCTCGACGCGGTCTCCTACGCGCGGCGGCACAACGACGCGAACGAGGAGGGCGGGCGCGACGGGAACGCGAACGAGCTCTCTTCGAACCACGGCATCGAGGGGCCCTCGGACGAGCCCGCGGTCCCGGGCCCGCGCGACCGGGCGCGACGGAGCCTCGCGGCGACGCTTCTCCTCGCGCAGGGCGTGCCGATGCTCCTCGGCGGCGACGAGATCGGCCGG
>DASUGR010000084.1:0-15543 GCA_036273915.1 Planctomycetota bacterium | reverse complement strand
GTTCTGGGCGAGGACAGGCGGTCGAGATCAAGGAGCGACGACGAAGCTGGCTCCAAAGGAGCCTGCGAGGAGGAGCGACGCAGAGATCGGCCGGATGGACCGCCCAGAACCGCGAGACTCGTGAATAACTCGGGTTAGGTGACGGGAGCCAGGCACCGTACGGTTGGTATCTAGGAGGCGAAGTAGCGGGCTTCCGGGTGGTGGAGCACGAGCGCGGACACAGACGCTTCCGGGTCCATCATGTGGCCGTCGGTCAGCGCGATGCCGATCTCCAAGGGGTCGATCAGCCGCCACAGCACCTCCTGCATCGCGAGGTCCGGGCACGCCGGGTAGCCGAAGCTGTACCGTTTCCCCCGGTACTTCGCGCGGAACCGGTCGAGCATCGCCATCTCCGGCGCGTCCGGGAACCCCCAGAGCCCCCGCAGCTTCGAATGCAGCCACTCCGCCGCCGCCTCCGCCGTTTCGATCGCGAGCGCCTGCACCGCGTGGCTCCGCACGAACTCGCCCTTCGCCTTCCACGCCTCCGCGCGCTCGCGCACGCCCGCGCCCGCCGTCACCGCGAAGAGGCAGAGCACGTCCTTCTCGCCCACGAAGTCCGCAAGGCACAGCCGCTCGCCGCCCTTCTGCCGCGGGAACGTCAGCGCCTCGCCGGCCACGCGCACCGTCTCGCCGTCGCCGTGCGCCGCGAAGAACCGCCACACCGCGCGCGCAGCCATCCAGCCGCGCGCGTCCGCCTTCGCCGCCTCGACCACGTCGCGCAGCATCCGCGCCTTCTCGTCGCCCCTTTCCAGCAGCTCCTCGAAGCGCCCCTTGAGGCCCAGGTGACGGCCGTAGAGCATCTGCGGGTTGATGAAGCGCCACACCTCCTCGAGCGGGAGCTTCATCACGTGGCGCTCGAAATCGGGGGGTTCCGGGGGCGCGACGCGCGCGACCGGCGACGGCACGCCCCTCACCGGCGCCGGAACGCGCTCCTCCTCCGCCGGGTACTTCGCCTCCTCGTCGCGCACGAGGCGCTCCAGCGCGGGCCGCGCCTGGGGATCCCGCAGCCGGTTCGCGAGCTCGAGGCCGTCCATCGCGTCCTTCGCGTAGAGCGTCATGCCCTTGTACTTCGGCGCGATCCGCCGCCGCGTGAACGCGCGCGTGAGCGCCGCGCCGCCGACGAGCAGCGGCGGGCACTTCCCGTGCACCGACAGCTCCTCCGCGGTCACGACCATCTGCTGCGCGGACTTCACGAGGAGCCCCGAGAGCCCCACGATGTCGGGCTGATGCCTCGCGATCGCCTCGACGAGGTCGAACGGCGGCACCTTGATGCCCAGGTTCACGACCTTGAAGCCGTTGTTCGACAGGATGATGTCCACGAGGTTCTTCCCGATGTCGTGGACGTCGCCCTTGACGGTCGCGAGGATCACGGTCCCCCGGACCCCTCCCTCTTCCTTCTCCATGTGCGGCTCGAGATGCGAGACGGCCGCCTTCATCGCCTCGGCCGACTGCAGCACCTCGGCGACGATCAGCTGGTTGTCGTTGAAGAGCCGGCCGACCTCGTCCATCCCCTTCATCAGGGGGCCGTTGATGATGTCGAGCGGCTTCATGCCCTCGGCGAGCTTCCTGTCGAGCGCCGGGACGAGGCCCTCCTTGGTGCCGTCGACGATGCAGCGCGCGAGCGTCTCGTCCGGGGTGAGGGAGGCGACAGGGGGTCCGGGGGCGCGCGCCGCGCGGAAGTGCTCGGTGAAGCGTGCGAGCGATGCGTCGGACGTCTCGTAGAGGACCTCCTCCGCGAGCCGCCGCTCCGCCCCGTCGAGGGACGCGTACCGCTCGAGCTTCTCCGCGTTGACGATCGCGAGGTCGAGACCCGCCTTCGTGCAGTCGTGCAGGAAGACCGTGTTCACGACCTCGCGGCCCGCCGCCGGCAGGCCGAACGACACGTTCGACACGCCGAGGATCGTCTTCGCGCCGAGCCTCTCCTTGATGAGGCGGATTCCCTCGACCGTCTCGCGCGCCGAGCCGAGGTAGGTCTGGTCGCCGGTGCCGCACGGGAACACGAGCGCGTCGAAGAGGATGTCGCTCGGGTCGACGCCGAAGTCCCCCGTGAGGATCCGGTGCGAGCGCTCCGCGACCTCGAGCTTTCGTCGGCGCGTGACCGCCATGCCCTTCTCGTCGATGCAGCCGACGACGAGCGCCGCGCCGAACCTCCGCGCCAGCGGCACCACGCGCTCGAACCGCTCGATGCCGTCCTCGAGGTTGACCGAGTTGATGATCGCCTTGCCCTGGCACCACGTGAGCGACTCCGCGATCACGTCCGCGTCCGTCGAGTCGATCATCAGCGGCGCCTTGACCATGCGCGTGACGCGCGCGAGGAACGCGCGCATGTCCGCCTTCTCGTCGCGGTCCGGGTCCTGGAGGCAGACGTCGATCACCTGCGCGCCGCCCTTGACCTGCTTCCGCGCGATCTCGGCGGCCTCCTCGAAGGCGCCCTCCGCGACGAGCCGCTTGAACTTGCGGCTGCCGAGCACGTTCGTGCGCTCGCCGACGAGGAGCGGGCGGTTCGAGTCCTCCGCCTCGACCGTCTCGAGGCCGCTCACGAGCGTCCGCCGGAAGGACGCCGGCGTGCGCGGCCGCTTGCCCTCGACCATCCGCGCGAGCGCCGCGATGTGCTTCGCCGTCGTGCCGCAGCAGCCGCCGACGACGTTCACCCAGCCCTCGTCGACGAACCGCTCCAGCACGCGTGCGATCGTCCCGGGCGTCTCGAGGTAGCAGCCGTTCTCGTCCGGCAGGCCAGCGTTGGGCACGCAGGCGGTGAACGTGCGGCAGAGCTCCGAGATCGCGCGGAGGTGGTCGGTCATGAAGTCGGGGCCGGTCGCGCAGTTGAGCCCGAGGTAGAGGAGGTCCGCATGGGCGAGGCTCACGGCGAGCGCGTCGGCGGTCTGGCCGGCGAGCATCGTGCCCGTCGCCTCGATCGTGCCGCTGACCGCGACCGGCACGTCCCGCCCTCCCCTCGCGCTCCCCTCCCTTGCCCCGAGCAGGGCAGCCTTGATGTTGCGGGTGTCCTGCGCGGTCTCGATGAGCAGGTAGTCGACGCCGCCCTCCACGAGCGCTTCCGCCTGCGCGGCGAACGTCCTGACCAGCTCCTCGAACGTCACGCCGCCGGTCACCGAGATCGCCTTCGTCGTCGGGCCCATCGAGCCCGCGACGAACCGCGGCTTCGCGGCGGTCGCGTGGGCGTCCGCGAGCTCGCGCGCGAGGCGCGCGCCCGCGACCGTGATCTCGCGCGCGCGGGTTGCGAGGTCGTACTCCGCGAGCACGAGCGGCGTCGAGCCGAACGTGTTCGTCTCGATGATGTCCGCGCCCGCCTCGAGGTAGCCCCTGTGGATCGACGCGATCACGTCGGGGCGCGTGAGGTTCAGGTGCTCGTTGCAGCCCTCGTAGGCGGCGCCGCCGAAGTCGTCCGCCGTGAGCTGGCGCGCCTGGATCTCGGTGCCCATCGCCCCGTCGAGGACGAGGACGCGCTCGCGGAGGAGGTCGCGGATCATCGGGCCTCCTTCCGCGCGTGCAGCGTGAGGACCTCGAAGTGGGGCGGGCGTCGCTCCACCGAGGTCACGGCGCAGAGGTCGATCGCGAGCGCCGGGAACATCCGGCGGAGGTCGGGCGGCTCGAAGCCCATCTGCACGTGGTGGTAGCGCGCGGCGACGTCCTTGTGCGCGTGGCGCCTGAGCGTGACCGCGACCAGGTTGCCGCCGGGAGCGAGCACGCGGACCGCCTCCGCCGCGGCCGCCGCCGGCCGGGTGGCGTAGTCGAGGCACGCGAGCAGCAGCACGTGGTCGAAGCTGCCGTCGGCGAACGGGAGCGCGTGCATGTCCCCGCGACAGAAGGCGAGGTGTCCGAGCCGCCGCTTGCCCGCCGCGAGCACGGTCGCGCTCGCGTCGAGGCAGGTGACCGACTCCGCGCGCGGCGCGACCAGCTCGGCGATCGCGCAGTCGCCCGACCCGATGTCGAGCACGCGGCCGAGCCGCGCGAGCCCGAGGAGGCCGCGCAGCGCCGCCTCCCACGTGCGGCCGGGCGAGTAGTGGCGCTCCATGTGCCCCGCGACCGCGTCCGCCCACGCGCCGCCTCGCTCGCGCAGCAGCGCCTCGAGCCGCCGGCGGTCGAGCGCGAGCACCGGGTCCTTCGCGCCCCGCTTGAGGAGGTCCCAGAGGGCGCGCGCCTCTGCGGGCATGTCGCCGTTGCGGAGCGCGTGGAAGCTCTTCGGGCCCGAGCGCCGGTCGCGCACGAGCCCCGCCTCCCGGAGCTTGCCCAAGTGCGTCGAGACCCGCGACTGCGCGACCCGCGTGATGTGGGTGAGCTCCGCCACGGAGAGCTCCTCCAGCTCGAGGAGGTGGAGCAGGCGGACCCGGGTCGGGTCGGCGAAGAGCCGCACGAGGTCGGTCTGGTCGGCGAGCTTCATCCTTTAATCCGGATAGAAAGATATCAGGCTCTATCGGCTCCCGCAAGTCGTGCCGTAAGTCCTTCGTCAACAGTAGGATAGGCGCGTGCCCTTCCCTGACCAGCCTCGTCACCCGCTCACACCCGAGGAGATCGCCCGCGTGCCCGAGGGGGTGCGCGGGGTCTACGGGCTCTTCAGCGACGAGGGGTGCGTGTTCGTCGGCAAGGGCAACCTGCGCGAGCGGCTCTCGATGCACCTGAAGCCGGGCTACACGGAGGAGGCGCGCTGCATCCGGAAGAACGCGCCCACGTACTTCCTGTTCGAGGCGACGGAGAACTTCGTCGTGCGGCACATGGGGCTCGCGGTCGAGTATGCCCCCAAATGCGGCCCGTGACGGCCGCGGAGGAGCGTCGGACGCGGAGCACGGGGTCCGCGAAGGGCGCCGGGCGCCCTCCGCTCCCCGCTACTTGGAGCGGGCGCGGGCGAGGAGGGCCTCGGCGCGGCTCACGGGCACGCCGAAGTTCGCGCCCGAGAACGCCTTCAGGATGCCGTAGTTCACGGCCACCACGCGGCCCTCCATGTCGACGAGCGGCCCGCCCGACCCGCCGACCGCGGTCGGCGCGTCGAAGAGGATCTTGTCGTCGAGCACGTCGCCGATGTGGCCCTGGGTCGGCAGCGGGCGCACGAGCCCCTTCGCCGCGAGCGCGTCGAGGAGCTGCCCCGCGTCGCTGCCGACATCGCCGCTCACCTGGATCGCGAGATCCTCCTCGCCGCGGGCGAGGAGCGCGTCGAGCCCGGACGGGTAGCCGAGCAGCAGCACCTTCTGGCCCGCGACGATCGAGTCCTTCGGCGCCAGCGGAAGCGCGGGCGGCATCCCCTCGAACGGCGTGAGCCGGAGCGCCGCGAGATCCGCGTCCGCCGACACGAGGAGGCGGGAGAGGTCGAAGTCCACCGCCTCCTTGCGGCCCGGGAAGTAGGCCCGCAGCTGGACGAAGCGGGGCTGGTAGCCGTCGTCGATGAGCGGCGTCGCCGAGTCGTTCTTCCACCACGGCTGCGCGATGTGGCGGTTCGTGAGCACGATGCCCTTCGGGTCGACCACGAACCCCGTGCCCGTGTACTCGACGGTGAACACCGGGCCCTTGCCGGCAAGCGTCAGAGGCACCTTGTCGCCTTCCAGCTGGAGGTCCTTCACGAGATCCGGCTCGGCCTCGCGCAGGAACCGCCACTTCCCGTCCGCATCCTTCCGCGCGAACCCGTAGGAGCCCTGGATCAGGCAGACGCTTCTCGCGTGCGTCTCGATGATGCGCGCGGCGGCGGCGTCCCGCTCCTCGATCTTCTGCACGGCATCCTGCGCCGCCTTCAGCTCCGGGTGCCGCTCGATCGACGCGTCGACCTCCGTGCTCACGCGCTCGAGCACGCTCGTGCCCATCTCCTGCATGGCGCGCTCGACCTCGCCGATCCGCGAGTCCACGTCGTCCTTCTCCGCCATCCGGCCCTCGAGGCCCCGGATCTCCCGGGAGAGCGTCGCGATGCGCTCCCGCTGGTCCCGCTCGTGGGCCGCGCGGAGGCTGTCCTGCCGCATCCGCTCGCCCGCGAGCCTCGCCGCGACGGCGTCGCCCTCGTCCTCCGGCCGCGCGCGCGCCGCGAGGTAGGCGCCGCCGACCACGATCGCGAGGAAGAGGCACGTGAGCACCGCGCCCGCGCGGCCGTGGAGGAGGCGCGTGGGGCCGAACGGCGGCTGCGCCTCGCGGACGGCGAACCGCACGCGTAGGCGCACGCCCTCGCCGAGCTCGAGGACGTCGCCGTCGTTGAGCGCGGCGTCGCTCGCCGGGTAGCCGTTCAGGAGGACGCGCCCCTGCGGCCGCACCTGCGCCGCCCCCTCGTCGAGCACGAGCACGGCGTGGAGGGGGAGGACCCCGGGGAGGGGGAGGTTGACCTCCATGTTCTCGGCGGCCCCGACCCGGACCACCGGCCCGTCGAGCGTCCAGGTGGCTCCCGACCCGTCGAGCTGCGAGACCTCGATGCGCACGGACCCCTATCGGCTAAATGCCCCCGGTCCCCCCAACGATTCCCCGCGCGAAGGGCGCAGCGTGCCTGCGCGGATGCGCCCGCGCAGTCCCGGAGCGAGACAACGCGAGAGAGGCCCCCAAGTCATTTCGCGACAGCGGTTTGGGGCAGACCTCTCGCCCCCGGCGAAACGAGCCGTACTCTTGTAAGCGGAGGCGGGGGGTTTCAGGGGGGAGGGTGTTTTCATGGGGGTCGACATGTCTTCCTTCACGTGGCGTCGTGCCGGCGCCCTTGTGCCGTTCCTTCTTCTCGCGGCCTGCGGGGGCGGGGGCGGCGGTGGTGGCGGCGGACCGGCGACGTTCACCGTCACCGCGATCAACCCGGCCGTCTCCGTCGACCTCTTCGGCGGCGATCTCGTCACGATCACGGGGACCAACTTCGCGACCGCCGGCGTGCAAAACATCACGTTCGGCGGCGCCGCCGGGACCAACCGCACGATCATCAGCGAGACCGAGCTCACGGTCGTGACGCCGGCCGCGCCCGGGCTCCAGGCCGGGGCGGTGGACGTCGTGCTGATCAGCTCGTTCGGCGGGACCCTGCAGGTTCCGGACGGCTACACCTACGCGAACTCGGCGCCGAACCCGCAGACGATCGCGCCGACCACGTTCTCGCCGACGGGCGCCGAGCCCTTCACGATCAGCGGCACGACGCTCGGGCCGCTCGGCGGGCAGGTGACCGTCGTCTTCCACGGCATCGGCTCCGTCACCGCGGACGTGTCGGCCAACGGCACGCAGGTGACGGGCCGCGCGCCCGTGGCCCCGGGCGTGCCGCCGATCGGCGCCATCACGGTGACGCTGGACACCGGGTCGGCCCAGGTCGACGTGCCCACGACCGTCGGCTACACGTACTCGTCCCCGTTCGCGGTGGTGGGCGCGCCGTTCCAGACCGCGGGCAACGCGTCGCAGCCGGTGCGGCTCGCCGACGGCTACGCCGTGCTCTGCACCGCGGGCGCGAACGGCACCTGGGGGAACGCCGACGACGAGATCAGGATCGTGACCGGGCCGCCCAATGCCATCACGATCGGGAGCGTCTCGCCCCGCGGCTCGCCGGGCGCGCAGGTCGGGTACCTGAGCGCGACCAGCTCGATCCCGGCCGTCCTCGGCCCCGACACGTTCTGCGTCTACTCCGTGGGGTCGGCGGGGGCGGGCTTCTTCGTCGTGACCAACGCGCGCACGTCGCCGGTCGCCGACTTCATCATCTACCCGCAGATGAACGTGGCGCCCATCGCGGCGATCGGGCCGGCGCGCGTCGCCTTCGTGTCGTCGGGCGTCGACAACGTCTTCGGGCCGTTCGGCGCGCCACCCGCGAACCAGGGCGACGAGCTCGTGGTCGGGGACCTTAGCCTCGCGGCCGTGCCGGTGACCATGGCCCCCCTGCTCGTTCCCGCGGCGCCCTTCGCCGACACGAGCGTGACCGGGCTCGGCAATTTCTCGATCCCCTTCTCGCCCGACGGCGACACGGTGTTCGTGATGGGCGCGGGGCCCGACGCCGTGCGCTGGAACGGGGACGACACGGTCCTCGCCCACGTGATGTCGACGGGGACGACGTCGGCGCTCTTCCCCGCCCGGTTCCTCATCGGGCGGCCGATCGCGTTCTCGACCTCGCTCCTCGCGGGGCCGGGCGTCGGGCCGAACGGCTTGGCCGGCGGCGGCGACGACGCGCTCGAGGTCTTCACCTACACGGGGGGCGCGTGGACGGGGACGCCGTATCTCCTCGGGCAGACGGTCAACACCGCGGCGGCCGTCGTCACCTACGCCCGCGTCGGGAACGGGATCGCGGTGGCGCTCGCGGCGCCGAACGCGCTCCGCCTCTACACGAACCCGGCGACCGGCGCGGCGACGACGCTCCCCTTCAACGGCACGCCGCTCCTCGCCCCGTTCGGCAACGGCGGGCTCATGGCCTTCGGCCCGGGCCCGAACCTCGTCCCGGCGACCGGCAACGACGACGAGGCCCTGCACATCAACGCGACCATCTCGTCGATCGACCCGTTCAGCATCATCCCGAACCTGATCCAGAACGTCGCGCCCCTCTCGGACGGCAACCGCATGTTCGCGGTCTCGCCGGGCCCGGACGCGGCCTTCCTGACGGGCGACGACACGCTCGAGATCTACCAGTCCCTCGCGCTCGGCCAGGCCGGGAGCGCGTGCCAGCTGCCGCTCGCGGCCATGCCCACGGCTCCCGTCAACGGAGCCCTGCCCTTCGTCCCGATCGGGCCGGGGTGGGGCCTCCTCCAGAGCGCGGGCATAGACGGCGCCTTCGGCAACATCGACGACCAGCTCATCCTCGTCCAATACTGAGAGCTTGAGGAACCCGGGGGGTCCAGGGGGCGGCGGCGCCCCCGCCGGGGCCCCCCGCGCCCCCCGGCCCCCCCCGCCTCCCCTTCCCCTCTAGGGCCGGTTCCCTACTTCCACAGGAAGGGCACCAATCCGAAAAGACCCACAATATTTTGTGGATTCTCTCTTGACGACCTCCAGAGGGCCCGCTAACGTCTTGAGCTAAGCGGTACTCGGTGCGGTAAGAACGCAAGGGTTTCGCTCCGCTCTAAGACAACACAAAGGTTCTGGCCCGGTGCGCTCGGGCGCGGTTCCTCGGGACGTTTCCACTCGGAGCTACGAAGGCGGCGGCCCTCCCTACGCCCTCTTCGATACGTACGTGTCGTCGCTCTTCGACTCCTTGCCGGCCTGGTTCTTCTCTTCGCCGTCTCGCGGTTGCCTCGGGCGCCCGGGCGGTTCCCTTGGCGCCCGTTCCGGAACCGATTGCCGGGCGGGCCGTAGCTTGAGCAGTTGAGGCGCCGCCCGGGGAAAGGCGGTTTCGCGAACCGGTCGGGATCGCGGGGAAAACCGCCCTAAGTCCGGCGGCGAAACGGCCGTGATCAAAGAGATCGAATCCAGAGCCGCGACCCCGGTGACGCGCGAGGCGCTCGCCCACCGTGCGGCGCAACGGGCCGGCGTGCCCGAAGACACGGCGGAGCGCGTCGTCTCCGCCTTCCTCGAAGCCTGCAAGGAGGCGCTCGTCGCGGGCGAGCGCATCGAGATGGGGGGGCTCCTCGATCTCGGCGTCGTCGTCGAGCCCGCGCGGATCACGCGCGACCCGTCGGGGCGCTTCTCGGAGATCGCGCCCGCGAAGAGCCGGCTCGACGTGGCCGTCGGCGGCGACCTGCGCGAGCGGCTCGCCGTCCAGCGCACCGCCGCCGTGCTCCTCGCCATGCCCGTGGACGGCGCGTTCGGCGAGATCCTCCACGAGCACTTCGAGAGGCTCGGCTGGCAGGTGCGGCGCGTCGCGACCGCCGCGGCCGTCCGGAGCATGCTCGACGGCTCGCGGCCCTACCTGCTCGTCTGCGACCACTCCTTCGAGGGGCGCGACGATCTGGTCGGCGCGCTGAAGACCGGCTGGGCCACGAACCCGATCCCGATCGTCACGCTCCACACGCGATTCGAGGATCTGCGCCACCCGGCGCGCCTGCTCATGCTCTCCGACATGGCGGTGTTCGAGCCGATCTCCGTCCACCCGTTCCTCCAGTCGATGGACCAGCTCCTCGCGCAGGCGAGCGAGGAGGCGGCCGTGTTCGAGCGCCAGCTCCACATGCGCTTCCCCGCGCGGGAGGAGGAGATCCTCCGCGCCTTCGATGTCTCCGACGCGTTCTTCAAGGACGCGGGGTTCCGCGGCGACAACCTCGTGGGACTCACCACGGCCTTCCGCGAAGGGGTGCGGAACGCGGAGATCCACGGGTCCTCCGAGGATCCCGCGCACGGCCTCGACGTCGAGATGCTGCTCGACCGCGAGAAGATCACCGTGACCGTCGAGGACGAGGGAAAGGGGTTCGACCACGCCGCGCTCAGGAGACAGCTCTCGGACGCGGCGCCCGTTTCCCTCGCGCGCCAGCGCCACAGCTCCGGCGGCATGGGCGGCCTCGGCATCTACCTCATGGAGCGTTGCGCGGACCGCCTCGAGTTCAACGACCGGGGCAACCGCGTGACGATCACGAAGTACCGGGAGCGGGAGGGCTAGCGCGTGCAGCACGATCTCGTGATCCGGGCCACGGAACACCAGGGCGGGATCCTGACCCTCCACCTCGGCGGGGTCATCGACGCGCACACGCTCGACAAGTTCGAGCACCGGCTCGCCGAGGCGATGCAGCAGGGGATCCGCTCCCTCGTGCTCGATTGCGAGGAGCTCCGCTACGTCAACTCGTCGGGCTTCGGCGAGCTGATCCGCTACTTCGACCGGCTGCGCGAGCAGGGCGGCACGCTCGTGCTCGCGCGCGTCGCGCCGAAGGTCGGGATCATCCTCGAGATGCTCGGCCTCAAGAGCCTGATCCCGATGGCGTCGTCGCTCGATGCCGCGCTCGAGACCGCGAAGCTCGGCCCGGCGGCAACGCCCGCCGCGCCCCTGGCGGCGCCCGCCGCGGCGGAGGAGGAGGGGGGCCGGGGGGAGGAACCCCCGGTGTCCGGCCACCTGCCCGAAGCGCGCGGGAGCCGGATCCGCGCGGTCCGCCCGGTGCTCTCGACCGACAAGCGCACCGTCGTCTGCGCGTTCTGCGATACGCGCCTCCGGATCGGCGGCGAGGGCCGCTGGGCCTGCCCGGCGTGCGGCGCCCCGTTCGCGACCACGCGCGAGGGCGGCGTCGCGTTCGACTGGTCGCGCGCCGACGCGGAGGCGGTGCACCTGACGTTCGACGTGACCCCGCGGGCGCTGGCCGGGTTCGCCGGCCTCCTCGAGGGGATCCTCGTCGAGCGGCGTGTGCCGCACGCCCGCATGCGGCGGTTCGCCCGCGAGGCGGCGCACGTCTGCCACCTGATCGCCGAGAACGCGTTCGAGGGGGGCCGGAAGGGGCCGCTCCACGTGCTCGCGCTCGCCGGGCCGCAGCGCCTCCACCTCCGGATCGTCGACCGCGGCCGCGCGCTCGGCGCCGACGCGTCCCGCGTGTTCGCGACGCAGTCGCGCCTGTTCCTCGACTTCCGCTACGCGACGGTCGAGGAGCACCTGAACGTCACCGAGTTCGCCTTCGCCTACGCGGGCTCGGGGGTCTTCGTCTCGTGACGCCGAAGGCCAAGGGGCCCGCGGGCGCGCTCGCCGCCGTGCTCGGCGGCGCGGTCACGCGCGAGCGGCTCCACCGCGCGGCGACGCGGGAGGGGCGCACCGACGCCGCGCTCGTCCGGACGCTCCTCGCCCAGGCGCTCCCCACGGCCGAGGATCTCGCCCGCGCCTACGGGCAGGCGGGGGGCAACCTGCGGCTCGACCCGTCGTTCGTCCGGCTCGCGCCGCGCGCGGCGCGCCTCCTCGATCCGGACCTCCTGCGGCGCGAGCGGTGCGTCCCCGTCGAGATCTTCGATGACCTCTGCATCCTCGCCGTCGACGCGTCGCGCGCGACGACGGCGGCGGAGGCCGTCCGCGAGGCGCTCTCCCGCGACGTCCTTCCCGTCGTCGCCGACGCCGAGACGATCGACCGCGTGCTCGCCGAGCTGCCGGCGCTTCCCGGCGCCATCCGGCACGGCGCGCTGCCGCGGCGCGACTCGCCGGTCCACGCCCGCTTCCGCGAGCTCGTCCTCGACGACGCGGGCGCCGACGCGCTGCCGCTCCGCCCGGAGGTCCGGCGGTGAGGCGCGTGACGCGGGTCAGCGAGAGCAGGGCGCGCCGGACGGGCCGGCTCGCGTTCGCCGCGGCGACGGCGGTCTCGCTCTACACGGCCGCGGCCTTCGGCGCGTTCCTCTACGCGGGGCTCGGGGCGGCGGAGGGCTGCGTCGCGGCCGCCGCCGTGGGCGTGGGCATCGCGTGGCTCGCGGGCCGCGTCGTCCAGCGCGGCGAGACGCAGGCGAGAAGGATCCGCGTGGCGGAGGCGCAGCTCGAGGCGGCGAAGGAGCGGGCCGAGGTGCCCCTTCCCTCCCCCGTGCCCCCGCTCATCCCCTTCGAGGACCGCGAGCTCCGCGCGAGCCGCGAGATCCAGAGCGCGCTCCTGCCGCGCGCGGTGCCCTTCCTCCACGGCTACCACCTGGAGGTGGAGTACCAGCCGTGCGGCGCGCTCTCGGGCGACTTCTACGACTTCCACGTCTACGAGGACGGCCGGCTGCTGCTCACCCTGGGCGACGTCTCCGGCAAGGGGCCCGCGGGCGCCATGGTCATGGCGATGGTCCAGACGCTCTCCCGCGAGAACGCGCCCGCCGCGGCGGGGCCCGCCGACCTCCTGCGCCGCGTGAACGACGGGTTCGCGGGGACGCTCGGCAAGGGCGTGTTCGTGACCGCGCTCGCGGCGCTGCTCGACCCCGAGACGCACCGGCTCACGCTCGCCGGCGCCGGGCACCACCCGCTGCTCCTCCTGAACCCGGTCGAGCGGCGGTCGACGCAGGTCGCGGCGAAGGGCCTCGCTCTGGGGCTCGTCGGCGGCGAGGCGTTCGCCCGGTCGCTCACCGAGACGACCATCGACGTCGCGCCCGGCGACTCGCTGCTCCTTTACACGGACGGCGCCTCGGAGAGCGTCGAGAACGCGATCGAGAGCCGCTTCCTCGCGGCCGCCGCGGGCGCGGTGCTCGCGGGTCCGCACGGCGCGCTCCAGCGTCTCCGCGAGGATCTCTGGGAAGGCACGGGGACGCGGGCGGACGACGCCACGCTTCTCCTGATCTCGCGGCTCGGCGGCGCGCGCGCCGAGCGCATGATGCCCGATCGGATACCGCGCGACGCGAGCGTGTGAAGCCGCGCGACGAGGCTACATCCTGTTCGGTGTCGAATTTCCGGGACGCTGCTAGAATCGGGAGCGCCCGCTGGGGAGAAACTACCGTCGAGCCAGGGTTGCCCCTCTCCCGAGGGTCGTAAAACGACACCTTCACTCCATACCATTACCCTATTCTCAGACTGTTCCCCCTGGCTCGACCTATCTCGGCCGGCTGCGAAGCCGTCCGGCTTCGGCGCTCCGGCTCGCTGGGTCCTTTGGACCCAGGTCGCCGTCGCGACTCGCCGGCGCCGCAACGTGCCCGCTGTGCGGTCACGTAGTGCGGCGTCCCTTCGGGACCGGCTTCTCGCTCGGCCTCGGCGCTTCGGAGTCGCGTTCGGAAATCAACCGTGAGCCCTGCGACGATCCTCTTCGACATCGACGGCACGCTCGTGCGTTTCCACGGCCTCGGGCGGCGCTCCATGGCCCTTGCCATGGAGGAGGTGTGGGGGCTCCGGGGGGCTCTCGAGGGCATCTCCTTCGCCGGCGCGACCGATAGCGGCGTCGCCCTCCGCGTCGGGCCCGGCCGCGATCGCGAGCCGATGTGGTCGCGCTACGTCGACCACCTCCGCAACGCGGCGGCGGCGCGGGACGACCTCGCGCCGCTCGAGGGCGTGGTGCCGCTCCTCGACGCGCTCCGGGAGCACGGCGTGCGCCTCGGCCTCCTCACCGGCAACGTGCGGGAGGGCGCGCGGATCAAGCTCGGCGCCGTGGGGATCCTCGACCGTTTCGACTTCTCCATCTCCGGGTTCGCGGAGGATGGCGTCGAGCGGACCGAGATCGCGGCCGCCGCCCGGCGCCGCTGCGGCGACGCGCCGCTCACCGTCGTTGGCGACACCGTGGCCGATGTCCGCGGCGCCCGGCACATCGGGGCGCGCGCGCTCGCGGTCTGCTGGGGGTTCGAGGAGGAGGCGGTGCTCGCCGCGGCCGGTCCCGACCACCTGGTCAGCGGCCTCGGCCCCGAGCTCCTCCCCTGGCTGCTCGGGTGAACCGGGCCACGCGCGCGGCGTCGACGGGCGCCTCCGTCCTCCCGCCCCGCTTGAGAGACGTCCCGACGATCACGGCGTCCGCCACCGCGAGCACCGAGGCGACCGTCTCCGCGCGCACGCCGGAGCCGGCGAGGACGAACGCGCGCGGCAGCGCCGCACGCACGGCGCGCAGATCCGCGAGGTCGGTCTCCCTCCCCGTGGACGCGCCCGACACGATGACGCCGTCCGCGCCGCCGCGGAGCACGAGGTCGCGCGCGGCGTCGCCGATCGGCCCCGCGTCGAGCTGCCTCCCGTGCTTCACGTGCACATCGGCGAGGATCGAGACGTCCGCGCCGAGGAGCCGGCGGACGCGGAGCGTCTCCGCGGCGCGCCCCTCGACGAGCCCCTGGTCGGTCGCGGTGACGCCCGCGTGCACGTTGACCCGCAGGAAGGCGGCCCCCGCGGCCGCGGCGACGCCGAGCGCCGCGCGGGCGTCGTTCCGGAGCGCGTTGACCCCGAACGGGAGCTTGACCGCGTCCCCAACCGCCGCCGCCGCGACGGCCAGCGCCGCCACCGCCTCCGCGGGGAGCCCCTCCTTGAAGAAGGGCGCATCGCCGTAGTTCTCGACGATCACGGCGTCGGCGCCCCCCTTCGCGTAGGCGCGCGCGTCGGCGACGGCGCGCCGAAGGACCTCCGCCATCGAGCCCCCGTAGCGGGGGCTCCCCGGCAGCGGCAGGAGGTGGACCACGCCGATCACCGGCCCGGGGCTCTTCGGCACGGCGCGGATCCTACCCGAGTTTTCCGAAGCCTCCTTGCCCTCGCGCACCGCCGTGGCGGACAATGCGGAACCCATGCGGGGGTCGACCGTCCTCGCCCTGTTGCTCTTCGTGGCGCTCGCGGCCGAGCGGGCCCGCGTCGGGGCGGACCTGCCGGAGCGCTCGGACCGCGTCGTCTCCTACACGATCAAGTCGAGCCTCGACCCGGCGCTCAAGGAGATCCGCGGCGAGATGGACCTCGTCTGGCGGAATGCCTCCAGCAAGCCGGTCGACGAGATCTACCTCCACCTCTACCTGAACGCGTTCCGCGACAAGGACTCGACGTTCATGCGCGAGGGCAGCGAGCAGGGCAAGGCCGGGTCGCGCTGGGACGAGGAGTCCCCGGGCTTCGTGCGGATCGACCGGCTGCGCGCTGCCGACGACGCCGACCTCCTCCCCGCGCTCTCGATGGTGCAGCCCGACGACGGCAACGAGAAGGACGCGACGCTCGCGCTCCTGAAGCTCCCGGCCCCCGTACCCCCCCAGGAGACCCTCTCCCTGAAGGTCGAGTTCACGAGCCGGCTCCCGCGCGTCTTCGCGCGCACCGGCTGGTCGGGAGACCCCGAGGACCCG
>DASUGR010000083.1:0-5693 GCA_036273915.1 Planctomycetota bacterium | reverse complement strand
CGACATCCGCGTGCGCCTCGAGGAAGCGGACCGCGAGCGCCTGCGCGACCTGCTCGAGATCGACGTCGCGCCGCCCGGGAAGGGGCCGGTGAAGCTCTCGGTCGTGCTCAAGGGCGGCCCCACGGTCGCGGAGGGGCCGGGCGAGATCCGCCGCGTGGGCGGGCGGCACGCGGCCGTCGTCACCGCCGCGTACGAGGGGCTCCAACTGGGCCGCGTGACCGAGGAGGCGCGCGCGCTCGCGGAGCCGGTGGCCCGGCGGAACGGCGTGGAGTTCGAGGTCGCCGGCCGGAGCCTCGAGGCGCGGCAGTCGACGCAGGCGCTCCTCTACGCGCTCGCGCTCGCGGCGTTCCTCGTCTACGCGGTGATGGCGATCCAGTTCGAGTCGCTCGCGCAGCCGCTCGTGATCCTCGTCTCGCTCCCGCTCGCCGGCGTGGGCGCCGTGCTCGCGCTCGACCTCCTCGACATGCCCGCGAGCGTGGTGGCGCTCCTCGGCTCGATCCTCCTCGTGGGCATCGCGGTCAACAACGCGATCGTGCTCGTCGACTGCATCAACCGGCGCCGCGACGAGCACAGGACGCTCCCCGACGCGATCGTCGCGGCGGCGCAGGAGCGGCTCCGCCCGATCCTCATGACGACGGGCACGACGATCCTCGGCCTCCTGCCGCTCACCGGCGTGCTCGCGGCGCTGCCGGGCGCCGAGCGGTTCCCGCTCGGCCTCGGCGGCGGCGAGGCGGCCGAGCTGCGCGCGCCGATGGCGATCACGGTCATCTTCGGCCTCTTCTCGAGCACCGTGCTGACGCTCGTCGTCGTGCCGGTGCTCTACAAGGTCGCGCTGCGGCGCGGGCGCGCGGCGCCGGAGCGGCATCCGTGAGGGACGCGATCCGCGCGATCCTCGGCCGCCCGGTCGGCGTGCTCGTGGCCTCCGCGGCGCTCGCGGCGATGGGCGCGCTCTCGTTCCTCGGCATCCCGCTCCAGCTCCTGCCGGACGGGTTCGAGCAGCGGTTCCTGACCGTTCACGCCGGCCTGCGCGACGTCTCCGCCGAGGAGGCCGAGCGGCAGGTCGCGATCCCGATCGAGGAGTCGCTCGCGACCGTCCCGGGCATCGAGTCGATCGCGAGCCGCAGCGATCGCATGGACGTGCGGGTCACGGTCGAGCTCAGGAAGGACGCGGACCCCGCGACGGTCGAGCGGGACGTGCGCGACCGGATGGCGCGCGTGGAGGCCGACCTGCCCGACGACGTCGACCGGCTGCACGTCCGGCGGGAGGGGGCGAACGACGCGCCGGTCCTCTTCTTCGCCTGCACGGCGGACGCGGACCGTCTCGATCTCTCCGACTTCATGGAGGAACGCCTCCAGCCGCGGCTCGAGGCGGTGGACGGCGTGGCGCGCGCGCAGCCGTGGGGCGTGCTCACGCGCACGGTCCGCATCTGGCTCGACCAGGAGGAGGTCGCGCGCCGCCGCCTGGACCTGCGGCGCCTGCTCGAGCGGCTGCGCGGCGACAACCTGTCGTCCGACCTCGGCGACATCAAGGCAGAGGGCCGGAAGGCGTTCGTGCGGGCGACGATGGACTTCGACTCGCTCGACGAGATCCGGGCCTTCCCGGTGACCGAGGGCGTGACGCTCGGCGAGATCGCGCGCGTCGAGATCGTGCCGTCGCTCGACGAGGGGTGGTCGCGCTACAACGGGAGCCCGGTCGTCGTCGGCACGATCTACAAGATGGCCGGCGCGAACACGGTCGAGACGTGCCGCCGCGTCCGCGAGGCGCTGGACGCGATCACGGCGGCCGCGCCGCTGCCGAACCTCGCGTTCCGTCCCTTCTTCGACCAGGGCGAGCTGATCGAGAACTCGATCTCGACGCTCTACAAGAACGCCCTCTACGGCGGCCTCCTCGCGGTCGCCGTCCTCTACGTCTTCTTCCGCAGGCTGCGGATGACGCTGCTCGTCGCGGCCGCGCTCCCGCTCTCGCTCACGATCGCGGTGACGTGCCTCTACCTCGCGGGCGACTCGCTCAACCTGGCGACCATGATGGGCCTCACGCTCGCGGTCGGCATGCTGGTCGACAACGCGATCGTGGTGGTCGAGGCGATCCTGCGGCGCCGCGAGGCGGGCGAGGCGGTGCGCAGCGCGGCCATGGAGGGCACGGCGGAGGTGGGCCTCGCGGTCGTGACGTCGACGCTCACGACCATGGTCGTCGTGCTCCCGTTCATCTTCCTGTCGGAGGACAGCGACGCGCGGATCTGGCTCGCGTCGATCGGGATGCCGATCGCGTACGCACTCCTCGCGTCGCTCGCGGTCGCGCTGATCCTCGTCCCGCTCGGATCCGTCTACCTGCGCCGGAAGGGCGAGGCGCCCCCCTCTCTCTCCCCGGACCCCACCCCCTCCCCCGCCGCGGAGGGCCCGCCCGCGCCGCTGCCGGGCGTGCGCGGCAGGTACGCGCGGGTGCTCCGCTTCGCGCTCCGCCACCGCCTCGCGGTCACGGTCGCGGGCGTCCTCCTCTGCGCATCCATGGCCTTCCCGTTCGCGCGGCTCGGCCAGAAGGGCGCGATGGGGCGCGGCCGCGGCCCGGTGCGCATCGCGCTGCGCTGGCCGCGGCACTACACGCTCGCGGACGCCGACCTCGCCGCGAAGCAGTACGAGGCGTTCGTCCAGGGCCTCAAGGAGGAGCTCGACCTCGACGGCATCTACGCGCGCTTCGACCGGCGCGGCGGCATGGCGATGGTCTGGCAGGAGCGCGGCGCGGCGGTCGACGCGAAGGTCGTCGAGGAGCGCGTGCGCGAGGGGTGGCCGCGCATCCCCGGCGTCTGGACGAGCCTCGAGGCCGCCTCGGGCGGCACGACGCGCGTGACGCTCGAGGGCGAGGACGCCCAGGCGCTCGAGCGCGCGATCACCGGCATCGAGGCGCGGCTGAAGGTCCTGCCGTCCGTCGCGGAGACGCGGCGCGAGCGCGAGACCGGCATCGACGAGCTCCAGGTGAACGTCGACCCGGAGGCGATCGAGCGCGGCCTCGTCAGCCGCGACCTGGTCCGCGGCATGGTCGGCTGGATCGTGCGCGGCGCGCGGCTGCGCGACTACCAGGCGAAGGGGCGCGACCTGCCGGTGCTCGTGGAGCTCGACCCCGAGCAGGCGGTCGAGGTGCGCGACCTCGGCGAGGTGCTGGTCCCGACGACCGCGGGGCTCCGGCCGCTCTCGTCGGTGACGAAGCTCGGGATCCGGGAGGCGGCGATCGCGATCGAGCGGCGCGACGGCCGGCGCGTGTCGGAGCTCGAGGTCGTGGGCCGCACCGACGACGACCGCGCGTTCACCGACGAGGTGCAGTCGGTGCTACGCGAGTTCGAGCTGCCGCCGGGCGTGCGCTTCCAGGTGAGCGGGAGCTGGCAGGAGCTCCAGGAGAACTTCAAGACGCTCCTCACGGCGATGTACCTCGCGTGCACGCTCGTGTTCCTGCTGACCGGCGTGCTGTTCGAGGCGCTGCTGCTCCCGCTGGCGGTGCTGGTCGCGATCCCGCCCGCGCTCGCGGGCGGCGTGTGGGGCCTCTACCTCTCGGGCAAGCCGATGGACGAGCTCTCGTTCCTCGGCGGGATCCTGCTCATCGGCGTGGTCGTGAACAACGGCATCGTGCTCATCGACCGCGCGCAGCAGCGCCGGCGCGAGGGGATGCCGATGCGCGCCGCGATCGCGGCGGCGGGCAGCGATCGCCTGCGCCCGGTGCTCATGACCGCGACGACGACGATCGTCGGGCTCCTGCCGATGGCGATCTTCAAGCCGCAGGGCAACGAGATCCCGTACGACACGCTGGCGACCGTCGTGATCGGCGGCCTCACCGTGTCGACGGCGGTGACGCTCCTGCTGGTGCCCGTCGCGTACTCGCTCTTCGCCGACCTGGGACGCGTGATGTGGCGAGGGTTCCGCACGCGGCTCGGGGGGTAGCTCGCGGGGACCGCCCGTGCGTCCTCGAAGGGAGGGGGCGCGGGGGAGGGGAGCCACGCAGCCTCGCCGACGTCCTCCGCAAGGCCGGTGACCGGCCTTCCCCACGAAGGATGCGACGTCGAAGGGTCGCCTCTGGTGATCCGCCGTGCTTCCGCAAGACGCGGCGATCGTGGGTCTTGTCACGCAACGTCGTCGCTACCGTGCCAGGGCCACCTCCCTTCCCCGCGCCGGTCGACGGTGGGCGCTCGATCCGGATCGGCGCGCGCACAACGAGGGCAACCCCCAAGACGGCGCCTCGTCGCCCATGAGCCAGAAGAGGTCCGGTTCGCCCTCCGCCACGAGCCCCGCGCCGTCCGCAAGGGAGTCGGTCGGGCCGGGGCGGCCCGCAGCCGGGTGGTCCGCTCCAGGCTCCGTGACTTCTTCCGGGTCCGACGTCGCGGGGTTCACATCCGTGACGGCGGGCCCCGCGGCCGGCCGGTTCACATCCGTGACGGGCGCGCGGTCGGCGGCCGAGCCGGAACGCTGCTCCGCCGCGCCCCCACCCTGCGCCGCAGCGCCGCGCGCGGATCCGGCGCCGCTGCCGCCGCGGGCCCCCGGCCTGCCCGCCGACTTGCCGGCCGTGGCCTCGGCGGAGGCGGGGGCCTCGGCAAAGGCGGAAGCCCCCGCGGCATCCGCGCGGAGCACGTCGTCGTCGCCGAGCGTGATCCACTCCTCGGTCGGCGTCGCCTCGCCCGTCGCGAACTTCCAGTGGAGCCGCTCGCCCGCGCGGCCCACGACCTCGAGGTACCCGAGGTGGATCCCGTGCAGGTGGTGCACCGCGCAGAGGCCGACCTCGTTCCACGGCTCCTTCGCGCCCCCGCGCGACCGGAAGACGATGTGGTGCACGTGCGACGCCGCGCGGCTGCAGCCCGGCGCCGCGCAGAGCCCGCCGTTCCGCATCAGCACCGTCCGCCGCTGCTCCGACCGCCACTGCCGGACCCAGGCGAGCTGGTGCCGTTCCTTCTCGAACACGAAGTAGTCCGCGATCACGGCCAGGGCCTCGCCCGCGCCGATCTCGGTGCCGGACACGACCCTCGCGCGCGCCTGCGCCGCGGCGATCGCGTCGCGCACCGTCTGCGCCGCGTCGGACGGCGACCAGAGGCGCCGCGTCCCCTTCCGGCGGTGCTCGCGGTCCTCCTCCGCCTGCGCCTCGCGCTCGAGCTGCTGGCACGTCGTCGACGCGGCGCGCGCGATCCGGTCGTCCACGTCGGCCCACGTCGCGCGCCGCGCGACGATCACGGCCTTCGTGTACCCGATCCGGCCCGACGACAGCGCGGCCCGGAGCGCCGGCAGCTCCTCCATCCGGCGCTCGAGCCAGATCCGCGTGCGCACCGCGCCCGCGCGCATCCCGAGCCGCTCCGTGCAGTACTGCTCCCAGCCGGACCCGAGCGTCTCGTGGCAGCCGTCGCGGAAGACGCGCCGCGCGAGGATGCCGAGGCTCTCGTCCCACTCGCGCCGCGCGGCGACGAGGCGGCGCGCCCGCGCGTCGAGCGCGAGCGGGTCCTCGCCCGGCAGCTCCTCCTCGATCGCACGGACCACCGCGCGCGCCTCCTCGATCGCCAGGAGCTGGCGCGCGACGACCTTCGCGGCGTGCGCGGACATGCGCGGCGCACGCGCCGCGCGCCCCGGCGGGCCCGCGCCCGAGGCGCCCGCGGCACCCGCGGCCCCGTCGGCTCCGCCGCCGCCCCCGGACCCCCCCTCGCCCCGCTGCGCAGCGGGATCGAACT
>DASUGR010000082.1:0-13349 GCA_036273915.1 Planctomycetota bacterium | reverse complement strand
ATCCGCTTGAGCTTGCCGTCCGGCAGCATGGCCGCGCCCACCTCGTCCACGCCGAGGCGGCTCCCCACGACCTCCGCGACGTCCTTGGCGTCGCCGGTCAGGAGGATCGTGCGGATCCGCATCCCCCGCAGCTCGTGCACGGCGCGCGCGGCCTCGGGGCGCAGCACGTCGGCGATCTCAAGCAGGCCCAGCAGCCGGCCCTCGCGCGCGACGAGCACGGTGGAGACGCCGCGCGCCGCCTCGGGGAGCGCGGAGAGGTCGATGCCCCTCTCCTCGAGCAGCGCGCGGCTGCCCGCGACGATCTCGTGCCCGTCCGCGCGGCAGACGATCCCCTTGCCGGGCGTGTAGGAGAACTCCGAGGGGCGCTCGACCGCGAGCTTCTGCCCGCGCGCGTACGCGAGGATCGCCTTCGCGAGCGGGTGCTCGGAGGGCCCTTCCGCGGCGGCGGCGGCGGCGGCCACCTCCTGCGCGCTGACCCCGGGCGCCGGGCGCACGCCGGTCACGGCGGGCTCGCCGTACGTCAGCGTGCCGGTCTTGTCGAGCACGACCGTGTCCACGCGCCAGAGCGCCTCGATGTGGAGGCCGCCCTTGACGATCGCGCCGGCCTTCGCGCACCGCCCGATCGCGCCGAGGATCGCGAGCGGCGTGCCCGCAGCGACGCCGCACGCGCCGCAGACGATCACGACCGCGACCGTCGAGCGCACGGTGCGCTGCCAGTCGCCGGCGTCACCCAGCATGCGCCACGCGAACGTGACGATCGCGCACCCGATCGCGAAGTAGACGAGGTAGCCGGCGAGCCGGTCCGCCGTCTTCTGGATGGGTGCCCGCGTCCGCTCCGCGCGCTCGACCGCCTCGACGATCCGGCCGAAGGCGGTGTCGCCGCCGACGCCCTCGGTCCGCACCTCGAGCGCGCCGGACTGGTTGATCGTGCCGGCGTAGACCGTGGCGCCCCTGACCTTCTCGACCGGCAGCGATTCGCCGGTGATCGCCGACTGGTCGGCGAAGGAGTGGCCCGCCTCGACCACGCCGTCCACCGCGATGCGCTCGCCCGGCCGGACCAGCACGACGTCGCCCGTGCGCACGGCGGAGAGATCCGTCTCGCGTTCCTCGCCGTCGCGGCGGACCCGGACGGTCCGCGGGAGCAGGTCGACGAGGTCCTTGATCGCGCGTCGGCCGCGGCCGACGGTCAGATCCTCGATCGCCTCGGCCACGAGCACGAAGAACACGATCACCAGCGCGGTGAAGAACTCGCCGATCGACAGCGCCGCGACGAGCGCGATCGTCATCGAGAGTTCCATGGTCATCCGGCGGGCGCGGAGGTTCTCGTAGGCCTCGCGGAAGATCGGGAAGCCCCCGGCGAGCGCGGCGAGAAGCGCGACCGGCGCGTTCAGGAGGGGCCCGAACCACGCCCAGGCGACCGCGCCGGCGACGAGCGCGATCCGGAGGACGTCCGTGCGCGAGACGCCGCCGCCCTCGTCGTGCGGCTCGGGGACTGCTGCGGTCGCGGTCAAGGCCGACATGATACGGGGGGCGTCCCGTGCGGGATCAGCCGAAGGGTGCGCCCGCGGGAGGCCGCCCCCCGGAGCCCGCGCGGCTCCCGGCCGCTCCACCCGCAGCAACGCGACGGCCACGAGCGAGAACCACCCGTTCAGGCGACGGATCGGGAGGACGAGGGTGAGGCCCGCGGCGCGCGCCTCCGCGGCGAGTTGCGCCGGGGTGAGCGCCACGCGATGGCGGGGCCGCTTGCCCCGCAGCCGCCGCTTCGCGGTGCTCGCGTCGTGGTAGGAGAGGACGACCCAGCGGCCCGCGACGCGCGCCAGCTCGCGGAGCAGCCGCGCCCGCGCCGCCGGGTCCGCGACGTGGTGGAGGAGGCGGCTGCATGCGACGGTCTCGAACGCCGCGTCCGGGAACGGCAGCGCCTCGGCGGGCGCGCGCACCAGCGCGACACGGCCTCCGCGCACGGGCCCCGCGAGCGCGCCCAGAGCCTCGCCGAGCATCGCGGCCGAGAGGTCCGCCGCCACGACGCGCCGGGCGCGGCGCAGCAGGACGGGCCCGAGCCGCCCGGTCCCGCAAGGGCAGTCGAGGACCGGCCCCTTCCCGCCGGCCTGGGCAAGGGCGCGGTCGAAGAGCGACATCTCGCGGCGGCTCGCGAGGCGCCGGAGGATCGACTTCCGATGCTTGTCGCCGTAGCGCGCCGCGCCCTCCGGGGTCCCGTAGTCCACCGCCGCAGAGTGTAGCGCCGCGGGTTCCCCTCCCGCGTACGGGTATGCTTCCGGGCGCCGATGACAGAGCTTGGCCCCTACCGCCTCCTCCGGGAGATCGGCTCCGGCGGGATGGCGCGCGTCCACCTCGCGGAGGACAAGGAGGGCAACCGCGTCGCCCTGAAGGTCGTGTACCCGCACCTCGCCGAGGACCCCGCGTTCCGCCGGCGGTTCCGCCGCGAGGGGGAGCTCGGCCGGCGCATCCGGCACCGGAACGTCGTCTCCACGCTCGACGTCGGCGAGGCGGACGAGGCGGGGAAACCCGCCCTCTACCTCGCGCTCGAGTACGTCGAGGGCCAGACCCTGCGGGGTCTCCTCGAGGAGCTGGAGCGCGTCCCCGAGGAGCTCTGCCGCCACATCGGGCGCGAGGCCGCGAAGGGACTCGCCGCGGTCCACGCGGCGGGCGCCGTCCACCGCGACCTGAAGCCCGAGAACATCCTCATCACGCCGGACCACATCGTGAAGGTGTCGGACCTTGGCGTCGCGCGCCTCGTGGAGGGGTCACACGGGTCGACCGAGCCGGGCGCCTTCGCCGGCACGGTGCTCTACGCGGCGCCCGAGCAGTTCGGCGGCGACCACGACGCCCGCGGCGACCTGTACGCGCTCGGCCTCGTGCTCTACGAGCTCGCGACCGGGGCGCACCCGTTCGGCGGCGACGACGCCGTGGGGATCATGGGCCGCCACATGAACGAGACGCCGCGGCCGGCGGGCGAGCTCAACCCGCAGCTCTCGGCCTTTTTCGAGGAGCTCCTGCGGACGCTCCTCGAGAAGGATCCGGGGAAGCGGATCCCGACGGCGACTGCTCTCGCCGAGCTGCTCCGGGAGGGCGAGGCCTCGGCATGGTGGAAGGAGCGCGCCCGCGCGATCCGCGAGAGCACGCGGCGGCCGCTGCGCCGCCCGCGCGTCCCGCGCGAGACCGCGCTCGTCGGCCGCGACGACGAGATCGCCCGCCTCCGCGCGGCGTACGACCGCGCGGCGGCCGGCGACGGGCGGGTCGTGCTCGTCGAGGGCGAGGCGGGGATCGGCAAGACGCGCCTTTGCGACGAGTTCGTCGCCGGGCTCGCGGCCGCGGGCGAGGAGATCCACTACCTCTTCGGCTCCTACCTCCCCGGCGAGGCGGCGACCGCCTCCGGCGCCTTCTCGACCGCGTACCGCGAGCAGATGGGCGCCGACACCGCGGTCGCCCGCTACCTGCGCGATCTCCCGCTCCTCGTCCCGGCGTTCTCCGCGCTCCTCAGGGGCGAGCCGCCGCCACCGGGCGCCGTGCCGCTCACGAAGGAGTCCCTCCAGGCCGTATTCGTCGAGGCGACGCGCTCGCTCGCCGCGGAGCGGCCGACGGTCCTCCTGATCGACGACCTCCAGTTCGCGCCGGCCGAGGGGCGCGCGCTGCTCATGTCGCTCGCGATCGCGGCGGCCCCGCTCCGCGTCCTCCTGCTCGTGACCGCGCGTCCCGGCCTCTCGGAAGCGTGGCTCGCGGAGCTCGAGCGCATGCCGCACGCCTCGCGCATCCAGCTGCCGCGGCTCGGGGCGAAGCAGCTCGCGCGGCTCCTGGTCGAGGCGTTCCGCTCCGAGCAGCTCGCGGAGGAGCTCGGCTTCCGGATCGCGCAGAAGTCGGACGGCAACCCGTTCTTCGTGTTCGAGATCATCCGTGGGCTGCGCGAGGGGCGTCTTCTCGCGCGGAAGGACGACGGCACGTGGGTCCGGAGCGGCGTGATCGAGGGGATCCAGATCCCATCGTCGGTGCGCGACCTCATCCAGGCGCGCATGGCCGACCTCGATCCGCTCGACCGGGACCTGCTCGAGGTGGCGTCGTGCTGCGGCTTCGAGTTCGACCCGACGCTCGTCGCGGAGGCGAGCGGCGTCGATCTCATCGGCGCGCTCCGCCGCTTCGGCCAGATCGAGCGGCGCCACCGGCTGATCCGCTCCGCGGGCCGCCGCTGCGTGTTCGACCACCACCAGGTGCAGGAGACGCTCTACGCGGGGCTCCTCCCGGCGCTCAGGGAGCGGTATCACCTGGCGATCGGCGATGCGCTCGAGAGGAAACAGGGGGGCGCGGGGGGCGCGGGGGCGGTCGCGCTCTGCGAACACTTCCTGAAGAGCACGGAGCCGGGGCGGTCGCGCCCCTATCTCGACCGCGCCGTGTCGCAGCTCGAGCGCGACTACGGCGCCGACGCCCCGGCGAACGTCGCGCGCCTCGCGCTCGCCGCCCCCGGCCTGCTCGCGGGCCGCGACCGGGCGGGGATGCTCCTGCGCTTCGCGTCGAACCTCGACCTCTCGGGCAAGCGGGAGGAGCAGCGCTCGGCCCTCGACGAGGCGCTCGGGATCGCGCGAAACCTCTCGGACCCGGGGCTCGGGGCGCGGGCGGTCGGCATGATCGGATCCCTCTTCCTCCACACCGGGAGGTTCGAGGAGGCGCGCAGGGCCATCGAGGAGGCCCTCGACCTCGCCAGGAAGGCGGGCGACCGCCGGCAGGAGGCCCACCTCTGCGGCGGGATGGGCGTGACGCTCTACGACACGGGCCGGGGCGCGGAGGCCCTCCCTTGGCACGAGCGGCAGCTCGCGATCGCGCGCGAGACGGGGGATCGCCACGCGGAGGCGGACGCGATCAACAACATCGGCAACGTGCACCGGGTCCGCCGCGACCGGCAACAGGCGCGGGCGTACTACGAGCAGTACCTCGCGCTCGCCCGCGAGCTCGGGCTCCGCGGCGCGGAGGCGATGGCGCTCGGCAACCTCGGCCACATGGCCCACGACGAGGGCGACATCGACGAGGCGCGCCGGCTCCACCGGGAGCAGCTCGCGCTCGCCCGGTCCATCGGCCACCGCCGCACCGAGGCGCGGGCGCTCGGCGCGCTGGCGATCGACGCGAAGCACCTCGGGCTTCTCGACGAGGCCGAGGCGACGTACGAACGGTACATCGCGCTCTCGCGCGAGATCGACCACCGCGTCGGCGTCGCGTACGGAAGGGTGAACCTCGCCCGGCTCCTCGGCCGGGAGGGCGACTTCGACCGCGCCCGCGCGCTCCTCGGGGAGGCCGACGCGTTCCTCTCGGCCGTCCACCCGGCGGCGCTCGGGACCCTCCTCGAGATCCTCGGCGAGGTGGAGGAGGCTGCGCTCCGGCCGGACGAAGCGCGCCGCTGCTACGAGGACGCGGTCGCGCGCCACGCGCGGGCGAGCAACGAGGCCGGTCGGGCGAGCGCGCAGCGCCTTCGGGGCGCGCTCGACGGCGACGCGGAGGCGCTCGACGAGGCGAAGGCCGCCGCGGAGCGCCTGGGGATCCTGGACGTCGCGCTCGAGGCGGCGTGCGCACGGGCCGCGCTGCCGGGGGGCGACGTCGCGGCCGCGGTCGCGGCCTACGGGGAGGAGGCGCCGAGGCTCTCGATCCTCTCCCGGATGGACGTCGCGTTCGATCTCTACCGCCTGACCGGCGACCCCCGGCGGCTCGACGACGCCGCGGCGATGCTCCGGAAGATCGAGGAGCACGTCCCGGCGGGGCGGCGCGGCACGTGGCGCGCGCACCCCCGGCAAGCGCGCATCCTCGCCTCCCTCCCCCCGCGCCCCCCTTCCTCCTGATCCGGACGCCTCGCGCGTGTGGCTAGACTTTAGGGTGTGTCTGAGAAAACCGTCCTGGATTCGGCTGGCTACGCCGGCGCCATACTTCGTCATGCCTCCTCACCGTGTTTCTCCGTCAACACGGCTCGTCGGCCTTCCTCGTCTGGCGCCGGCTCGCTCAGCCTCGGTCCTTACGGCCGGTTTCTCAGACACACCCTAGTCATGCGCCGTCTCGCCTCCCTCCTCCTCCTCCTCGCCGCGTGCGGCGGGGGCGGCGGCGGCGCGCCCGGCACGCGGATCGTGGCCGTGACGCCCGCGCCGGACTCCGACGCCGGCGAGCCGCCGACCGAGATCCGCGTACGCTTCGACCGGCCCGTGAACCAGGACAGCTTCAACGAGAACACGTTCCTGCTCACCTGGAGCGGCGGCGACGGCGTCTTCGGCAACGCGAACGACGTCACGCTGTTCACGTCGACGCTGTCGTTCCCGAACTCCACGACCGCGGTGCTCGACCTCTCCGCGATCCCGCTGCCGGACGAGATCTTCCGCCTGCGGCTCGTCGGCACCGGCGCGCGCAAGATCCTCGCGGCCGATACCCTCGCGCTCGACGGCGAGTTCACGGGCGCGTTCCCTTCCGGCGACGGCACGGAGGGCGGCGACTTCGTGATGTTCTTCCGCGGCACGACGACGGTCGAGGCGATGACGCCGGAGCCGGGGACGAGCGTCGCGGCGCCCGGGAACGTCGCCGTCACGCTCAGCGCCGACGTCGACGCGGCGACGGTCGTCCCCGCGTCGTTCCGCATCCTGCGCGCCGGCGGCGACGGGAACTTCACGAGCGGGAACGAGGTCGCGCTCGTCCCGGCGGCGATCACGCGGAGCGGAACGCTCTTCCGGTTCGACCTCGCGGGCAACGCGCTGCCCGCGGACGCGTACCAGGTCGTGCTCGCGGCCGCCGGAGCCGGCACGGCGCTCCGCTTCGACGGCGTCGACGACCTCGTGCGCGTGGCGCCCGCGATCCAGTTCGCGCCGGGCACGGGAAGCCTGACCGTCGAGTGCTGGGTCGACATCGAGGATCCGGCGCGCGCGGACGGCCTCTTCGAGTGCGCCGACGGCGACTTCTCGAACGGCTGGCGGCTGCGGCAGGTCGCGAACGGCGCGTTCCTGTTCGAGGTCAGCGGCGCGACGGCCACGCGCACGGCGTCGGGCGGGCCGGTGCCGTCGGGGTGGCACCACGTCGCCGGCGTGCTGGACGGCGCGGCGGGGGAGGTGCGCCTCTACGTGGACGGCGCGCTCGCGGCGTTCGACGCGACAGGGGGTCCGGGGGCGGTGACGCCCACGGCGCCGCTCCTCCTCGGGAAGGCGGGCGCGACGTTCCTCAAAGGATCGCTCGACGAGGTGCGCGTGTGGTCGGTCGCGCGGACGGGGGCCGACATCGACCGCGACCGGTACCGGCGCCTCAACGGCAACGAGGCGCAGCTCCGCGCGTACTGGCGGATGGACGACAACATCCTCCAGCTGGTGGTCGACGCGACGTCGGCGCAGCACACGGGCACGCTCGGCGTCGACCAGAACCCGGCGGACGACGACCCGGTGAGCTCGGTGTCGACGGCGTGGCCCGTGGTCAAGGACCTCGGAGGCAGCCCGCTCGACGGGACGTTCCAGGGCACGCTGCCGGCGGGGATCGGCAAGCCGGGCGTCGACTTCATCGCGACCTTCCAGATCCCGTGAGCCTCTCCCTCCGCCCCCTCGACGCGGCGCACGTCGCGGACTTCCACGCGGTGCTCGGGCGGGCGAACGCCGAGGCTCGGGCGTGCCTCTGCACGGCGGCGTACGTGGAGACGTGGAAGGACCCGACGCTCGCGGCGCCGTGCCGCGCGCGGATGCTCCGCGAGGGAACGTCGGACGGGTTCCTCCTTTACGAGGACGGCAGGGCGGTCGGGTGGTGCCAGGCGGCGCCGCGCGACACGCTCGTGAATCTCGTCCGCGGGCGGGGGCTCGCGCCCGACCCCTCGGTGTGGGCGATCTCGTGCCTCGTGCTCGCGCCGGAGGCGAAGGGGCGGGGGCTCTCGCGGGATCTCCTAAAACTCGTGCTCGCGGAGCTTGCGCGCAGGGGCGTCGTGCGGGTCCAGGTCATCGCGTGCCGCTACGGGCCGGACGAGGACACGAGCGGCTTCGTCGAGCTGCCGGAGAGCCTCTGCAGAAAGGCGGGGATGGCGCTCGCGCACGACCACCCGATGCGGCCGATCTACGACGCGGCGGGCTGATCCGGGGCGCGACGGGACGCGGGGGCTGAGGCCACAGTCCTCCAGCGCCTCGCCACACTTTCGTTCTCGCATTCGCCCCCCGGCCGCACACCGGTCGCGGTAGGATGGACCGCCATGAAGCCGTACCAGCTCGCCGTCGTGCTTCTCCGGGTGTACGCGCTCACGCTCGTCGTCCACGGCATCAGCGCGGCGATGGGCGTGATCCCGCTCTTCTGGTCGTCGGCGGAGGAGACGATGGCGGGCTCGTCGATGTCCGTCCGGGCGTGGGGCGTGGTCGACGGGGTGATCATCCTCTGCGTCCTCGGGATCGCGGCGCTCCTGCTCTTCCGCACCGACCTCATCGCGCGGTTCGTGTGCCGCGGGCTGCCGGGCGGGGCGGGCATCTCGGTCGACGCGCGCGATCTCGCCATCCTCGGCTTCAGCATCCTCGGGATCTACTGTTTCATCGACGGCGCGCCGGGGCTCGCCTACAGGATCGTGCGCTGGCGCACCGGGTACGAGTTCGACCTCTCCCGCTACTTCGTAGCCGACGCGGTCGAGACCGTGCTCGGCCTCCTGCTCTTCGTGACGCCGCACGGGTTCGTCCGGCTCGCGCAGTGGCTGCGCAGGGCCGGCGCGCCGGAGCCCGCCGGGCCCACGACACCGCCCGCGTGATCCTACCCGCCCGAGACGGCCTGCATGATCGTGATGCGGTCGCCGTCCGCGAGGCGCTCCGGCACGCCCTCGCCGAAGCGCGTGTTCACGTCGTTCACGAAGCAGAGGACGTGGCGCCGAAGCGCGCCGGCCTCGTCGAACACGTGCACCCGCAGCGCCGGGAGGCGGTGGAACGCGTCCTCGAGCGCGTCCCGCCACGTGTCGCCCCTCGCCTCGACGCGCCGGAGGCCGCCGAGCACGTTGCCGAGCATCGAGGGGAGTTCGATCGTCACCTTCGCCACGGCAGCTCCCCGGAACCCCTACCCTTCCCTGTACGCGGCGACGTGGAGGATGCGCGGGAGCGTGCACGGCAGCGGGCGCCACGTGTCGCCGCAATCCGCGCTCGCGAAAGCCTGGCCCGACGTCGTGCCGAAGTAGACGCCGCAGGGGTCCTCCTCGTCGACCGCCATCGCGCCGCGGAGCACGCCCGCGTAGGTCGGGACGGTCGGCAGGCCCTCGCCGAGCGCCTGCCAGTTCTGGCCGCCGTCGCGGCTGCGGTAGACGCGCAGCTTGCCGTCGACCGGGATCCGGTACTCGTCGCTCTCGAGCGGGACGATGAAGAGGCTCTTCGTGCGCGGGTCGACCGCGACCGGGAAGCCGAAGCTCGCGCGGATCTTGCTGCCCGGCATGCCGACGGAGCCGCCGGGGAGCCCGTCCTCGCGTGCCTCCCACGTGTCGCCGCCGTTTTTCGACACGTAGAAGCCCGCGTGGTCCTGGCGGTAGATCGTGCCGGGCTCCTTCGGGTCCGACGCGAGGCCGTGCACGCAGAAGCCGATGTCCTTGAACCTCTCGTCCTCGATCACGTGGCGCACGCCCTGGTTCCTGGGCGTCCACGATTTGCCGCCGTCGTCGGAGCGCCAGACGCCGACCGCGGAGATGCCGATCCAGATGCGGTCCCCGTGGACGAGGATCGAGTGCAGGCAGAGCCCGCCGGCGCCGGGGAACCAGTTGGGGCGCGTGGGGTGGTCGTTGAGGCTCGGGACGGGCTGCCACGACTCGCCGTCGTCGTCGCTCGTGAAGAGGCCTGCGGTGTCGACGCCCGCGTAGAGGCGCTTCTTCGCGGACGCGAGCGTCCAGATCTGGTTCATGCGCGGCTCGAAGCCGGGGCCGACGGCGACGCCGGGGGTCGGCTGGGCATCGCCCTTCGCCTTCGGGTAGGAGGGGCCCTTCTCGACCTGCTTCCAGTCCTTCAGGTCGCGGCTCGTGTGGAGCGCCGCGCCGTAGACGTAGGAGGAGGTCGCGAAGAGGTAGCGCCCGGCGGACGTTCGGGTGGACGCGGTGACCTTCCAGCCCTTGAAGACGGGGCCCTCGACGGTCCACTTGGCGCGATCCTTCGAGCGGCAGACGAACGCGCCCTTCTCGGTCCCGAGAATGAGGGTAATGCTCATGGCGCCCTAGTATTCGCAAGGTGCCCGGATTTGTCTCGCCGCACGTCCGCACGTCAACCGTTGCGGTGCGCGGCGCTCGTAAGTCACGGCGCCAGCGGGAGTTGGCGCAGTTTGGGTGCGCCACCGCTGGCGCACCCAAACGACCGATCTAGACGGGGTGACGAGGCGGCGCGCACTCCTGGCCATCGCGGCGGTTGCGCTCGGGCTCGCGCTTCTGGGACCCGATGGCCGGCCTTGCGCCGGGGCGATCGTGACGTTCCCGAACTGGGGCTTCATCGACATGAAACTGCTCCAACCTGCATGGTCGAGCACCACGCTGTCGGACGATGAAGGTCGATACGTGCTGCTCGTCGCCCCGGGGTGGGCGGGCCGGAAGGAGAGTGTGGCGGCGGCGGGCCCCGGCCTCGCGCCGGCATCGAGCTTCGTGCGCATGCCCGAACGGAGAGAAACGGGTCATCGACTTGGAGCTCCAGGAAGGCGGCGAGATTGGCGGGCACGTGACGAATCCACTGGGTCCGGTCCGGTCGGCCTATATCAGCGCGTGCCCCGTCGGAGCGACTGGCGATGCGGTTCCGTGCGACGGCTACACGGGCGCAGACGGTGGCTTCTGCTTCCGCGGCCTCGCCCAGGGACGATACAAGCTGACCGTGTTCGTGGACGGCGGCTTCGAGCCGGCCGCCACCACGGAGGTCGCGACAGGTCGGACGGACGTATCGATCACGATTCCCGGCGCCGGCTTCATCTCGGGCATCGTCGTGCGCGGAACGACCCCGATCGAGGGGGCGGCCCTCGCCGCGGTGTCGGCGACGCGCGATTGGGTCCTCCAGACGGGCCGCGGCGGCCGCTTCCGGTTCTCGGCGCTGCCGGCCGGCTCCTACGACATCGAGACCTGGGATGGACTGCGCATCACGGGCGTGCGGACGGGGACGGACGAGCTGGTCATCCGCCTCCCGCCCGACTGACCGGACGTTCGTACCGTGCGCCAGCGCTGGCGCACTCCGCCGAGCTCAAGTCGTTTCGGAGCCCGCACTTGCGCGCGCCTTGCAGGTCAACCGTTGGGGTGCGGAGGGAGGAGGTAGGGGGAGAGGGCGGCGCGCTCTTCTTCGATTTCGGCGGGGGAGCGGCAGGTCATCGCGATCTCGTGCTTCACGAGCGCCGAGAGCTTCCGACGCGCGATCCAGAGGCGGTTCCGGTCCACCTCCCGCTCGTCCAAATGCGCCTTCAGGTCCTCGTAGTACGTCGGCGCCTCCACGCGCAGCCGCTCCAGCCCGCGCTCCACGAGGTGCAACGCCCACACGCGGTCGAAATCCGGCGCCGGCGCCTCCGGGTCCGCGAGCTCGGCCAAGGGCCGCGGCCGCCGCCGGTGCCAGTCCACGAGCACGTTCATCGTCACCGCGCAGAGGAGCGACCGGAACCGGCCGCGCTGCGGGTCCGCCTTCGCGAGGACGCCCCCCTTCAGGAGCCGCACGAACACCTCGTGGCACAAATCCTCGCACTCCTGGGGCGGCGCCCCCCGGCCCCTCAGGAACTCCACGACCGGGACGCGGTAGCCCTCCGCGAACCGGTCCAGCGCCAGCGGCTTCGACGCCCCCGCCTCGCGCACGAGATCCCACACCGTCGTCGGGAACACGCCGCAAGTATACTTGCGCGGAATGGGTGAGCTGGCCCGAAGGGTCGTGGCAAGGAGCCTCCTCGTCGAGGAGGCGCCGACGCCGCCGGAGCGCTACGAGATCCTTCGCGAGCTAGGCAGGGGGGGTGCGGGGGCCGTCTACCTCGCCACCGACCGCCAGCTGGTGCGCCCGGTGGCGCTCAAGTTCCTCCAGCACGCCCGGCCCGCCGACATGGAGCGGTTCGTCCGCGAGGCCCGGTTCGCCGCGCGGCTCAACGACCCCGCCGTCGTCCAGGTCTACGAGGCCGGCGAGGCGAGGGGCGTCCCGTTCATCGCGATGCAGTACGTCGACGGCGGGAACCTCGCGACGACCGAGCTCGACGTGAAGGGCGTCCTCGAGGTCGTGCGGCAGGTCGTGCACGCGCTCACGCACGCGCACCGCGAGGGCATCGTCCACCGGGACATCAAGCCCGAGAACATCCTCGTCGACAAGGGGCGCCGCGCCTTCCTCACCGACTTCGGCATCGCGCGCGACCTGCGCGGAGAGCTCGGCGAGACGATCAGCTCCGAAGGGCAGATCATGGGGACGCCGGCGCTCATGCCGCCCGAGCAGGCGCGCGGCGCCGTCCACGAGGTGGACGCGCGGAGCGACGTCTACGCGCTCGGCGCGACGCTCTACAGAAAGCTCACCGGGCGCTGGCCGTTCGACGCCAGCAACGTCGTCGACCTCCTCCACGCGGTCATCCACGAGGACCCGCCGCTGCCGCGCTCGTGGAACCCCGCGATCCCGCGCGCGGTCGAGGATCTGATCGTCCGCTGCATGAAGAAGCGCCGCGCCGACCGCTACCCGACGATGGCGGACGTCGCGAAGGCGCTCGACGGCTGCCTCGAGGGGACCGGGCCCGCGGCGTCCGCGTGGTTTCAGAGCTACGTGCGCCGCACCGTGCCGGACGCGCCCGCCGCCGCCCCCGGACCCCCTGAGAATCACCCCGAGTGGGAGGCGGCGCTCGCCGCGTCGCGCGAGATTGCCGCGTACGACGCGCACCTCTACCGGGTGCGATCGAATCTGCCGCGCCACTTCCCGCCGCTCGACGCGGTGATCGCGCGGCTCGACGCCGTGCTCGCCGAGCAGCCCGCGGCCGGTTGGGCGCGTTTCTACCGCGGCCTCGCGCGGTTCCGCCGCGGCGACCTCCGCGGCGCGGTCGAGGACATGGAGCGCGCCGTCGACCGCGTGCGCGACCGCGCGACCGCGTACTACGAGCTCGGCCGCGCGTACCTGGCGCTCTACCTCGCGGACCACAAGGCCGCGCACGGCCACATCTCGCGCGAGGGGACCGCGCACTCGCTCAAGTCGGCGCGCTCGCGCCTCGAGCAGGCCGCGCTCGCGTTCGCGGAGGCGAGGGAGCTGCCGCGCCGCCAGCGCGCGTACGCCGACGCGGTCGTGCGGCTCGCGGAGGAGGACTTCGCCGGCTGTATCGCCCGGTGCGTGGAGATCCTCGCGGAGGAGCCGGACCTCGAGGAGGTCTGGAAGCTCCGGGGCGACGCGCTGCGGCTGTCGGGCGGCGACCCGCTGCCGGCGTAC
>DASUGR010000081.1:0-25407 GCA_036273915.1 Planctomycetota bacterium | reverse complement strand
CTACCTGCGCGCGCTGGAGCGGCCGCCGCGGCACGCCGCGCTCAAGGCGTGGCTCGCGCGCGTGGGCCGGAACCTCGCGCTGACGGCGCTGCGGCGCGAGAAGAGCCGGCTGCGCCGCGAGCGTGCCGGCGCGCGGCCGGAGGGCCAGCCCTCGGCCAGCGACGCGGCGGCGAGGCTCGAGCGGCACCGGCTCGTGGTCGAGGCGGTGCTGGCGCTCGAGGAGCCGTTCCGTTCGGCGATCCTCCTGAGGTTCTACGAGGACCTTCCGCCCAAGGAGATCGCGCGGCAGCTCGGCGTCCCGGTGCGAAAGCTCGCCGCCGGGGATGGCGCGGACCCGAAGACGACGATCGTCGCCGGCGACAACGAGCTCGAGATCGTGCTCCACTGATCGAGTCAGGGCGCCGACGGCACCTTGGCCGGGATGCCGTCGACGACGGAGGAGTGGCCTCAGGCCGCGCCTTGGAAAAGACATCACGCGGGTCGACGATGTAACTCCATTTTCGCGCATGGCTTATGAGCGTGGCTGATTTTCAGCCGGATCATGGTTGAATTTCAGCCACGTCGCCCTAGCCTCACGGGATGGCCGCGACTTGGGGAGCCGCGGACTGGACGGCCGAGGGGGTCGGCGAGACCGGCCTCTACCCGCGCCACCTCGAGGATGCGCTCTTGAGGGCGCTGCGCGACAGCCCGGTGGTCTTCCTGCGGGGCGCCCGTCAGGTCGGCAAGACGACGCTCGCGCGGCGCGTGGGCCGCGGTGCCGCCGCGTACCGCACCTTCGACGACCTAGAGACGCTCGATACCGCTCGCAGGGACCCGCAGGGATTCGTCGCGAATCTCGACTCGCCGGTCGTGCTGGACGAGATCCAGCGGTGCCCGGAGATCTACCTGCCTCTCAAGGCGAGCGTGGACCGGGACCGTCGCCCCGGCCGCTTCCTCCTTACCGGATCGGCCGGGGCGCTCGTCCTGCCGCGGCTCGCGGACGCGATGGTGGGTCGCATGGAGATCCTGACCCTTCATCCCCTGTCGCAGGGCGAGATCGAGGGCACGCGAGAGGGGTTCATCGACGCGCTCTTCTCGCGCGGCGACCCGTGGTCCTCCCTCGAGCTGCGGGCCGCCGACGCCTGGCCGCGGATCGTGTCGGGCGGGTATCCCGAGGCGATCCGGCGCGACGCCGCGAGCCGTGCCTCCTGGTTCGGCTCCCATCTCGAGACCGTGCTCGCCCGGGACGTCCGCGAGATGTCCGACATCGAAGGATTGAGCTCGCTCCCGAACCTTGTCCAGCTGGCTGCCGCGCGCGTCGGCGCACTCCTGAACCTCTCGGAGCTTGCGCGCGCGATGTCGCTTCCCCAGACGACGCTCAAACGCTATCTCGCATTGCTGCAGGCGACGTTCCTGCTCTTCCGGTTCCGGCCGTGGAGCCCGAACCTGGGAAAGCGTCTCGTCAGAAGCCCGAAGCTCTACTTCACGGACGTCGGGCTCGCGGCGCACCTGCTGGATGTCGATTCCGACGCGCTCAGCGACAGGACGCCCGCGTCCGGACAGCTCCTCGAGAACTTCGTCGTCTCGGAGATCACAAGGCAGCTCACGTGGAGCAAGACGCGGGTGCGGCCGTACCACTACCGCACGCACGCGCGCGACGAGGTGGACATCGTGCTCGAGGGTCCCGGCGGGCGCTGCGCCGCGATCGAGGTGAAGGCGACCGCGACCCCGCGCATGTCCGACTACGACGGGCTCGACCGGCTGGCAAGGGCCTTGGGCGACCGGTTCGCGCGCGGCGTCATCCTCTACCTGGGCCAGAGGGTCGTGCCCTTCGGGGAGCGGCTGCACGCGCTGCCGCTGGAGACGCTCTGGCAGTGCCCGGCCCGCTGAGGGCTTCTCCCCGTGCGCCGCGGACGGGCGTCGCAAGCCATCGCGGCGTGGCGCTACGTCCGCGATCGGCGGTGGAGGGAGCACCACGCCTGCCCGGCAACCCACGTGAGGCCCGCGGCGAGGAGGATCACCAGCCACCCGCGGCCGTCCGGCGGCGGCAGGCGGAGCACGTGCGACAGCGCCGGCACGTACACCGCGGCCAAGAGCAGCCACGCGCAGATCCCGACCGCCCCCCACACGAACGGGCTCCGCGTCACCTCGTTCCGGAAGAAAGGCGAGCCCCGGTCGCGCATGTTGAAGACGTGGATGACCTGCGCGAACGCCAGCGTCAGGAACGCGACCGAGATCGCCCGCGCGTCGTCGTACCCGAGCCCGAGCACCGAGCACGCGTGCGCCCCGAGCGCGCACGCCGTCATCACGCCTCCGTACGCCGCGATCCCGAGCCAGTGGCGCCCTGTCAGCACCGGCTCCTTCGGGTCTCGCGGCGGCCGCTCCATCACCGCGCCCTCGCCTTCCCCGAGCGCGAGCGCCAAGGCCGGGAAGACGTCGGTCACGAGGTTCAGGAAGAGGATCTGCAAGGGCAGGATCGGCAGCGACGCCTCCGCGACCGTTGCGCCCGCGACGAGCAGGATCTCGCTCGCGTTGCACGAGAGCAGGTAGAAGACGAACTTCCGGACGTTGCCGAAGATGATCCGCCCCTGCCGGATCGCGGCGACGATCGACGGGAACGCGTCGTCCTTCAGGACGACGTCCGCCGCCTCCCGCGCGACGTCCGTGCCCCTCTGCCCCATCGCGATCCCGATGTCCGCCTTCTTGAGCGCGGGCGCGTCGTTCACGCCGTCGCCCGTCATCGCGACGACGAAGCCCGCCTCCTGGTGCGCGCGCACGAGCTCGAGCTTCTGCTCCGGCGCCACGCGCGCGAACACGCGCACGTCGAGCACCTCGCGGCGCGTCAGCGCGCCGAGCTCCTTCCCGGCGACGACGCGCCCGACCTCGAGCCCGACGGCGCGCGCGATCGCCCCGGCGGTCGCCACATGGTCGCCGGTGACCATCACGACCGCGATCCCCGCGCGCCGGCAGGCCGCGACCGCCTCCCGCGCGTCCGCGCGCGGCGGGTCGAGGAGCGCCAGGAGCGCGACCATCTCGAGCCCCTCGTACGGCGGCTGGTCCCCCGTGCCCCCCCGCTTCCTCGCCACGGCGAGCACCCGCGTGCCGTCGCGCGCGAGCGCCTCGTTGCGGTCGAGCCACCCCGGCGGCGACCCGCACGCGTGCACGACCGCCTCGGGAGCGCCCTTCACCGCGTAGAGGAACCCGTCGCGGTCGCGGTGGACGGTCGCCATCATCCGCAGCGCGGGATCGAACGCCTCCTCGCGCACGCGCGGGAGCGGCGGCACGGCGACGCCCGAGCGCTCCGCCGCCTCGAGAAGCGCGACCTCGAGCGGATCGCCGGTCGCGGGGAGCGCCGCGTTGTTGCAGCGGACAGCGATCTCGAGCGCATCGATCAGGGGGGGTTCCGGGGGCGCGGGCAGCGCGATCTCGCGGTCGAGGAGCACGACGCGCGCGAGCGTCATCCGGTTCTCGGTGAGCGTGCCGGTCTTGTCGGTCAGGATGACGTTGGTCGCGCCGAGCGCCTCGACCGCGGAGAGCCGGTTCACGAGCGCGTTCCGACGCGCGAGGCGCCACATGCCGCGGGCGAGCGCGATCGTCGCGACGATCGGGAGGCCTTCGGGGATCGCGGCCACCGCGAGCGCGATCCCCATCTCGATCATCAGGAAGGCCCCGCGGCCGGCGAGGATGCCGACGGCGGTCGTGACGACCGCGATCGCGAGCGTCGCGTAGACGAGATTCCTCCCGAGCGACGCGAGGCTCCGCTCGAGCGGCGTGACCTCGTCCTTCGCCTCCTCGACGAGCCGCGCGATGCGGCCGAGCTCCGTCGCCATGCCCGTCGCGACCACCACGCCCTCGCCGGAGCCGCGCACGACCGACGTGCCGCGGAAGAGCATGCTCGTGCGTTCGACGAGCGGCGTGTCCGCGGGCAGCGCGCCGGTACCCTTGTCCACGGGGGCCGACTCACCGGTGAGCGTGGACTCGTCCGCCTGGAGCCGCGACGCGAGGAGCACGCGCAGGTCCGCGCTCACGACGTCCCCGCCCTCGAGCACGACGACGTCGCCGGGCACGAGATCCTGGACCGGCACTTCCCGCGCGGCGCCGCCGCGCCGGACCCGCGCCTTCACGCTCCCGAGCTTCCGGAGCGCCTCCATCGAACGCATCGCGCGGAGCTCCGAGAAGAAGCCGATCCCGACGTTGAGCGCGAGGACCATGACGATCGCGACCGCGTCGACGACCTCGCCGAACGCGAGCGAGACCGCCGCCGCCGCCGCGAGGAGCGCCATGATGACGCTCCTCACTTGACTCCCGAGGATCGTCCAGGCGCTCCGCGGACGCGCCTCCGCGAGGGCATTGGGCCCGTGGTGCGCGAGCCGCGCGGCCGCTTCTTCCGGGGCGAGGCCGCGGGCCGGGTCGACGTTCAACCCGGTGAGCACGTCCGCCGCCGGACGGGCCCAGCAGTCGCCTGCCACGTCGCGCACGGTGCCATTAGCGCAGGCGCGGCAACCTTCACGTCCGAGAACCCCCCCTCCCCGGGCCCCCTCCCCCTCCCGTCCGCCGGGACGATGTGCCCGCAGTTACGATAAGAATGGAGGTTCGCGACCATGAGAACGGCAGCCTTTCTCTGCCTCTTCCTCCTCGCCACCGGCTGCAAGTCGACGCCGCCGGAGGAGGAGGGGAAGCAGCTCACGGCGGGCGTCGTGCAGCGCGAGATCCGCAAGGGGATGAGCGGCGCCGAGGTGATCGAGGCGCTCGGCAGCCCGAACATCGTGACCGGCGACGAGGAGGGGAACGAGGTCTGGACGTACGAGCGGTACGCGCGAAACGTCGAGACCCGGAGCGACGGCTACTTCGTGATCTTCCTCTTCGGCAGCCGCGAGCAAGCGAAGGGAAGCACGCGCTCGTTCACGGTGATCATCCACCTCGACAAGGACAAGAAGGTCGCGAGGTTCGGCTACCACGTCGTGACCATGTGACGATGCGCGCCTGCGCGGCGATGGCCCTCGTGCTGGCCGGCTGCGTGACCGTGACAGCGGCGCCGGCGCCCCTGTCCGCGTTCGCGGTCCCGCCCGACTCCGCGGCGAAGCGGGTGCGGCAGTCGCGGCGCTACGACACGCGGGACGAGGCGCTCGTGCTCAAGGCGAGCGGCGCGCTGCTCATGGACCTCGGGTTCGTCACGGACAAGTCGGACGAGACGCTCGGGGTCCTCGTCGCCTCGAAGGACCGTTCGGCGGTGGAGATCGGGCAGATCGCGGTCGCCGCCCTGATCGCCGCGTTCACCGGCGCGGACGTGCCCTACGACGAACGCCAGAAGATGCGGGCCTCGGTCGTCACGCACCCGTCCGGACGGAAGTCGATCGTCGTCCGCGTGACCTTCCAGCGGATCGTCTGGAACACCCACGGCCAGATCAGCAAGCGGGAGCAGCTGGACAAGCCCGAGTACTACGACGAGTTCTTCGAGAAGCTCTCGAAGTCGCTTCTCCTGGAGGCGCACGACACATGAAGAGAATCCTCCTTCCCCTGCTCCTCGCCGCCGGGTGCAACTACTCGCAGAAGGAGCTGCTGAAGGCGCCGGAGGAGCAGGCCGCGCTCCGCGCGATGCAGACGCGCATCTATGACACGACGGACGAGCAGAAGACGCTCCGCGCGGTGATCGCGACGCTCCAGGACCTGGGGTTCGTGATCGACGACGCCAACGCGATGCTCGGCATCGTGAGCGCGACGAAGTTCGAGGGCGGCGTCACGCGCGTGCAGGTGGCCGTGAAGCGGCACGGCGAGAAGCAGATCTCGGTGCGCGCGAGCGCGCTCGCCGGGACGAAGGCGGTCACGGACCCGGCCGCCTACCAGGAGTTCTTCGCCTCGCTCTCGAAGGGCATGTTCCTCTCCGCCCACGAGATCGAGTAGGTCGGTACGTGGTACGGGGTCGCAAGCCCGTAACCCGTTTCTGCGCATCCAATTACGGCGACTGACCCCGGACGGCGGGTCCGGGTTGCCCCTCGTGGCGCGGCGGACCGCGTTACGGGTTCGCGGCCATCCAGTCTGACGGGGTGACGGCTCCGCCGCGCTGGACCAGCTCGTCGTTCCAGGAGACGAGGGTCGCGCCGGTCGCCTGCGTCGCGGCGACGAAGAGCGCGTCGGCTCCGCGCAGGAACGCCGTCGTCCCCGCGAGGAGCGCCCGCGCGAGGAGCGCCCGATCCGTCGCGACCTCTTCCACCGGGCCCACGGCGAGCATGGCCTGCGCGAGCCGGCGCGCGCCGGAGCCGTCGCGCGTCCGTCGCGCGATGGCACACGCGACCTCGACATGCGCGAACGCGGGAATGTGAATGGAGGAGCGGTGACGCACGACTGCCGTGAAGAACGCGCGGCTCGCGGCGCAGAACCGATCGGCCGGATCGGCCGCAGCCACCCACACGCTCGAGTCCACGGCGACACCCGGCACGGCTATCGCCGCTCCAGCCGCTTCCGATCCTCGACCAGATGATCACGCGCGGTCGGACCCGCCGGAGCCTTGCGCATGACGTCGTCCGCGAGCGCGATCCAGTTCGCGAGCCAAGCGCCTGCCGCCTCCGTCGATGCGCCGGCCGGGACCGGTGCCTCGGCCACCCAGCGCCGGAAGAGATCCTCGGTCACCTCGCGGATCGCGCGCCCCTCGAGGCCGCTCTTCGCCTTGACGAGGCGGTACAAGTCATCCGGGATCTCGATCGTCGCCTTCACAAGCCCAAGTATACCGTATTCCTGTATTTACGGCAATACGGGCATCAAAAACCCGCCTACAAGGCCGGTTCTTTGGCTCACCGGGGCCCCCGGAGCCCCCCCGCTTCTACTTCGCGAGCTTCCTGTACTTGATGCGCGTCGGCCGGGCCTCGGTGCCCTTCCGCCGGTGCCAGTCGGCGTCGTAGTCCTGGAAGTTGCCCTCGTAGAAGAAAACCTCGCTATCGCCCTCGAACGCGAGGATGTGCGTCGCGATCCGGTCCAGGAACCACCGGTCGTGGCTGATGACGACCGCGCAGCCGGCGAAGTGCAGCAGCGCCTCCTCGAGCGCGCGCAGCGTGTCCACGTCGAGGTCGTTCGTCGGCTCGTCGAGCAGCAGCAGGTTGCCGCCCGTGCGGAGCAGCTTCGCGAGGTGCACGCGGTTGCGCTCGCCGCCGGAAAGCTCCCCCACCTTCTTCTGCTGGTCGGCACCGCGGAAGTTGAAGCCGGCGCAGTAGGCGCGCGGGTTCACGGTGCGGCGGCCGAACCGCAGCTCCGTCTCGCCGCCGGTGATCTCCTCGAAGACGGTCTTACCCGCGTCGAGCGCGTCGCGCGACTGGTCCACGTAGGCGAGCTGCACGGTGTCGCCGACGGTGAGCTCGCCCGCGTCCGGCGTCTCCTGCCCCGTGATCAGGCGGAAGAGCGTCGTCTTGCCGGCGCCGTTCGGGCCAATGACGCCGACGATGCCGCCCGGCGGGAGCGAGAACGTCAGGTTGTCGAAGAGGAGCTTGTCGCCGTACCCCTTCCGCAGCCCCTCCGCGACGACGACCTTGTCGCCGAGCCGCTGCGGCACGGGGATCATGATCTCGACGCCGCCGTCGGTCTCGCGCTCGCTCTCACGCAGGAGGCTCTCGTACGCGGTGACGCGCGCCTTCGACTTCGCCTGGCGCGCGCGCGGCGACATGTTGATCCACTCGAGCTCGCGCTCGAGCGTGCGCTGCCGCGCCGTCGCCTGCTTCTCCTCGACCGCGAGCCGCTGCTTCTTCTGGTCGAGCCACGAGGAGTAGTTGCCCTTCCACGGGATCCCGTAGCCGTGGTCCATCTCGAGGATCCACTGCGCGACGTTGTCGAGGAAGTAGCGGTCGTGCGTGACGGCGATGATCGTGCCCTTGTACTCGGCGAGGTGGCGCTCGAGCCACTGCACCGACTCCGCGTCGAGGTGGTTCGTCGGCTCGTCGAGGAGCAGCATGTCGGGCTGCGAGAGCAGCAGCCGGCACAACGCGACGCGCCGCCGCTCGCCGCCGGAGATCCTCGCGACGTCGGCGTCGCCGGGCGGCACCCGCAGCGCGTCCATCGCGATGTCGATCCGCCGGTCGAGCTCCCACGCGTCGGCGGCGTCGATCCTCTCCTGCACGTCGGCCTGCTCCGCGATGAGCTTGTCCATCTCCGCGGGCGAGAGATCCTCGCCGAGGCGCTCCGTGACCTTGTCGAACCGCTCGAGCAGCGCGCGCGTCGCGGCCACGCCCTCCTCGACGTTGCCGCGCACGTCCTTCCCGGGATCGAGCTTCGGCTCCTGGGCGAGGTAGCCGATGCGGAGGCCGGGCGCCGCGTACGCCTTCCCCTCGTAGTCGGTCTCGACGCCGGCCATGATGCGCAGGAGCGTGCTCTTGCCGGCGCCGTTCGCGCCGATCACGCCGATCTTCGCGCCGTCGAAGAAGGCGAGGTTCAGGCCGCGCAGGATCTCGCGGCCGCCCTCGAGGACCTTCCTGAGGCCTTCCAGCTGATAGACATAGCGGGTCATCCGGCCGAGAGAATACCCCGCAGGGGAAGGGAGGGGGCTCCGGGGGCGGATCCGGCGCCGCACGCCGGCCCGAAGCCGGATATCCTGCCCGGGCCATGGCCTACGACATCCACACCGACGTGAAGTTCGGCCCGCTCGAGAGGATCGACGTGGGGAGGATCGGCGACGAGTGCCCGGAGCGCTGGTGGAACCAGTCGCTCGTCCGGGTGAACGACTGCGTCGCCCGCCTCGGCGTCCTCCATGGCGAGTTCCACTGGCACCACCACGAGAAGGAGGACGAGCTCTTCTACGTGCTCGAGGGGAGGCTGCTCGTGGACCTCGAGGGGCGGACCGTCGAGCTGGGCCCCCGCCAGGCGGTGATGGTGCCGAAGGGCGTGCGCCACCGGACGCGCGCGCCGGAGCGCACGGTCGTCCTCATGTTCGAGGCCGCGACCGTCGTCCCGACCGGCGACTGACGTAACGGACGTTACCCGCGGGTGTCGCGCCGCGGGCCCGGATTGCCGGCCGCCGTCCGGGTCCCGCGTTTGCATGTGCCCGATCGTCTCCTGCCCCGCTCCCGCCTGCCCCGAAGCCCGCTTGGGCAAGGAGTCGTGCGATGGGGACGAAGAGCCTCTTGGGATTCGCGCTCGCCGCCGTCGCGGCGCTGACAGTTCTCGGCCGCGAGTCGCCCGCCACCGGACGAAGCCCGCGCGCGACGCGCGCCCAAGTCGCTGCCCCCGCCGCGCAGCCGGCGGACGCCTCGCCCGAGCCCGCCGCAAGGCCGCGCATCGTCGGCACGGACGGTCCGGTCGCGGGGGCACGCCTCGCGTTCTTCCGGCGGCCCGACACGGTTCCGGTCGCAAGCGCCGAGACGGACGAGACGGGGTCGTTCGAACTGCCCGCCGCGCGGTTCAGCGCGTTCGTCGCCCGCGCGGACGGGTATCCGCCGAAGCTGTTCCGACCGGACGAGGAGGGCGGCCGCGAGTTCCGCCTCGACCCCGGCTTCGCGAAGAAGCTCTCCATCGTGGACGAGGAGGGCAATCCCGGCGCCCACGCGGACGTCGACGTCTACGCGGACGGCGACCTGTGGCTCCTCTTCTCGAGCACGCGCGCGGACGAACGCGGCGAGGCCACGCTCTGGCTCGGCGGGCGCGAGTCGATCCTGGTCCGGCTCCGCGGCTTCGCGACCGAGCGGGTCTACTCAGACGAGACGGTCGTGCTGCGACCGGGCTTCTCCATCGCCGGCCGGGTCGTGGACACGGCGGGCGCGCCCGTCCCGGGCGCGACGATCGACGTCGACCGGTCGTACGGGTGAGGGGGCCCGTCGGCTTCCATGCCGACCCTCGCCACCGGTGCGGATGGCGGTTTCCGGATCGAAGGACTCTCGGAGGGATGGCACCGCCTGGAGATCAGCGCCGACGGCTACGTGGACCGGCGTTCCCGGGTGGCGTCCGGCGACCAGGACGTCCGCATCGTGCTCCCGCGATCCGCGACGGTCTCCGGCATCGTGCTCCTTCCGGGCGGCGCGCCCGCGCCGCGCGCCAGCGTCTGGATGATCGATGGGGACCGCTCTTGGTGGCATGGCGCCGATGCCCTCGGCCGGTTCGAGATCCGCGGCCTCTCTCCGGGGCACCTCTCGCTCCAGGCGACGCAGGACGAGCTTCGGGCGTCCACGCAGATCCAGCTCCTCGAGGGCGCCTCGGCCTCCGACGTGCGGGTGGCGCTCGCGCCGGTGGAGCACTCGTGCGTGCGGCTCCGGATCGTGGATACGGACGGCCGCGCGATCCCCGATGCCTGCGCCGAGCGCGAGCGCGTCGACGACGACGGGTCGGTCACGCTGAAGGTCTCCGAACCTGCGGGCGCGGAAGCGGCGATCACGGTCACCGCGCCCAGGTTCCTCGATACCGGCGTGGAACTGCACACCTCCCCCGAGCCCGGGGCGCCGGTCCATGAGGTCGTGCTGCGAAGGGGCGTCTCCGTGGAGATCGACGTGCGCGACCCGGACGGGAACCCGATCGACGCTGAGGCGACGTTTCGCGACGAGGAAGGGGTCAAGTGCACGTACCTCGACCCCGAGGCCCTCTACGAGGTCCGGATCGAGGCGATGGGGTTCCTCGATCTCGAGATCCCGGAGTGGCGCGTGCAGACGACGCTGACGGCGACGCTTCTGCCGGGCGCCACCGTGCGCGGCCGGCTGCGCGACGCGAACGGCGTCGTGCAGGGATGGATCCTCCTGAGCGGATCCGCCGGCGAAGCGCACATGAGGACGGACGACGAGGGAGAGTTCGAGATCAATGGGCTTGGCGAGGGTACCGGCGTCCTGGTCGCGGAAGGCGAAGGGGGTCCGGGGGCAGCGGTGACGATTGCCACGCTCCCTGGCATGGTGTCCGACGTCGGGACTCTCGTGCTCGCGCCGGAGGTCCGGGTCACGGGCCGGGTTCTCGACGCCACGTCGCATCCGCTCGGCGGGGCCGTGGTCTCGTGCGCGACGGGCCTGCCCGGCGACCCGGGGCAGGCGTTCACCCACGCCGACGGCACGTTCCGGATCCTCGCGCCCGGCTTCACGGGCGCGTGGATCACGGCCCGCAAGCAGGGGCTCGGAACCGCCCGCGCGCGCATCGACGCGAGGCGCACGAGCGCCGTCGGCGACCTCGTCCTCGGGGAGCCCGGCGCGATCGAGCTCGTCGAGGAGGAGAGGCCGGATGACGACGCGGAGCTCACGGAGCTCGTCGTTCTCTGGCCGGACGGGCAGGTCGCCGGGGAGGGCGACCGCGTGTCGGACCTCGCGCCCGGACGCTACGTCGCGCGGCTCTCGCGCGGAAGGGCGACGGTCGAGCGGGAGGTGGAGGTCCGTCCGCTCGAGACCGCACGGGTGTCCTTCCCTGATACCGGAAGGTAGCGGGAAACGCCGCATGCCGGGCGGATTCCGCCCCGGCACTTGGGTTGCAGGCTCCCGGGGCATGCGCCGCGCGCTGCCCGTCCTCCTCCTCGCCCTTCTCGCGGTGGCCGAGGGAAGCGACCCCGTCGGGGACGGGAAGACCTTCGAGCTCCCGCTTCCCGACGGCGTGGATTGGGACGTGGCGACGCCCGACCGCGACGCCAAGGTGCTCCTCACGACGGAGTTCGCGGGGTCGGATCCGAAGGCGACGGGCAGGGTGCGCGTGATGGTCTACCCGCTCTCGGACGCGCTCCGCAAGAAGGGGCTCGACGAGATCGCCAAGGACTGGGCCGCGACGATCGAGGATGTCGAGCCCTTCAAGACCGGGTCGAAGATCGAGGAGGGCAAGGCCAGGCTGGGCGGCGAGGAGGCATGGTTCCGCGACGTGCGGGCGGACTGGGCGCGGCTGACCTGGCACGTCGCGCGCAAGAACGGCTTCCTCTACGTGTTCCACGTGCTCCGCACGAACGTGGCCATGGACGACGCGGACCTCGAGGCGCAAATCGGGGGCATGCGGGCGTCGTTCCGGTTCCTCGGCGCGGAGAAGGCGGCCGACGACGCCGACAAGGGCCGGCCCCCGGAGCCCCCCCCGATCGACCCCGAGAGACTGAAGCGCGCGAAGAAGACGCTCGCCCACTGGCGGCTCGAGCTCGTGAAGCCCGAGGGGCTCCTCGAGGTGCCGCCCGAGGAGTTCGCGAAGGCCGAGACGGATAACGACATGGTCGCGAAGTTCGAGCGCAGGGGCGACCAGACCGTGATCATGGTCCGCATCTACGCGCGGACCGCGGCCACGCGGAAGCTCACGCTCGAGCAGCTCGCGCAACAGAAGGTCAAGCGCTTCGAGGCGGCGTACCCGGACGAGAAGCGCCGGGGCCCGGTGGAGCGCGACGACTTGTGGAAGCCGCCGCTCACGGATCGCGCGATCCGGCTCGTGCTCACCGGCCTCGGGGGGACGGTCCAGACGACGCGCTGGTTCCTCGCGGAGTGCAGGAACGACCGGCAGTACCAGGTCGAGGTCTACGTCTCGGGCGGCGAGAAGGACCGCTGGGCGAAGGAGATCCAGGAGTTGCTCGAAGGCTTCCGGCCCCTGCGCGGGGAGTGAGTCCGACCTGAAGGCCGGGGCCGCGAGCGGATCCGAAGCGGCGCCGCCTTGATCGCCGCGCAACCGGCGCGCCAGGCTGGACTCCGCCGAACGCCCGAACACCCTTGCCGCCCGCGGATCCCGAGCACCGCCGAATCCGGAACGGACCCTAGAGGAGCGGGCTGGAAAGCGTCCCCGGGGGGGCCTACGCTTGCGCCTGCCAATCATGGCGGGGAGGTTGCATGCGAAGTCTCACTCTGCTGTGTCTTGCCTTCTTCGCGGGAACGCTCGGCGGGTGCGGGAACGACGGCGACAGCTCGGTGCCCGCGATCCTGCTGATCGCGCCGAACCGGATCGTCGTGGCGGACGCCGTCACGATCACGGGGACCTCGTTCGGGACGACGCAGGGGGAGGTCTTCGTGGGCGCGACGTCCGCGGCGATCACGTCCTGGGCGGACGGCACGATCGTCTTCACGATGCCCGACGTGCTGCCGGGCGATCACGACGTCGTCGTCTCCAACGCCGTCGGCGACTCCGCGCCCGCGGGGGTCGCCGTCGTGCTGCCGGCCGCGGTCTTCGTCCACGACGACGACCACCTGGTCTACGGGTTCCTGGTCGACGGCGCCGGCGTCCTCACGCCGCTCGCCGGATCGCCGTACGACACGGGTGGCACGTCGGCCGGGTTCGGCGGCGACTCCGACTGCGTGCGCGTCCACGTCGGGACGCGCCGCGTCTTCGCCACGAACGACGCGAGCGTCGCGGTCTGGGACATCGACCCCGCGACGGGGGCGCTCACGGCGGTCGTCGGGTCCCCGTTCGCCATCGCCGGAGCATCGGCGTGCTACGGGGTCGTCGTGAACGCGGCCGGCACCCTCCTCTTCGTCGCGGACTACGACGCCGATGCGGTGCACGTCCTCGCGATCGACGCGCTGGGCGCGCTCGCGCCGGTCGCGGGCTCGCCGTTCTCGGACGGCGGCTCCACCTTGGACGTGCCGAAGCTCTCGCCCGACGGCAACTACCTCTACGTGAACGACGAGACGGCCGATCCGAGCTCGGTGCACGTCTTCGCCGTGGCCGTGGACGGCACCCTGACGCCCATCACGAACAACCCGTTCGACTACCCCGATGCGAACTCGTACGCCTTCGGGCTCGAGATGTCGCCGCAGGGAAGGCTCTACGTGCCCGATCACGGCTTCGGGGCGATCCGCGTGTACGACCTCGCGGTCGACGGCACGCCCACCGAGAACGCGGCGCTGGCCACGAGCCAGACCGAGCCGAACAGCCTCGCCTTCACGCGGAACGGCGCCCGGCTCTTCGCGAACGAGTACGACACGCAGATCATGCACGTCTACGACGTGGACGTCGCGACCGGCGCGCTGACCGAGGTCGCGAACTCCCCCTTCACGATCGCGGCCGCTGTCGGCCTCAGCCCGCTCGTCGCGGACGACACGGGCGCGTTCCTGTTCGCGGGTGACGAGAGCGGCGCGGGGCTCCACGTGTTCGCCGTCGATGCGGCCGGGACGTTGACGCCCGTCGGCGGGGTCATCCCGCTCAGCGGCGAGCCGAGCGGCATCGACTTCGCGCGGTGACCCGGACGCGCGCGGGGGGCCCCTGCCCCCCGCGCCCCCTCACCTCCCCCGGCTGCGCGCCGCAAGCGTCTGCCGCCGGCGACGCGCCAGCGGCTTGCCAGACCGCGAACGCGGCGTTACGATCCGTCGCGGAATCGGAGGGAAAGCTTTGGAAGACTCCCTGCGTGCGCGTCGGGAGGCGCTGGGCCTTACCGCGCTCGATTTGGCGGGCCTCGCGGGATGCACGGTCGACGTCGTCCTGCGCGCCGAGTTCGGGGTGCACGTGCCGCACGACCGGTTCGTGCTCGCGCGACTCGCGGCGGCGTACGGCCTCGGCGGCGACGCCTACCTGCGCCTCGCGCTCGACGCCGCGGAGGCTGCGGCCCGGGAGTAGCGGGCTCCCGTCGGCCGCCGCCGAGGCCCATCCCCTCACCCCCGGGCCCTGCCCTCATAATATTCCTTGACAGGTATATACTCATATGCGTAACTACAGCCATGATCGAGACGCTCGGAGCGCTCGCGGAGCCGACCCGGCTGCGGATCGTCGAGGCCCTCGGCAGGCGCCCGCGTTCCGTGGGCGAGATCTGCGACGCGCTCTCGCTCGGCCAGCCGCAGGCGTCGAAGCACCTGCGCGTGCTGCGCGAGACCGGCGTCGTCGAGGTGGAGGCGAAGGCGCAGCAGCGGATCTACTCGCTCCGCGCCGCGCCCCTCCGGGAGCTCAACCTTTGGCTTGAGCGCTACCGTCGCATCTGGGACGAGCGCATGGACCGGCTGGACGACGTGATCGAAGGGATGAAAGAAGAGGAGAACCGAGATGGCCGCAAGAAGAGAAAGTGACACGGCGGGCCGCACCTCGATGGAGCGGACGTCCGACACGGACCTCCTTATGACGCGCACGTTCCGCGCGCCCGCGCGGATCGTGTTCGACGCGTACACGAGGCCGGAGCACGTGAGGCGCTGGTGGGCGCCCGCGTCGCGGGGCGTCGTGCTCGTGCAGTGCGAGGCCGACGTGCGGGCGGGCGGCACGTACCGCTACGTGCTCGGGAGCGGCGGCGAGGTCGTCGCGGCGTTCTCGGGGCGCTACCTCGAGGTCGAGCGGCCGACGCGGCTCGTCTACACGCAGGTGTTCGAGGCGTTCCCGGACGCGGAGGCGGTCGTGACGGTGAAGTTCGAGGAGCGCGACGGCATGACGAAGCTCGTGGCGCACGAGCGCTACCCGTCGAAGGAGGCGCTCGACGGCGCCGTGGCGGCGGGCATGGAGGAGGGCGCGCGCGAGTCGTTCGAGCAGCTCGACCGGCTCGTGACGTCGCTCCGCGGCTGAGGTGTCGTGCGAGAACAAATGAGCGCGGATAATCCGGCACGGGAGGTGACCTTGTACGTCGACGGATTCGTCCTGCCCATCCCGAAGAAGAACATGGCGGCCTACCGCCGCATCGCGCGGATCGCGTGCAAGGTCTGGATGGACCACGGCGCGCTCGAGTACCGCGAGGCCGTCGGCGACGACCTCAAGGCGAAGTTCGGGACGCCGTTCCAGAAGCTCGCCGGCCTCCGCGCGGGCGAGACCGCGATCTTCGCGTGGATCGTCTACAAGTCGCGCGCGCACCGCGACCGCGTCAACCGGACCGTGATGAGCGACAAGCGCCTGCAGGACCTGATGCAGCCGGGAGCGATGCCTTTCGACTCGAAGCGGCTGAGCTACGGCGGGTTCAAGGTCTTCGTGAGCGGGAGCTAGAAGTAGTCCGCCGGGGAGAAGCGGGCCGTCTCGGGCACGCCCACGCCCCGCAGCATCGGGCGCGTCGTCGCGCGGCCGCGGTCCTCGAAGTGGACGAGGAGCAGGGGGTCCGGGGGCAGCCAGGTCGTGATCGTCCTCCCCTCGGCGAACGCGGCCACCGCGCGCAGCGCCCCGTCGGGATCGGGCGTGCAGCGCTCCACGACTTCGAGCGCGTCCTTCTCGAGCGCGATGCGCACGTAGCCGCCCGCGTCGACGGCGAACCAGAGGTCGTTTGGACAGATCTCGAGCGTGAGGCGCCAGCGCGCGGCGTCGCGCTCGATGTGCCAGGAGCCCTCGTGCGCGATGTCCCACGCCGCGGCGAGGCGGTCGACCTCGCGGCGCGGGTCGAGCGGCATGAGCGTCGCGCGGCGGCCGGAGCCCGCGAGCGCGTCGGCGCGCTCGCACACGTGCTCCCACGCGGGCACGGCGACGTAGCCCAGGCGCTCGTAGAACGCGGCCGGGACCGCCGAGAACAGGAGCCCCGCGCCGCCGTGGCGCTCCGCCGCCTCGCGGCAGAGGCTCGTGGCGAGGCCCTTCTTGCGGTGGTCCGGGTGCGTGCCGACGCCGCCGAGGCCGAACGCGCGGCGCCGCTCGCCGTCGCGGCGGAGCGTGAAGTCGTAGCGGAGGAGCGACGCGACGGGCTCGCCGTCGACGGTGCCGAGCCATGCGCTCGCGCGCGAGCAGAGCGCGGAGCCGATGCGCCGCGCCGCGTGGACGAGCGGCGGCATGTGCTCGCGCCCGAACGCGAGACGCGCAACGTCGGCCACGCGCGCGCGGTCCGCCGTCGTCCGGGCTTCGAGGATCTCCATCCCGGGACTCTATCGCATGCGCGCGAATCCCGCGGCGCCCGAGGCCCGGAGGCGCGCCCCCCAGCCCCCCCCACTTCGGTGTACGATCCGTGCCGCATGGGCGGAGGGCTCGACAAGAGGCAGGTACGACCGGTCGGCGTGATCCGATCCACCCTCAAGGAGCGCAGGGGCGCGCCGAGGCAGGGCTCGGAGGGCGCGCCGGACGCGTGGCTCGACGTGTACGCGTGGGCCGCTCGCGGCCTCTTCCGCCTGGCCGCGGGCGACGAGGTCATCGTGATCACGTGGCTCCACCGGTCGGACCGCGGCGTGCTCCGCGTGCGCCCGCCGAAGGACCCGAAGCGGCGGCTCACGGGCGTCTTCGCGACGCGTTCGCCGGACCGCCCGAACCCGCTCGGGCTCCATCCGGTCACGGTGCGAAGCGTGCGCGGCCGCCGTCTCCGCATCGGGCCGATCGAGGCGATCGACGGCACGCCGGTCGTGGACATCAAGCCGGTGCTGCGGCGGGATCCCGCCGCGCGACGCGACACGAGGTGACCGGTTCGATCGTGACCGGGCGCGTTCCGTTGCGCGACGGGCGATCGCCCCTACACTGGCGACGCAGCCATGAGCGCCGCGCGCCGCATCCGGTTCGTGCTCGCGGGCGTCGCCGGACTGGCGGCGATCGTGGCCGTCCTCCACCTGACGCGGGGCGGCGCGCCCGCGACCACGCTCCCGCCCGGCGCCTCCGCGCGCCGCTACGTCGACACGAGCGGCTTCAGCCTCGTCGGCAAGCTCATCACGCCGTGGGACGAGAGGGCGTCGCTCGAGGACGTCGCGGCCATCTGGGACCGCGTGGGGTTCCGGCTCATCGACTCGCTGAAGCTCGACCGGCCCCCGCCCGCGGGGCAGACGAGCGAGGACCGGATCAGCGGCCAGATCCTGCGCGCCGCGTTCCTCCTCTACGAGGGCGACGTCGCGGGCGCGGGCGCGGTGCTCGCGGCGCTGCGCGCGAACGTGGAGCCCGACCCCGCGCTCGCGCGCGAGTGGCTCCCGACGATCGCGTACGTGCAGGGCGTGACCGCGCTGCGGCGCGGCGAGAACGACAACTGCGTCGACTGCCGCGGCGCGAGCGCGTGCATCCTGCCGATCGCGCCGTCCGCGGTGCACGGCAACCAGGCGGGTTCGCGCGAGGCGGTCCGCCACTTCACGGAGATCCTCGAGGCGCAGGCGCGCGACGGGCTCCCCGACGACCTCGAGGTGCGCTGGCTCCTGAACCTCGCTTGCATGACGCTCGGCGAGTGGCCGGACGGCGTCGACCCGAGGTTCAGGCTGCCGTTGGAGAAGTTCCTCGCGGGCGAGGAGCCCTTCGTGCGCTTCGACGACATCAGCGACCTCGTCGGCCTCGACCGGATGAGCGAGGCCGGCGGCGCGATCCTCGAGGATCTCGACGGCGACGGGCTCCTGGATGTCGTGGTGTCGACGATGGAGCCGATGGATCACCTCTCGATCTACTTGAACCGCGGGGACGGGACGTTCGAGGATCGCACGGAGGCTGGGGGGGTCCGGGGGCAGCTCGGCGGGCTCTACTGCGTGCAGACGGACTTTGACAACGACGGGCGGCCCGACATCTACGTCGCGCGCGGGGGGTGGCTCGCGGGCCCGCTCCGCCAGTCGCTGCTCCGCAACCGCGGCGATTTCACGTTCGAGGACGTGACCGTTGGGGCCGGTCTCGGCGAGGCCGTCGATTCGCACTCCGTGGCGTGGGGCGATTACGACAACGACGGGTTCCTCGACCTGTTCGTGTGCTGCGAGCAGACGGCCAACCTGCTCTATCGCAACCGCGGCGACGGGACGTTCGAGGAACGCGCGACGCTCGCGGGCGTCGCGGGCGGCGACCGGATGGTCAAGGGAGCCGTGTGGATCGACTACGACAACGACGACTGGCCGGATCTCTTCGTGAACATCCTCGCCGGCCGCTCGCGGCTCTACCACAACGAGCGCGACGGGACGTTCCGCGAGGTCACGCGCGCGATGCAGATCGACGGCCCGCAGGCCGGGTTCGCGTGCTGGGCGTTCGACTTCGACAACGACGGGTGGCTCGACATCTTCGCGACGTCCTACGACCGCTCGACGGCGGACGTCGTGAAGGGGTTGATCGGCATGCCCCACGACCGGGAGAGGTGCCGGCTCTACCGCAATCTCGAGGGCAGGGGCTTCAAGGACATGGCGAAGGAGGCGGGGCTCGACGGCGTCTACGAGACGATGGGCTGCAACTTCGGCGACCTCGACGGCGACGGGTTCCTGGACATCTACCTCGGGACCGGGGAGCCGGAGATCGGCACGATCATCCCGAACCGGATGTTCAGGAACATGGGGGGCACGCGGTTCGCCGACGTCACGGCGCGCTCGGGCACGGGGCACCTCCAGAAGGGGCACGGCGTGTCGTGCGGGGACTGGGACCGCGACGGCGACCTCGACATGCTGGTCGAGCTCGGGGGCGCGGTGCCGGTCGACCGGTACCACAACGTGCTGTTCCAGAACCCCGGCGCCGGGAACGGCTGGATCACGCTGAAGCTCGTGGGCGCGAAGACGAACCGCGCGGCGATCGGCGCGCGGATCAGGGTGGTGACGGAGGGCGAGAGACCGCTGACGATCCACCGGCACGTGACGACGGGCGGCAGCTTCGGCGCGAACCCGCTGGAGCAGACGATCGGGCTCGGCGACGCGCGGCGGATCGCCCGGCTCGAGATCCGCTGGCCGACGAGCGGCACGACGCAGGTGTTTCGGGACGTGCCGATCGGCCAGATGATCGAGATCAAGGAGTTCGCGGACTCCTGGCGCAGGATCGACGTCCCGAGGCTCACGCCCCCCTCGCGGTGAGGGCACGGGGCGTGCCGCGCCGAGACCGCGACCCTCGCCGCGCGCGGCGCCTCGGAGTCCGGCACAGATCGATGGGCGGGGACGCGCTCCGTCGCCGGCCTTCCGCGGCGGAACGACGCGGGGAGCGCGACGGACAACGCGGGGATCGCGGCGCGTGCGCACCCCCGCTCTCAGCGGGAGCGCCTACGGCGGGAGCCAGCCGCAAGGATCGTGGGGGTCCGGTCGAAGGAACACAGTCTCCACGTCCGTCACGCCGCCCGCCCCGTCGAGGAAGGTCGCGACGACGAGTAGCGTCGCGTCGGACCGGCCCGAGAGGTTGATGGAACTCAGATCCTCCTCCCCCGGCCGCACGAGCCGTGGAACGCGCCCGTCCCCGCCAAGGTACTCCCACTGCATCTCGCCCCTCCGATAGAGATCGATCCGCGCGCCGGTATCGGCGGGGTTCACCGACGTGCACGTGTAGTCCAGTTTCCCGAGCCACCAGAGGACGCGGCCATCACCGTCGCGATCGCCGTCGCAGCTCATTCCCGGCTGCGGAGGCGACAGGACCGGCGCGGCCCGCCGTGCCGCGGTGCACGACGCAGCAAGCGCGACGTGGAGGAACAAGAGGGACGCCCTTCCGGGCACCATGCCCAATGACAACGCAGGCGCACGACGGTCTGCACGCGCGCTGGCGCGCCTTGCGGACGGTAAGGAAAGTAGGGGGTGGCCAAGATGCGTGGCCTCCCCGGTTGCGCGCGAGATGGAGACGCAATTCCCCTCGCGAGGAGTTTCGCGGGCACTGCCCGCCCCCCCCGCGACGTGGGCTGCCCACGTCAGCGTTCCGCGACGACCCGCGTCGCCCCCGCAGCGAGCACCGCGTCCGACTCGTTACCGCTCGCGTCCGCGGTCGCCGTGCCCGCGGCTTCGTCGAAGTGCCAGAGGCTGAGCGTGTCGCCATCCGGCTCGAACCTGACCGCGGGAACGAAATCGGCGTCGTAGCGCGCGACCGAGGATACGCGGACCTCGTCCACGACGAAGCGCCCCCACTCGTTCCCGCTTACGGGGTTCACGAACAGGCCAAGATGGAACTCGGTGGGCTCGGGGCCGGTGTATGTGAGCGCTCCGCCCTCCGCGGCGAGGGCGCCGTTGACGAAGATCCGGAGCGTCGATCCCGTGCGGACGAAAGCGAGGTGCATCCACTCGCCCTGCGGCACCGGATCGGTGTACGGGTACGCCAGGCCGTCGTTGGGCCAGCTGACCTGCAGGATCGCTCCGGGCTGGTCGTCCGCGACGCCGCCGTCGTCGAGGCTCACGAAGGTGAAGTTGCGCTGCGCGCCGTCGAGCGGGCCGCCGCCGACGTAGGACTCGACGTAGATGAGGTTCCGCGTGGGTTGGGGCGCGCCGACGACCGGCGGGTGCCAGAGCTTGATCCACATCTCGAACGTGAACGTGGTGCGGTCCCCGGCGAGAGGATTCGCGAACGTGACGTTGCCGCCGTCCCCGAGCAGCTCGATAGCCATGCCCGGATCGACGAGCGTCACGATCCCCGTCGCCGTCGCCGCGACGGGGAGGTGACGCCCATCCGAGGTCACGGCGAGGATGCGATACGTGCCCGCAGGCACGCCGGAGGTGTCCCAGTCCAGGCTCTGCGGCGCGCCGTCCTGCTCGGGCCGCGCGGCCCCGATCGCGTACCGGTCGCCGGTCGTGGCGGGATCGCCATCGGTGTCGGCGAAGAGCCCCGTCGTCGCGTCGTCGTCCGGATCGTCGTCCGCGTAGCCGATCGCGACGATCGAGCCGACGGTCGCCTCCACATCGGAAACCGGTCCCGTGAACGAGACCGTGGGCGGGGCGTTCACGGTGACGAGACCCGTCGCGGTGGCCACGACGGGCGGGTTCTGGCCGTCCAGCGTGGAACCGACGATCGTGTAGGTGCCCGACACGACGCCGGTCGTGTCCCAGAAGACGGTCTGCACGACACCGCTGCCCCCGGTGCGGCCGAGCGTGATCGCGATCTGGTCCGCCGTTGTTCCCGGGTCGCCGTCGCCGTCCGCGTAGACGACGGTGAGGGTGGTGTCTTCCGCGTCCGCATCGACGTAGTCGATCCGCAGGAGCGCACCCGGGGCCACGAGCGCCGCGGCGGCCGGCGCGAGCAGCGTGAGGGTGGGCGGGGTGTTCCCCGGGGCCCCGGTGGTCTCGAGGGAGCAGCCGCCGGCCACGAGCGCCAGCGCAACGAGCGTAATCGTCCGCATGAGGGTCCCCTTCTCCCTCTCTGATCGGAGTCGAGCGGGTCCCCCTTGAACGGCTGCGACGGATCGACGGATCGCGGCGGTCGTGGTTGACATGCCGGGATGCGACGGGGCACGGCTCTTGTCTTCTGGTCGCGTCCGCCGCGGCACGGGACCAGTGGGACCCGCGCGATATCAAACTGGAGACTGGAGTTGAGCCTGCTCTCACCCCGTCCGCCATCGCCGTCCTTCACGATCTGCTGCCGCTCAGGAGCACGCGGGAACGGTCGCCCCGCAGGGGGATTCCCCTCTGCTGTCGCGCAAGACAGGAGGAGTCTCGCCATGATGCCGCCGTCGGTCTCGGCAAGCGCGGCCACAGGCGGAGATTGCGGTGCCAGCGCTCACCGAAGGCGCTCATCGATGATTCCGTGCGCGTCGCCAATGCGGCGAGGGAAGCGAGGCGCTCCTGGCCGCGCTCGGGGACCGCGCTCCGCAGGCGGGAGTTCGAAGGCACGGGCTTGGGGCACGAGTCGTGCCAAGAGCTTGGCCACGGCGCCTCTTCTCCGGTGCAAGATGAACCGAGGGGTCTGAGGCTACCACGTCCCCGCCCAGGGCGGCCGCGGAGGTGCTCTCAGCCGATGCGGACCTCGCCCGTCGCGTCGCCTGCGCGCTCGGCCGCGGCGGCGATGTCCACCAGGTCCTTTGCGCAGGACTTCACCATCACCTTGGTCATCAGTGCGAGGAGCGGGGAGAGGAGCTTCGCGCCGAAGGTCTGGGGGCGCACGTGGATCTCCATCTCCAGGCGCGTGCCGGAGCCGTCGGGGACGCAGCGGATCTCCGACGTGAACTCGGTCCCCATGGCATAACCCCGGAGCGAGTAGCTGCGCGGCGGCGACCACGCGGAGATCTCCATGTCGACGTCGTGGCGGCCGCGCCACTCGCGGAAGCGCGTGCCGACGCCGACGGGGCCGGGCGTCAGCATCTCGACCTTCGTGATCGCCGTGATTCGGTCGGCAGCACGCGCGAAGTCGGACGCGAGCGCCCACATGCGGTCGGGCGGGGCGGACGAGCGGTGAGTGCAGAGCAGCGGCTTCATCGGGCGGTCCTCCCCGGCGTTGTCGTCATGATACCCCGCTGCCCGGGGCCCTGGCCGCAGGGCCCATCGCCAGGCAGGCGGCCGATCGCGATTGTGTCAGCAATCTTGCAGCCCGCCAGCTCCCGGCCCCCGCGCCCCCCTCGCGTCGCCGGTCCGGGTAGCATGGGCGCCGTGGGGCGGCCGGTGTTCCTGCTTCTCTGCCTTCTACTCGCGGCGTGCTCGGGAGATTCCCATTGCTTCTCGGTCACGGGCGGGTGCGAGAGCAACGACGGCATCGTTTGGTACTGCCTCTCCAACAGCCTCGGGGACGTCGTCACGGCCCACGACGAGGTCGCGGCGCTCCTTGAGTCGCTCGGAGGCGCGCCGCCCGCGAACGCGACGCTCGACGTCGCGACCGGCGCCTACACGATCACCCTCCCTGACGGAGGCCTCGAGGGGATCATCTCCACGGCCGACGACCTCGGCGACGGATTCGACCTCGGCGAGGAGGCGACGGTCCTGTGGTCGCTCGAGGGCCAGCACTTCTACGGCGTCGCGACAGGCGGCGGCTCGTTCACCTTCGTACGGTCGGCCGCGGGCTTCAGCGTGACCGGAAGCGGTTCGACCGACGACGAGAGCGGCTGCGACCTCGACGTGGCGAGCCTGAGCCTCACCGGCAGCTCTTCGTCGAACTTCGGAACGGGCACGCTCGCCTTCTCCTGCCGGTCGTCGGGGGGGACGGTCGTCGGAACCGTGACGTTCGACGGCTCGGACACCGGGGACATCGCCGCCCAGTTCCGGGGCGAGGCCGTCTCGTGGACATTCGACCTCGACACGCACACGGTCGCATTCGGTCCGTCGTAGGGTGTTGCTCTTGTCCCCGACTGGACATCAGTCATGAAGGCCGCCCAGGCGAAGGCGCGGGCGATGGGCGGCGACGGCCTCGTGCCCCGTCGCTGGGAGCACTACGTCGAAGGTGGATCTCTGCGGAAGCGGGTCGAGTTCGCGGTTGTGAGGTACGGGGAATAGGCCCCGACGCTCAGATAGCGCGTCAGGCGCGGCGAGTACTCCGCCGGGTCAGTCGGGACGACGCGCGCCTACGCGCCGCGCCCCTCCAGCCGCTCGGCGAGAAACCGCAGCGCGTGCCGCAGCCGTGCCCTCACGACCTTGGCGGGCACGCGCAGCCACCGCGCGACGGCCTCCGGCGAGCGCCCGTCGATCCGGCAGAGCACGATCGTGGTCCGGTACGGCTCGGGCAGCTCGCGCATCGCATCGAGGAGGCGCCGCTGTGCGTCGATGCGTGCGAGCCCCGCCGACCCTGTCCGCGCCGACCTCGCAGGGATCCCCCGGAGCGCGTGCCGGGCGACCGTGCCCGCCTTCCGGTACATGCCGGTTACCCGGCGGTAGAGCCTTCGTATCGGCATCGCGCCACCCCGCTGTCCTACTCCTGCATACGCACGTCGCGGGCCGATGGCGCAACCGCCGTGCTCAGCCGCTCGCGCCGACCATCTCCCGCCGCCGCGCGGCGAGGTAGTCGCGGATGCGTATCACGGAGTCGAGCTGCGCCTGGCCTTCATAGAGGAACTCGAAGCCGATCGCGTACTCGTCGAACTCGCGCCTGGTCCACACGACCTGGACCCTGGCGATGAGCGGGATCCCGCCGGAGCCCGCGAGGAAGAACCCCGCGTAGTACTCCGTGCCGACGGTCGGCTCGAAGTCGGCCAGGGCGCACGCGCCGCCGTCGGCGAGGTCCCGGATCCTGACTGCGTGGATGTCGGCGTCGTGGAGGGAACGGGTGAGGAGACCGGGGAAGTCGTCCGGGATCCGGTCCGTGCTGCGGCGCTCCTTCATGGCTCTTCTGCGGGGATCCGAACCCCATCCCAGCCGCGGCCGGCGTCCAGGCGCGGACGATTCCACGCCGTCCCGACCGGAAACACCGCGCGGGAAGTCGATGCGACCCATCGCCTCCTCCGCGGAGGGGGGGAACTCGCGCAGGCGGGTCGGCATATTCCCCGACGCCGCGGGACCGGAAGCCGCGCCGCCCGGCGCGAGCGGTCGCCCGCCGGTCCGGCACCCTGTTTGCCGAGTGCGCCCTGCCGTCGGAAACGGCACACGCGTGGCGTCCGGGTCTCCGTCACCGGATTCGGCGCCTCGGGGGGGCGGGCCTGTCGTCCGCCCCCTTTCGCTCCCGCGACAGCAGTCTGACGAATCTCTCTGCGCTCTGCCGCGGCGCGCCGCCGCCTGCCGAGGGGGAACGCGGGCGCCCCGGTGAAGAAGGGGAATGTGAAAGGGGAATGCCGGGCGCGCCTGCTTGTGCGCCGCGGGAGAAGATACCAGTCGCGAACCGCCCCGTGGCGCGCCGCTGCCTGTTTCGCCGCGACTCGACGCGGGGAGCCTCCTACTCCGCGGGCACGTGCGCGGCGGCCCCATCCAGGATGTGGCGGACACGCTCCAGAAACTCCCGCCGTCCGAAGGGTTTGTCAAGCACGTCCGGCTTCTCCGGGCCCGTCCTTTGGGCGCCGAGCACGCCCTCGGCGTAGCCCGACACGAAGAGCGTGCGCATCTCGGGGCGCTTGCCAGCGAGGATCCGGGCCAGCGCCGTGCCGTCCATCTCCGGGAGCAGGAGGTCGGTGACCAGCAGATGGACCGGCCC
>DASUGR010000080.1:0-14250 GCA_036273915.1 Planctomycetota bacterium | reverse complement strand
GAGAAGGACGCGACGCTCGCGCTCCTGAAGCTCCCGGCCCCCGTACCCCCCCAGGAGACCCTCTCCCTGAAGGTCGAGTTCACGAGCCGGCTCCCGCGCGTCTTCGCGCGCACCGGCTGGTCGGGAGACCCCGAGGACCCGAGCTCGCTCTTCTTCATGGCCGCGCAGTGGTTCCCGAAGGTCGCCGCGCTGCGCGTGAACGCGGAGGGCGAACCCAAATGGGACACGCACCAGTTCCACAGGAACACGGAGTTCTTCGCCGACTACGGCACCTTCCTCGTGTCGGTCACGGTGCCGGAGGGATACGTGGTCGGCGCGACCGGCAAGGGCGCCGACCCCGTGAAGAACCCGGACGGCACGGTCACGACGACCTTCCAGCAGGAGGACGTGCACGACTTCGCGTGGACCGCGTCGCCGCGCTTCCGCGCGAAGGAGTTCACCTGGACGTTCGACTCCTTCTGCGACGACTCGGCGAAGCTCGGCCTGAAGCTGCGCGACCTCCTCAAGAGGACCGCCGAGCATCGCGGCCTCGAGGCGTCGCAGGTGAAGCCCGGCGGCACGGTGAGCGTGCGCATCCTCTACCAGGCGGACCACGAGGAGCTCGTGGACCGGATCTGGCAGGCGGCCGGCGCGTCGCTCGCCTGCTACGGCATGTGGTTCGGCCGGTACCCCTACGGCACGCTGACGATCGTCGACCCGCCGTCGGGCGGCCGCGCCGCGGGCGGCATGGAGTACCCGACGCTCATCACGATCTTCGCGGACGCGCACGCGCCCTCGTACGCGACCGGCCTCGAGGCGGTCACGATCCACGAGTTCGGCCACCAGTTCTTCTACGGGCTCCTCGGGTCGAACGAGTTCGAGGAGTCGTGGCTCGACGAGGGGTTCACCTCGTTCACGGACGCGCGCGTCCACGAGGTCGCGCTCGGCCCCGAGACGGCGACGGTGCGGTACGGCCCCTTCCACCTGCCGCGGTTCCGGCCGTTCGAGGCGCCGTCGATGTACGGGCGGCTTCGCTCGCTCCTCGGGGTCGGCCGGTGGATCGACGACCTGCCGCACCCGTGGAAGCGGCCCGATTCGCTTCTCCCGGTGCCCGAGGACGCGCCGTTCTGGGACTACCTGCGCGACATGCCCGCGCTCCACTTCGACAAACGCGTGCGGATCCCGCAGCCGATGGGGGACCGGAACGGGTACCTCCGCAGCGGGACGCGCGACGCGATGGTGCTCAAGGGCTGGGAGTTCGCGGACCGCTCCGACTACCGCGCGAACAGCTACCCGAAGCCGGCGATCCTCCTCTACACGCTGCGCGGCCTCGTGGGCGAGGGGGCGTTCGACCGGATGATGTACGCCTACGCGGAGAAGTACCGCTTCCGCCACCCGACCACGGAGGACTTCGTCGCGGTCGCGAAGGCGAACGACCCGAAGGCGGAGCCGTTCCTCGACGCGATGGTCGAGACCGCGGAGCGGTTCGACGCCGCGATCCTCGAGGCGAGCCAACGGAAGGTGGAGGCGGGGGGGGCCGGGGGGCCGGGCGGCTACGAGTGGACGATCAAGGTCCAGCGGCGCGGCGCCATCGAGCTGCCGATCGAGATCCGCGCGGGCGAAGAGCTCCTCGAGACCTGGACGAGCCACGGCCGCGAGACGACGAAGACCTTCCGGTTCGTGCGCGACCACCCGCTCCCGCCGGTCCGCCTCGGGCCGGACTGGCTCTCGTGCATCGACGCCGACCTCTCGAACAACGCGCGGAGCGTCGAGGCCGACAGCCTGCCGCCGGCGACGCTCGCCCTTCGCTGGACGTTCTACGTCGAGGATCTCGTGCGCGCGCACGCGGGGGTGGCGCGGTGAAGGACGCGCTTGCCGCCATCTCCGCGGGGCTCTGGGCGCCGGTGCGCCGGCCGAAGCTCGTGTTCGCGCTCTGGCTCGCGCGGCTGGTCCCGATCGTCCTCTTCTTCACCCTGCCGGTGTACGGGGCCGCGCGCGAGGAGATCGGGAGGAACCCGCAGGCGCGCTCGCTCCTCGACGCCTCCGCCGACCAGACCGGATTCGCGTGGTCGTGGACCGAGGACTTCCTCGCGCGGTTCGACGCGCCCGCCCGCGTCTTCTGGCTCTGCCTGCTGCTGTGGCTCGTCGTCGCGGTCCTCGCGGGGGGGCTCGTCTCCGCCTTCGTCCACCGGCCGGAGGGCCCGCTGCTCGCGGCCTGCGGCCGGTACGCCGGGCGCTTCATCCGGCTCGCGGCGACCGCGGCGGCGCTCTTCTACCTCGCGGATGCGGCGCTCAACGCGATCCTTGCCGCGAGCCAGGAGGAGGCCGCGCGCGCCCACTTCACGCAGGAGTTCGCCGTCCGCCGGGCGTTCTGGCGCGGCATCCTCTTCCCCGCGCTGGTCGTGCTCCTGGGCGCCGTCCACTCCTACGCGCGGATCGACCTCGTGGCGCACGACCGCCGGTCGGCGTTCCTCTCCTTCGGGCGCGGCTTCGGGATCCTGCTGACCCGCCTCCCGAAGCTCCTCCTCCTCGAGCTCGCGATGCTCCTCGCCGCGGGCGTCGCGGTGCTCGTCGCGAGCCTGCTCGTCCCGGCGCTCCTGCCCGGGGCGGCGTCGGGGTGGCTCTCCTTCGGCGTCTTCCTCCTCCTCGCCGCGCTCCTCTCCTACCTCCGCACGGGCATCGAGCTCGGGACCCTCGAGGCCCGCTGCCGGCTCCTCGTCCCCCCCGCGCCCCCCCTGTCTCAGCTCGAGACGGTCCTCGGGACCCCCCGCGAAGCCGCCTGAGCCGAACTCGCCGGTCAAGCCACCCGCGCGCTAAGCCGAAATGAGGGTGGCGGATTCCGCCCGTGCGCGATGAGCCAGATTGATACGGAGCGCAACCTCCTTCACGCTCGCATCGTCTACTGGGGACCCTCGGGGGCCGGGAAGACGGCGACGCTGCTGGCGCTTCGTCCGCTGATCGACCCGGAGGGGCTCTCGCGCGTCTACAGCGTGTCGAACGGCGGCGGCGCGACCGCGGCCTTCGACGCGCTGCCGGTCGAGGAGTTCAAGCTCGGCGACTACCGCGTGCGGCTGCGCGCGCTCGCCGTGCCGGGCGCCACCCCGCGCACGTCCGCGCGGCTCGCGCTGCTGAAGGAGGCCGACGCGATCGTCTTCGTCGCGGACTCGACGCCCGGCGCGGCCGAGGCCAACCGGCTCTCGTGGCAGGAGCTCCAGGGCACGCTCAAGTCGCGCGGACTCTCGCTGCCGACGGTCGTCTCGATCCACAAGCGGGATGTCGAGGACGCGGTCCCCGCCGCCGACGCGCGTCGCTTCCTCGGGACGTCGGCGGTGTCCGTGTTCGAGACCGCGACGGACGGCCGGGGCGTGCTCGAGGCGTTCTCCGAAGTCTTCCGGCTGCTCGTCCTCGCGCTCGCGAAGCGGTATGCGACCGAGGCGCCCGCCGACGCGAGGCCGGCGCGCATGCTGCCGCAGCTCGTGCGCGGCGCGACGCCGCGCGTCGCCAAGGAGAGCCGGCACCTCGTGGTCCGCGTGTCGGGGCCCGAGCTGCCGGGCCCGGAGCAGGCGCTCGACGCGCAGCTCGGCCTGCTGCAGGCGCACGTCGAGGCGGACGGCCAGCTTCGCATCGTGAACGAGCGCAACCAGGAGCTCTCGGCGGCGAACCGCATCGCGCGGTCGATCCTCGGGGCGATGGAGGTGGACAACCTGCTCGTCGTGCTCGTGGATTCCGCCGCGGAGCACCTGCGCGTGAGCCACGCGACGTGCGTGCTCTTCGATCCGAAGGCGCGCGACGCGCTCCGCACGCATGTCATGGGGTTCGGGCGCGACCCGGTCCTCGGGCTCAAGGACGAGGCCGCGCGCCGCTTCTTCGAGCTCCTCCGCAACTCCGACGGCCCCGTGCCGTTCCAGGAGGAGCACAACCCCGACCTGCTCGAGGCGCTGCGGCTGGTCGACGGGCGCGTGCGCCGCGCGATGCTCCAGCCGATCAAGGGTGACCACGACAAGCCGACCGGCTGGATCGGCATCTACCACGTCGGCGACGAGCCGCGGCTGAACACGCAGGCGATGCTCTTCCTGAGCACGGTCAGCCGCGTCGCGGCGCTCGGCCTCGAGAAGATCGCGCTCGTCGACCGGCTGCAGCGCGCGCAGGCGGCTCTCGAGGGCACCGTGCGCCAGCGCACGGCCGACCTCGAGATGGCGAACGCGAAGATCCGCGCGCTGAACCGCGGCCTCGAGTCGCGGGTGAAGGAGCGCACGCGCGCGCTCGACGAGTCCAACAAGAAGCTCCGCGAGACGCAGGCGGCGGCGGTCCACCGCGCGCGCGTGAGCGGCATGGGGCAGGTGGCCTCGTCGTTCGCGCACGAGATCAACAACCCGCTCGCCGCGCTCGCCGGCAACCTGCAGTTCATGCGGGAGAACCTCGACGAGGTCCGCGCGCGCATCGCCGCGGCGGCGCCCGGCGCGGCGGACGCGCTGCGCGCGCTCGAGGAGTTCGAGGCGATCATCGGCGAGTCGCAGGAGGGCGCGAAGCACGTCTCGTCGATCATCGCGAGCCTGAAGCGCATCGGCGGTGAGGAGACCCCGCAGCGCACGGTCTCGTTGAACGCGCTGGTCGCGGACGCCGCCATGCTCCTCGAGGGGCGGCTGCGCGCGGCGGCGGAGCTCGACCTCAGCTTGGGCACGCTGCCCGACGTCGAGGGCGACGGCGTCGAGCTGGGGCAGGTGGTCCTCGCGCTGCTCACGAACGCCGTCGAGGCGGTGGAAAAGAAGGGGGTCCGGGGGCACGTCGCGGTCACGACTTTCGCCGCCGGCGACAAGGTGACGCTCACGGTGAAGGACGACGGCTGCGGCATGGCGGAGGGGCTCCTCGAGCGCGCCTTCGACCCGTTCACGACGACGAAGAGCGAGCCCGCGGCGGGCCTCGGGCTCCACGTGGCCTACCAGACCGTGCAGCGGCACGGCGGCACGATCCGGCTCAAGAGCAAGCCCGACGAGGGCGTGACGGCGACGGTCGTGCTGCCCGTCAAGGCGCGCGCGACCGTCGCCGCCGGCGCGGAGGCGAGCGCCTCGTGACCGGGAGGATCCGCGTCCTCATCGTCGACGACGTGCGGCTCGTGCTCACCAGCCTGCGCAGAATGCTCGAGCGCGTTGGGTTCCACGTCGAGGCGGCGGAGTCCGGCGCGGCCGCGCTCGCGTTGCTCGAGGGTACGGAGGTCGACGTCATCCTCTCTGACTTCATGATGCCCGGGATGAACGGGATCGAGCTGCTGGGCGAGGTCGCCGCGAAGTGGCCGCGCGTGCGCCGCGCGATGCTCACCGCGCAGGCGGACAAGGAGTTGCTGGACCGCGCGCTCGCGGACGGTCTCCTCCACGCGGCGTTCCAGAAGCCGTGGGACAACCTGGAGCTCGCGGAGGCGCTCCGGGCCCTCGCGGTCCCGGTGCCGTAGGGCTGACGCCCCGCGGCGCCTTGTCGGCTACGTCCGGCGCATCAGCAGCGTGAGGCCCGTGGCGGCATCGCCGAGGCCCGCTGCGACCAGGGCGGCGGCGACGAGCGTGCTCCCCTCGACGAGCGGTGCCATGCCGATGGCGACGGTGGCGGCGAGCAGCCGGAGCGCGCCGAGCACGGCCCGCGCGACGGGCTGTCCGCGCATGGCGAAGACGACGAGGACGACGGCGAGAATGGTGCGGACGGCGAGCAGCCCGGCGAGCGCCATGCCGAACGCGAGCGCGAAGAGTGGCAGCTCGATGAGCTCAAGGGCGACCGCGAGGCCGCCGAGGGTACGGGTGCCGGGCTTGCGCGTGGCGGGTAGCCTACCCATCGGGGCCCGTCGGCGGGCCGGCGTCCTGCTCGACGTTCCAGCGCAGGTCATCGAGGAATCGGGCGATCTCGACCTGGGTCGCCGGATCCGCCAGAGCCAACAGGTTGCGACCGGACGCATGGACCGCGCCTACGCCTTGGACCGTAGCGCGGATGACCTCGGCAAGGCTCTCGATGTCAAAGGGCGACGTGGGCTCGGGTTCGTTCTCCGGGTCAACCGGGTCGCCAACGGCGTATCCTCTCGCGCGAAGCTCGACGACGAAGTCCTCCTGGAGCGCGGCCAACTCCTCGAGCGCGCAGACGAGGTCCGCGACCGGGTGGATCCGGAGAACGTAGGGGACCTCACGCTTCCGGTCGAGGAGACGCTCGTAGCGGAGCTGGGCTTCCTCGGGCGCGACGACCTCCACCACGTTCACCCGGGGAGTCACTTCCCCGTCCTCAAAGGCCATGACTGTCCAACGGGCGATGTCATCGACGGTGAAGCCGAGGGCGACGAGGTCGCGCACGTCGTGCTGCCGTCGAACTGCCGGCGCGGCGGACACAGGTCCCGCGGACCCGCTCGCAACGGCGTCGTCGGTCGTTGTGCGCGTGGGGGCCGCCGCCGAGGGAACCGATACGTCCGCGTCGACGCGTGCCACGGCGTCGGGAAGCACGAGCGCCTGCCAGACACGTCGCGCGCTTCCGTGGGCGCGCGGAACCGGTCCCACATCCGAGCCGAACCAAAGGAGGACGGCGCACGAGATCGCAGGCAGCGCGAGACGGAGCACCTGATCGAGACGGAGCACGCGATCAAGGCTCGCGCCAATTGGTCACGCGCTAGTCACCCACTCTGCGCCAGCGCTGGCGCACTTCGGATGACGCAACCCCGCTGCGCGTCTTGACTTGCGGAGGTTCCGCAGGTCAACCGTTGACCTACCTGCGCCGCTTCCGGCGGGGGCGGGGGGCTTCGATCGGGCCCTTCGGCTCCGCGCTTGCGCCGAGGCCGGGGTCCTTCTTGTCGACCAGCGCGTCGAGCGCCTCGACCACGCGCTTCAGCGGAGGCCGGTCCGCGGGCGCTCTCGCCGTGCACGCCCCGATCAGGTCGTAGATCCCCGACGGCAGGAACGGCTGCAGCCGCTTCAGCGACGGGAACGGCTCGCGGAAGTGCAGGCGCGCCACCTCCTGCGGCGTCCCGTCGTGCGGCGGACGTCCCGCCAGCAGGTGGAAGAGGAGCGCGGCCACGTGGTACGCGTGCGCCGGCGGACCGATCGGCGCGTCGCCCCCGAGCTGCTCCGGCGCCACGTAGTGCGCGTCCTGCGCGAGCCGCCCCCGGAGCCCCCCCAGTTCCTCCAGCGAGATCACGTTCCGGAAGGTCACGAGCCGCGGCTCGCCGTCCTCGCGCAGCGTGATCAGCTTCGGCGTCACGTTCTTGAAGGCGAGCCCCCTCTCGACGAGGTGCGCGAGCGCCCGCGCCACCCCGCGCACGAGCTTCAAGGACGTCGCCTCGCCCGCGGGCTTGCCCGGCACGAGCAGCTCGTCCGCCGTGCGCGCCGGCAGGCGCTCGACGACCAGCACGAGCGTCCCCTCGCGGATCGTGTCCAGCACGTGCGGGAGGTTCGAGTGGTCGAGCTGCGAAAGCCGGTCCATCTCCGCGAGGAACTCCCGCCGGGCCCCCTCGTGCGCCTCGTACTGCGGCCTCAGGACCTTCAGCGTGACCTTCCGGCCGAGGCTCACCTGCTCGGCGTCGAACCAGATGCCCGGGGCGTCGCCGCCGGCCTCGCGCCGCAGCCGGTAGCCGGGAACCTGGACCGAGAAGGGGAGCGTGCTCGCGGTGCCGGAATCGTAGGGGTCTGCCACCCCTCGATTCTATCACCGGGCCTTAAATGAACCGCCGTCCGCCACGCCGGTTCCAATGGGATCGTGATCGAGGTCGACGGGCTGAGGAAGGTGTTCCGCGTCCACAAGAAGGAGCCCGGGCTCAAGGGATCGCTCAAGGCGCTCTTCCGCCGCGAGAAGATCGAGAAGCCCGCGGTCAAGGGCGTGTCGTTCCGCGTGGACGAAGGCGAGATCGTCGGGCTCATCGGGGCGAACGGCGCGGGCAAGACGACGCTCGTGAAGATGCTCGCGGGGATCATCCACCCGACCTCCGGCAGCGCGAGCGTCCTCGGCTTCACCCCGTGGGAACGCGACAACCGGTTGCGGCGCCAGATCTCGCTCATCATGGGGCAGAAGGCGCAGCTCTGGTGGGACCTCCCGGCCGCCGACTGCTTCCTCCTGCTCCGCGAGATCTACCGCGTCCCCGAGCAACAGTACCGGGAGACGCTCGACTACCTCTCGGGCGTGCTCGACGTGAAGAAGGAGCTCAACGTCCAGATCCGCCGGCTCTCGCTCGGCGAGCGGATGAAGATGGAGCTCATCGCAGCGCTGCTCCACCGGCCGCGCGTCGTCTTCCTCGACGAGCCGACGATCGGCCTCGACCTCACGGCGCAGCGCGCGATCCGCGACTTCATCCTCGAGTACCGGCGCGTCCACCGCCCCGCGATGATCCTCACGAGCCACTACATGGAGGACATCCAGCGGCTGTGCGAGCGCATCGTCATCATCCGCGAGGGCGAGTTCGTGTACGACGGCTCGCTCGTCGCGGTCGTGCAGCGCTACGCGCAGAGCAAGGTGATCCGCGCGCACTTGAGGCGCACGCCGGAGCCCGTGCGCGTGGACGGCGACCTCCGCGCGCTCGGCGAGGTCGTCGCGTGCTCGCCCGAGGAGCTCTGCCTGCGCGTGCCGCGCACCGAGGTCGCGCGCGCGTCGGCGTGGATCCTTGAGAGGTACCCCGTGCTCGACCTTGCGATCGAGGAGATGGATATCGGCACCATCATCGAGCGGATCTTCCGCGAGAGGGGCGAGGTGGGGGGGTTCCGGGGGCCCGGCTCCGCGGCGCCGGGCGCCACTTCGGCGGGAGACCCATGAGCCCGCGCGTCTTCCTCCACGTCCTCTCGGTGGAGCTCCGCTCGCAGCTCTCCTACCGCGCGGACTTCTGGATCAACGCCTTCGCGGGGTTCCTCGCGGAGTTCGGCGTCACGTGGTTCCTCTGGGCGGCGGTCTTTGCCGAGTCGGGCAAGACCGTGATCGGCGGGTACACGTTCCCGGGCATGGTCCTCTACTTCCTCGCGGTCGTGCTGCTCGGGAAGCTCGTCTCGGGCCGCGAGTTCGAGGGCTCGGTCGCCGCCGACATCTACGAGGGGACCCTCAACCGCTACCTCGTGTTCCCCGCGTCGTACGCGGCGTTCAAGTACGCGCAGCGGATCGGGCACCTGGGGATCGCGTTCGCGCAGTTCGTGCTCTTCGGCGCGGTGGCCTACCTCGTCCTCGACCTGCCGCGCGCCGGCGTCACGCCGCTGACCGTCGCGATGGCCCTCGTCACGACGATGGCCGCGAACCTCCTCTACTTCCTCGTGGACAACATCATCCAGTACGTCGCCTTCTGGGCGGACAACGTCTGGAGCCTCGATGTCGCCAAGCGCTGGCTGGTGATGATCCTCGGGGGCCAGATGGCGCCCCTGTCGGTGTTCCCCGGGAAGGTGCGTTCCGTGCTCGAGTTCCTCCCGTTCCGCTTCTTCTGCGAGTTCCCGGCCCGGGTGTTCCTCGGCGACATCGGGCTCTACGGCTGGCTCCAGGGCCTCGCGCTCATGGGCATCTGGGGGCTCGTCGCGTGGCTCTTCGGGCGGCTCCTCTGGCATCGCGGGCAGCTCCAGTACGCGGGGGTCGGGATATGAACTGCCCCCGAAGCCCCCTCTCTTCGGTGCCCCGATGATCCGCTACCTCCGCCTCTACGCGCACCTCGTGCGCTTCTCGTTCAGCCGGGCGATGGAGTTCCGTCTGGACTTCTTCTTCCGCGTCTTCATGGACATCCAGTGGTACGCGGTCCATCTGGCGTTCTTCGCGATCCTCTTCCGGGAGACGAGGGCGCTCGGCGGCTGGAGCTGGGACCAGACGATCGTGTTCGCCGCGAGCATGTTCCTGATGGACGCGATCCAGATGACGCTCTTCTCGAACAACACCTGGTGGTTCCCGATCCTCGTCAACCGCGGCGACCTCGACTACTACCTCGTGCGGCCGGTCTCCTCGCTCTTCTTCGTGAGCCTGCGCGACTTCGCGGCCAACTCCTTCCTCAACCTCATCATCGCCGTCGGCATCTTCGCGTGGGCGCTCGCGCGGTACCCGGAGCCGCTCGGCGCCGCGCGCGTCGCGCTGTTCGTGTTCCTGCTGCTCGTGGGCGTCGGCCTCTTCTACCTGCTGAGCATGGTGAGCCTCATCCCGGTCTTCTGGCTCCAGTCGCGCACGGGGCTCCGCGAGATCTTCTGGTCGCTCGAGCGCTTCGGCCTCCGGCCGCACGGGATCTACCACGGCTGGGTGCGGCGCGTGCTCGTGACGCTGCTCCCGCTCGCGCTGCTCTGCTCCTACCCCCAGCTCGCGCTCTACGACGAGAGCCCGCTGCGGATCACGCTGCACATGGTCGCCGTGCTCGTGGGCGCCTCCCTCGTGGTCGCGTGGATGTGGAAGCGGGGGCTCCGGTCGTACAGCTCGGCGTCGAGCTGAGTCGCCGCGGGCGCGCTCCGCTGGCGCCCCCCGCTACCCCCGCCGCATGCGGATCGATCTCAGCGGCAGGAGTTTCCTCGTCGCCGGCGGCTCGAGCGGCATCGGGCGCGCGATCGCGCACCGCGGGCGGGAAGCGGGCGCAGAGGTCGCGACATCTCGTCATGCGCGAGTCCGAGATCCCGGGCCGCGACGCGAAGGACGTCACGCCCGGCGATGATCCCGTCCGACGCGCTGGCGGGGCGCAAGGCCACGGCGCGCGCCGTCTTCGAGCGCCGATCAGTCGGCCGCGACGGCCACCGCGACGCCCACGCCGACCATCGCGCAGAGGACGACGACCACGCCGATCGTCTCGTCCGTCGTCAGGTCGGAGGACGCCTGCACGTACTTCGGCGGCGGCTCCTTCCCGACCGGCACGCCGAACGCATTGACCTCCCACGTGCGGCAGCCCGCGACGAGCAGGAGAAGAAGAAGGACCCGCCGCATATCACCACCACCGTTGCCTTTCGTCCTCGATCGTGAAGATGCGCTCGAGCTTCCTCGAGCCCTTCTCGACGAGCCAGTAGAGGCCGTCCCCCGGAACCCCCTCGAATCGCAGCGGCCCCTCCCCCGCGACCCCCTCCCCTTCCTTCTTCCACGCGCCGTCCCAGCGGAAGAGCTCGTACGCCTTGCCCTTCTCGAGGCGGGAGACGGGCGTCGTCACCATCGTGTCGGGGCTCGTCTTCTGCGGGTTCGTCGCGGTCGCGAGGAGCGTGGTCTTCGCGCCCGTGCCCGGGAGCAGCCGCACGGCGCCGTCGTCGAGGAGGAGAAGCGGCGGGCCGGCGGGGAGCAGGTCCTTGCCGTCGTACCACGCGGGCAGGTACGCGATGCCGCGCCCCATCGCGGGGAACGTCCAGAGGTCGAGCGGCTCCTCGCGGGCCCAGTGGATCGCGACCCACTCGCCGCCGTTGAAGACGCAGAGGTACGCGAACCGCCGCCCCTCGGGGTGGCCGAGGTCCACGCGCACGTCGGTCGTGCGCAGGTACTCCTGCGTCACGTCCTTGTAGTGCGTGCTCGAGAGCCAGCGCGGCGCGGGCTCGTCGACCTTGATCGCGCCGAGGCTGTTGCGCTGGATCGCGAACGTCTTGCGGTAGACCTTCGCGGCGCGGTGCGCGAGCGGCGCATGGCCGCGCCCCTGCGCGTCGAGGAGCACCTCCCACGCGTGGTTGTTGTCCCGGTCGGCCCACGCCGGCGTGTAGTCCGTCGCGCAGAGCACCGCGCTCGCCCGCGCCGCGTAGGACAGCATGTTGCTGATGTCCTCGCAGCGGCCGAGCTTCGTCCTGCACATCTCGTCGTAGCCCTGGTCGGTCGGGTGGAGGTAGTAGATCTCGTCGAAGCCGATCCACTTCCCCGCCGCCCCGAGGATGGCGTGCCCCGCGGCCTCGGGCCGCGTCGTGTTGAGCCCGCGGTAGACGTCGTGGAGCCGGTCGCGGCACGGGCGCCGCCACGGCGCGAGCGGCTCCTCGCTCGCGCGGTAGGGGAGGATCGTCTCGAGGAAGACCTCGAACGGGATGTCCTTCGCCCACGGCATCCCGCGCCACGCGTCGAACGCGACGTCGATGTTGTCGATCAGGTAGTCGCCCTTGATCGTCTCGAGGTCGGGCGCGAACGACTTCCGCCGGAACTCGAGCGGGCCGTGCTCCTTCTCGAGCGCGTCGTACGCGGCCTCGGCCTCCTGGAAGCTCTTGTAGGCGAGCGCGTCGTAAGGGATCTCCTGGCCGTCCTTGTCGAAGAGGCCGAAGACGACGTAGCCGAGCCCGTCCATGTTCGAGACGAGGAAGCGCGCGGCGGCGAGCTTCTCGGGGCGGTCGGCGTAGTGCGCGAGAACCTTCTCGAGCTCGATGCGGTTGTCCTTCGCCTTCTCGAGCGCGGCCTCGACATCGGCGGGCTCGCCGGCGAGGACGAGCACGGCGAACGTCGCGAGCGCGAGGGCGGAGCGCAAGGCGGGCATCATAGCGCCTCAGGGGAGCGGCGGCGCCGGCGCCTCGGGAAGGGAGGGGGCTCCGGGGGCCGGGATCCCCGCGGGCGGCGCGCCCCCGAGCTCGGGCTCGAGACGCGCGCGCAGCTTCGCGAGCGCCCGGCGGAGCCGGAACCCCCGGCGATGAGCCGTCTTGCCTTGGCGTCGTCCCGATCCGGCCCCATGTCCTAGACCAGAATACGTAGAGCACCCGGCCGCGGATGGCGCCGTTCTCGACGGGCCCGCATTGGCGCGAGTCGCGGCTGTCCGCGAGGTCGTCGCCCACGGCGAAGAACCGCCCCTCGGGCACGGTCGGCGGGCCGCAGGGCGCAAGGAGGGTGGAGGGGCCCGGGGAGGAGGGAGGGATGGCACGAACGCAGGGGGACCGGCCGGAGCCCGAGGGCGGGGCGCACGCGCGCCGCCGGGGTGGCATCATGGTCGGGCCATGTGCAGGAACATCCGGACGCTCTTCAACTTCGAGCCCAAGGCGACGGACGACGAGGTCCGCGCGTCGGCGCTCCAGTTCGTGAGGAAGATCAGCGGGCTCGGCGCGCCCTCGAAGGCGAACGAGGCCGCGTTCGCGCACGCCGTCGACAGGGTGTCGCAGGCCGCGCGCGACCTCCTCGACGCGCTGGTGACGACCGCGGCGCCGCGCGACCGCGAGGTCGAGAAGCGAAAGGCGAAGGAGCGCGCGGCGAAGCGCTTCGGCAAGACCCTCCCCCGCGCCCCCTCCCTTCCCCGAGGCTGAGCGTGCGGACCCGCTGGCTCCTTCCCCTGCTCACTGCCGCGTGCGGCGGCCCGGACCCGGTTTCCAAGAGCGGCCTCGACCTCACGACCCTCGACGGCGTGACCGACGCGCACATCCGGACGATGGACGAGATGGCCGACGTCGTCGACGGCATCGAGGACATGAAGACCGCCGAGGCGGCGCGGCCGCGGATGGAGGAGATCGGCAAGCGCTTCCGCGAGATCAACGCCGCGGAAGAGAGCCTCCCGCCTCCGACCCCCGACGAGCGCAGGCGCAACGACGCGAAGCTCGACGAGGCGGCGAAGCGCCTCGAGCCGCTTTTCGCCCGGACGATGGACCGGCTGGACCTCGAGACGCGCGGTCTCGTGGCACGGATGATGGCCGCCGCCACGTTCGGGGACCGGCGCTGACCCGCGCCGCGGCGCCTCGCGCGGCCGATCGCTGCCCCGTCTTCCCCCCTTTGCTATCCTGCCCCAATGCCGATCCGCTACCCCCAGGAGGCCGGCCTCCGCGACGCCCGGCGCGTCACCATCCGGCCGTTCGCCGCCGGCGACATCGACGCAGTCTTCGAGTTCTTCCGGCGTCTTCCCGAGGAGTACGTCCGGTGCGCCTGGGACCGGATCGACCAGCGCGCGACGGTCGAGCGGTGGGTGCAGGACCTCGACTACGAGAAGGCGCTCCCGCTCCTCGCGCTCGACGGCAAGCGCGTGGTCGCCGACGCGACGCTCCACTACCGGTCGGGCGGCCCGCTGCGGCTCGTGGGGCGGATCAAGTGGCTGATCGACCCCGAGTACAGGGGCGTCGGCCTCGGAACCGTGTTCGTCAACGACTTCGTCAAGAGCGCTCGCGACAACGGACTGCGCCACCTCACCTGCATGCTCATCAAGGAGCTGGAGGAGGACGCGATCGCCACGCTCAAGAGCATGGGTTTCGAGAGCTACACCATCCCAGGCTACGGCACCGACCCGGACGGCACGCCGCGGGACATGGTGAAGATGATCCTCAAGCTGTAGGGCCCGTCCGAAACCGGGCAGACCCTAGTACTACAGGGCTACATCCGCCTGGAGTCGGCCGGCTGCGAGGCCGCCCAGCTTCGGCGCGCCGCCTCGCTGGGTCTCTCCGTTGACCCAGGTCGGCG
>DASUGR010000079.1:0-2185 GCA_036273915.1 Planctomycetota bacterium | reverse complement strand
CGGATGGGCAGGCGCGCCATGGGTACATTATGGTTTCATTGTACGGAGCCTGACACCATTCGATGAAAGAGGCGGCGCTGGTGCTCTGCGGCGGCTTCTCGCGCCGGATGAAGCGGGACAAGTGGTCCCTGCCGTTCGGCGACGAGACGCTCCTCGAGCGGACGGTCCGGATCGTCCGGGAGGTGGTCCCGGAGGTCTGGGTCGTCGCCAGGGAAGGGCAGGGGGTCCGGGGGCCGTTCCAGGTGGCGCGCGACCCCGCGGAGGGGTTCGGCCCGCTCGCCGGGATCGCCGCGGGGCTCGAGGCGATGGAGGCCGAGCGCGCGTTCGTCACGTCGTGCGACGTGCCGTTCCTGCGGCCCGGCCCCGTGCGGCGGCTGCTCGACCTCTCGCGCGGGCACCTCGCGGCGGTGCCGTTCGTGGACGGCTACCACATGACGACGGCCGCGGTCTACGCGCGCGAGGCGCTCCCGGTGGCGCGCCGGCTCCTCGCGGAGGGGCGCCTGCGCCCCTTCTTCCTCGTCGAGGAGCTGAAGGCGCGCATCGTGACCGTGGAGGAGATCCGCGACGCCGACCCCGAGCTCGAGAGCTTCCGCAATTGCAACACTCCCGAGGAGTACCGCGCGGCGCTCCGCGACGCGGGGCTCGTCGGCGAGGTCGATCCGTGGTAGCCGCGCCATCGAAACCGTCGCCGGGTTAGGATGGCCGCCATGAGGGCAGCGGGCATCGCGTGGGCTCTCGCGGCCGCCGTGCTGGGAATCGCGGGCGGCGCGGTCGCGAAGGACGACAAGCTCCCCGAGGTGGACGATCCGGCGAAGGTGAAGCCCGGGCAGACCGCGCTCCTGAAGGCCCCGAAGGGGATGCGCTACTTCCTCCGCGTCCCGAAGGGCTATAACCCGAAGACGGGCGCGCGGCTCATCGTCTTCCTGCACGGGTCGAACATGAACGGCCTCTCCTACGTCCGCTCGTTCGAGGCGAAGCGGTGGGCGCAGGACGCGCTGCTCTGCTGCCCCAACGGGGAGCAGGGCAATGACCCCTACGGGGCGAACAACTTCACCTTCGAGAGCGCGCCCTTCGTGGCCGACGTGACCGAGCAGGTGAAGAACGCCTACAAGGTCACGATCGCCTACTGCGGCGGCCACTCGCAGGGGGGATTTCTCACCTACAGCGTGATCCTCAACTTCCCCGACCTCTTCCAGGGGGCGATGCCCATGGCAGGGGACTGCTGGATGCAGAACGAGCCGAACCTCTGGGAGGACCGCCCCGAGATCGCGGAGAAGCAGAGGAGGATCGCGATCGCGGTGGTCCACGCGAGGAACGACCCGGTCGTGAAGTTCGAGCAGGGCGAGCACGCGTACGACGTGTTCCGCGCCGCCGGGTGGAGGAGGCTCCGGTTCTTCGATCCCCCGAACGCCGCCCACATGTTCATGGTCTACCCTGTCGACGACGTCCTCGACTGGCTGGACGCGATGAACGGGCTCGACCCGAAGTCGGCGGCGAAGCTCGCGAGGAAGTGGGCGAAGGACGGGGAGTGGGGCTGGGTCCGGGAAGCGGTGGAGAACGACCCCACCGCGAAGGGGGGCGATCCCGAGCTGCGCAAGGCGGCGGAGGCCGCGGCCGCGAAGGAGGTCTCCGCCATGGAGGAGGCGATGAAGGGGAAGCCCGCCGAATGGATCCCGAAGTGGCTCGAGTTCTGGCGGATCCACGGCGGGACGGCCGCGGCCAAGCCCCTCGTGGACGGCTACCTGGCGAAGCGCGCGGAGCAGGCCTCCGAGGGGAGGCGGCTCTTCGACGAGGCCACGGGCCTCGGCCGCGGCGGCGACCGGGACGGCGAGAGGAAGGTCCTCGAGCAGATCCTCGCCGAGGCCCCCTGCACCTACGAGGCGTACTACGCCTGGAAGTGGCTCGCGACTTGGAAGTAGGGGTTCACGCGGGCCGGCGTCGAGCTGGCGGATCGCTGGGTCGCCCGGCGGTTCGCTCAGCCCGCGACGACGAACAGCCGCCGGACCACGCGGTCGTCGCGCGGATGCGGCCGCTCGATGCGGCCCGTCACCGCGAATCCCCAGCGCACCGCCTCCTCCTCCGCCGACGGCCCCGCGCGCGTCCCGTCCTTCTCCTCCGAGAAGGGGCCCACGAGCAGCAGGCCGCCCGGCGCGACCGCGTGACCCAGGAGGTGCGCGAGCAGGCC
>DASUGR010000078.1:0-26464 GCA_036273915.1 Planctomycetota bacterium | reverse complement strand
CCGGCGGCAGCGCGTCGACGAACGCGTTCCGCCCCGCGGCCGCGGCCTCCCAGCGTTCGCGGACCGCGACCGTGGAGGCGTGCGGGTCGGCCGGGGCGGGGCCTTCCGGTCGGCCGTGCCAGCGGTCGAGCCAGCGGCGCTCGATCTCCGCGATGTGGAGAAGCGTCGCGCGGAGCGTCGGGAAACCGGTCCGGAAGAGGTCATGGGGCCGGTCGAGTTCCGCGTCGGCGAGTCCCGCCGCCTCGTCGAGGAGCTTGCGCGTGGCCCAGTCGTTGAAGACGAACGCTTCCCGGAGGGTCTCCATGCCACGAGTCTATCGGGCGTTCGCTACACGCACCGGCCGAACACGTCGCGGTACGCGCGGTGGAGGTCCTGAAACGCCTTGGTGCAGTCCCCCGAGAAGCTCGAGCCGTGCATGATCGCGAGGGTCTTCGGCTTCAGCTGCGCGAGCTTGTCGAGGTTCCGGCCGGTGAGGGGCGTGTAGGGCACGTAGTCCGCGAGCACGCCCGCCTGGTACTCCTTCATCGCCTTCTCGGAGCGGCCGACCACGTCGGAGGACGTCAGCGGCTCGACGTCGCCGGACTGGTGGAAGAGATCGGAGCAGAAGAGCGTTCTCCGCGTCTCCTCGAAGAGCACGCCCGCATCCCAGCCGTGCGGGAGGTGGGGGGTCCGGCAGTAGCGGAACCGGTGCTTGCCGGTCGAGAAGGTGTCGCCGTCCGCGAGGGCGCGTGCCTCGCGGCCGATGAAGTCGTTGACGCTCACGAGCGCGCCCACCGCGCCGCACACGACCTGCGCCTTGGGCGCCGCGGCGAGCCACTCGTGGAGCGACCCGCACTCGTCCGACTCGAAGTGGCTGAACCCGATGTGGCGGAGGCTCGCGAGCGGGACGATCCTCGACACCGCGTCGCGGATCTCCGCGTGCATGCCGCGAAGGCCCGTGTGGTAGAGGAGCGGCTCGTCGTCCTTGACGAGGAAGTGGTTGAACTGGAGGTTGAAGGGCTCCGCGAAAACGGAGATCCGGTAGACGTCGGGGGCGATCTCGGCGGTCGTGGCGGTCATGGGCTCCTCCGGTCGCGTCCCCTTCGACCCGCCGGGGATTGTAGCGGCCGCACCCGCCGCGTCAGGTGCCGAGGTGCTTGCGGTAGTTGACGCACCGGTTCCTGGCCTCGAAGCCGAGCGCCTCGTGCGCGCGCTGCGACGGGAGGTTGTCGATCCAGGTGTCGGACGCGATCTCGGTCGCGCCCTGCGCCCGGCACCACGCCTCCGCGGCCCGGAGGAGCGCGCGCCCGATGCCGCGCCGCCGCTGCGACGGCGCGACGTACCAGCCCTCGACATAGCCCACGGGACCGCCCGGATCGCAGCCGTCCGCGTGCGAGCGGAGGCCTACCTCCACGAAGCCTGCGAGCGTCGCCCCGGCCTCGGCGACGATCGCCACGAGCGGCAACGTGCTGCGCGGTCTGCCGTCGAGGATCCGCGCGAGCTCGGCCCGGTGCTCCGCCGCGGATCCCGTGGGCCAGAGCGCCGCGCGGAGCGGCACGAGGAGGTCAAGGTCCCCCGGGAGGGCCGGGCGCACGCGGAAGGGCATCGGCGGATTGTACGTTGCGGAGACGGAGCCGCGGCGGCGACGCCGTCTTCCGCTCGGGCGGCGCGGACGCAGGGGCCGCGGGCGTCGCGCGCGGGCGCCGGCGTGCGGCGGTGCGGGCTGCCGGGGGCGCGGGCGTGCCCGCGGCGCGCCAGTCCTTCGGCGGCGTCGTGCCGCTCATCTCGAAGAGGAAGCGCGACGGCATCGCGGGCGCGCGGCGGCCGTGGCGCGCGCGCTCCTGCACATGCGTGATCGTGAGCGTGCGCTTGGCCCGCGTGATCCCCACGTACGCGAGGCGGCGCTCCTCGTCGATCCCGTTCTCCACGACCGAACGCTCGTGCGGGAGGATGCCCTCCTCCATCCCGACGAGGTAGACGCGCGGGAACTCGAGCCCCTTCGCCGCGTGGAGCGTCATCAGCGTGACCGCGTCGCGCGAGCGCTTCTCGTTGGGCTCCCTCTCCTCGCCCGACGAGAGGGCGAGCCGCTCGAGGAACCCCGAAAGCGTCGGCTTCGGCGTCCGTCGCACGTAGCTCTCCGCGAGCGCGAGGACCTCGTCCACCGCCGCCCACCGGGTCTGGCGCTCCCTCGGATCCTCGTAGCAGCGGGCGACCTCGTCGCGGTAGCGCGCGGCCTCGATGAGCTCGCGGATGCGGAGCGGGAGCCCACGGCCCGGGTCCTTCCCGCCGAGCCGCTTCAGGGTTCCCCGGAGCCCCTCCCATCCCTCGCGCGCCGACGCCGGCACGTCCGCGGCGCGATCGAACGCCTCGGCGAAGGCGACCCGCTCCGCGGCGGCCTTGTCCATCACCCGGTCCACGGTCGTCTTCCCGATGCCGCGCGGCGGTCGGTTGACGATCCGCAGGAGCGAGACCTCGTCCAACGGGTTCCCGAGCAGCCGCAGGTAGGCGAGGACGTCGCGCACCTCCTTCCGGTCGAAGAACGACGGCCCGCCGACGAGCACGTAGGGGACCGAGCGCTCGCGGAGCGCCGCCTCGAAGAGCCGCGGCTGCGTCTGCGTGCGGAAGAGGATCGCGCAGTCGCGGAAGCGCGCCTCGCCCTGCTGCACGCGGTGGCAGATGTCGGCGACGACGCCCTGCGCCTCGCGCTCCTCGTCCTCGACGCAGACGACCTTCACCGGATCGCCCTCGCCGAGCGCGGAGCGGAGCGTCTTCTCGTGGCGGCCGGGGTTGTTGCGGATCACGCGGTTCGCGGCGTCGAGGATCGCCGCGGTCGAGCGGTAGTTCGTCTCGAGCCTCACGACGAGCGCGCCCGGGAAGTCGCGCTCGAAGCCGAGGATCTTCGAGACGTCGGCGCCGCGCCAGCCGTAGATCGACTGGTCGTCGTCGCCGACGACGCAGAGGTTCCTGTGGCGGCGAGCGAGCCGCCGCACGATCTCGTACTGCGGCCCGTTCGTGTCCTGGTACTCGTCGACGAGGATGTAGCGGAAGCGCTCCTCGAGGAGCCTCCGCGTCGCCGCGTCGCCGTCGAGCAGCTCGAGGGTCTTGAGGAGCAGGTCGTCGAAGTCGAGGACGTGCGTGCGCTTCAGGTGCTCATCGTACCGGCGGTAGGCGTGCGCGACGAGCGCGTCGAGGTCGTCGCCGGCCTCCGCGAGGCACCGGTCGTGGTCCACGAGTCGGTTCTTCAGGAGCGAGATCCTCGCCTGCAGCACGTGCGGCCGGATCCGCGCCTCGGGGACGGAGAGGTCGCGGAGCACCGACTTGGCCGCCGCGAGCTGGTCGCTGGCGTCGCAGATGGAGAAGCGGCGCGGGATGCCGATGGCCTCGCCGTGCTCGCGCAGCACCCGGGCGCAGAAGGAGTGGAACGTGCAGGCGGTGACGCCCTTGGCCCTCGCGGCGCCGACGAGACCCGCCACCCGCTCCCGCATCTCGTCGGCCGCCTTGTTCGTGAAGGTGACGGCGAGGATCCGTTCCGCGGCGACGCCCTTCGCGAGGAGGTGGGCGATCCGGGTCGTGATCACCCGCGTCTTGCCCGTCCCGGCGCCCGCGAGCACGAGGAGCGGCCCCTCGGTGGCGAGCACGGCACGGCGCTGCTCGGGGTTCAACCGGTCGAGGTGCTCGCGCATGGGGGAGGGGGGACTCTACCGGCCCTCAGGGACGGGAAGGGAGGGGGGCGCGGGGGGAGGGATTCTCGGTGGCCCCGCGCGGCCGCGGATGGCGCACGATCCCGCGAAGGAGAACGATGATGACCCTTGCTGCGCTCTTCCGCAGGGCGGCTGTGCCCGCCACCGCGCTTCTCGCCCTCGCCGCCACGACGATCCAGGCGGCGCCGCGGCCCAAGTCCTACGAGCTTGAGTTCTTCGACCCGTCGGCCGTCGATGGGATCGACGCGGGCCAGTACAGCGGGATCTCCAACCGGGCGCGCCTCGCCGAGGCCTACGACGAGGACTTCGCCCCCGTGGGCGTGATCGAGACCGGCAAGGGCCTCGAGGTCTTCAGGATCACGGAACCCTCCGAGGGCTACGCCTGGTGCCGCGGCATCAACGACCGGCGCACGACCGTCGGCTCTCTGCAGTCCTGGTCCGAGGTCCGCGTCTCCGGCTGGATGCGCGACGGCAAGGGGAACGTGAGCACCTACGAGGATTCGTCGGGTGACGTCTACCTCTTCCGCGTCAACAACAAGGACGTGGCGGTCGGGGAGGTGGACTACAGCTTCGACTTCTTCCGGCCCGCGATCGTGGACTGCCACGGTTTCTCCGTCGTCGACGTCCTCGGCGTGCCGTCCGACCACCCCGCGTACTTCGCCGCCATCAACGACGCCGGCGCGATCGTGGGCGGGACCTTCGATCCCGACACCTGGGAGCACACGTGCCTCCTGTGGACCCGCTGCGGCGTCACGGAGATCACGCACGACGGGGCGAGCATGGTCGCGCCGCGCGCGATCAACAACAACGGCCAGGTTGCCGGGTTCTGGATCGAAGAGGACCTCGATCCGCTCATCGGCGAGCGCTCGCACGGCTTCATCCGCGACCGCAACGGCCGGTTCCACACGGTCGACATCGAGTTCCCGTTCGAGGACGAGATCGACTTCGGCGACGGCGAGACGTTCCTGCTCGTCGATCAGACGATCAAGATCCTGGACATGAACGACGAGGGCGAGGTCGTGGTCGAGTTCACCGGGTGGTACCTCGGGCACTACGAGTTCGGAGGGGAGACCTACGACTACGTCCTTCCCCTCTGGACCAACGCGGTCGCGGTCCCGGCCGGCTGCTCCGGCCACGGGCGGCACAAGTGACCCGGACCGCGGCCCCCGCTAGACTGGCGCGCATGTCGGAACCGCCCGGCTCGCCGGAGAAGATCCTCGCGAGGCTGGATCGCGGCGACCCGAGCGCATCCGCGGAGCTCCTGCCGCTCGTGTACACGGAGCTCCGCGGCCTCGCGCGCGGCTTCATGGCGGCGGAGCGGCCCGGCACGCTGCAGACGACCGCGCTCGTCCACGAGGCCTACCTGCGGATCGCCGGCACGCGGGGCGAGGGGTGGAACGGCCGTGCGCACTTCTTCGGGGCCGCGGCCGAGGCCATGCGGCGGATCCTCGTGGAGCGCGCCCGCGCGCGCGGGCGGCTCAGGCGGGGCGGGGACCGGCGCCGCCTCGACCTCGACACGCTCGACCTCGCGGCGGACGAGGGCGCGGTGGACGTGATCGCCGTCGACGAGGCCGTGGCGAAGCTGGCCGCGAAGGACCCGCGCTCGGCGGAGGTCGTGCGCCTGCGCTTCTTCGCGGGCCTCGACGTCCCCGAGATCGCGGCCGTGCTCGGCGTGGCGCCCCGGACCGTGAAGCGCGAGTGGGTCTTCGCCCGCGCGTGGCTCCTGAAGGAGCTCGGGGAGGAGGCATGACGCGCATCGACAGGGTGAAGGAGCTCTTCCACCTCGCGCTCGAGAAGGACGAGGCGGCCCGCGCCGCCTTCATCGAGCGCGCGTGCGGCGGCGACGCGAAGCTCCGCGAGGACGTGATGGACCTCCTCCGCCTGCACGAGGGCGCGGAGCAGCGGCGCCCGCCCGCGGAGCCGGGCGAGAGCGCGGGGGACCTCCTCGGCCCCTACAAGCTGCTCCAGCCGATCGGGTCGGGGGGCTTCGGCGTGGTGTGGATGGCGGAGCAGGAGCGGCCCGTCCGCCGCAAGGTCGCGCTGAAGATCATCAAGCTCGGGATGGACACGAAGCAGGTCGTGGCGCGCTTCGAGGCGGAGCGCCAGGCGCTCGCGATGATGGACCACGAGAACATCGCGAAGGTCTTCGACGCGGGCGCGACGGAGCGGGGGCGGCCCTACTTCGTCATGGAGCTGGTGAAGGGCGTCCCCATCACGGAGTACTGCGACCAGGCGCACCTGACGACGGGGGAACGGCTCGAGCTGTTCCAGCGCGTCTGCCACGCCGTCCAGCACGCGCACCACAAGGGGATCATCCACCGCGACATCAAGCCTTCGAACGTGCTCGTCACGCTCCACGACGGCCGCCCGGTCCCGAAGGTGATCGATTTCGGCGTGGCGAAGGCCACCGACCACCGGCTGACGGAGCGGACGCTCTTCACGGAGTTCCGCCAGATCATCGGGACGCCGGAGTACATGAGCCCGGAGCAGGCGGAGTTCTCGGGCCTCGACATCGACACGCGCTCCGACGTCTACTCGCTCGGCGTGCTGCTCTACGAGCTGCTGACCGGGACGAAGCCCTTCGACATGCGCGCGCTGCTCGAGAAGGGCTTCGACGAGATGCTGCGGCACATCCGCGAGGTGGACCCGCCGAAGCCGAGCACGCGCGTCTCGACGCTCGGCGAGGCGGGGACGGGCATCGCCCAGCACCGGCGGACCGCGCCGCGCCTCCTCGGGCGCGTCCTGCGCGGCGACCTCGACTGGATCTGCATGAGGGCGCTCGAGAAGGACCGGACGCGGCGCTATGGCACGGCGAGCGACTTCGCCGCCGACATCGGCCGCTACCTCCTCGACCGGCCGATCGAGGCGAGGTCCCCGAGCACGCTCTACCGGACGTCGAAGTTCGTCCGGCGCCACCGGGCGGGCGTCGCCGCCGCCGCGGTGGCGCTGGTCGCGTTGGTCGGCGGGCTCGTCGTCGCCGGCCTCGGCTGGCGCGAGGCGGCGGCGCAGCGGGAGGTCGCGGCGTCCCGCGAGCGCGAGGCCCGCACCGAGGCCACGCGCGCCCGGAACGTGGTCGCGTTCCTCGAGGGGATGCTCGGCGCCGGGGACCCGCACTCCGCGAAGGGGGCGGACTACACGGTGCGGGAACTCCTCGACGACTTCGGTGGGGGGCTCCGGGGGCAGCTCGAGGACGAGCCCGAGGTCGCGGCGACGCTGCACCAGATCCTCGCCAACGCCTACGGGCACCTGGACCTGCTCGACAAGGCGGAGGAGCACCAGAAGATCGCGCTCGACCTGCGGCGGCAGCACCTCGGGGAGTCGCACCCCGACACGCGCGGGAGCATGCTCGGGCAGGCGTGGCGTCTCCACGACCGCGGGCGCTACGCGGACGCCGAGCGCATCCTGCGCGGACTGCGCGATCAGCTTGCGGACGCGCCGTCCCGGGACCCGGGCCCCGACCTGCTCGACTACGGCCTTGCGGACATGCTCGTCCACGAGGCGCGCCTCGACGAGGCACGTACGGCCGCGGAGGCATGCGTGGAGCGGAGGCGCGCGCGCGGGGCTCCGCCCGCGGACGTGGCCGACGCCCTGCGGCTGCTCGCGCGGACCTCCGCCGATCCGGTCCGCGCCGAGGCCCTTCTCCGCGAGGCGCTGGCGATCGAGCGCTCGGCGCTCGGCGCGAACCACCCGGACGTCGCGACGACCCTGATGGACCTCGGCCAGCTCCGGGCGAAGAGCCTCGCCTACGAGGAGGCGATCGAGCTCTACCGCGAGTCGAGCGGGATCTGGAAGGCGCAGCTCGGCCGCGACAGCCCCGCGGTCCTCGGCCTCCTCTCCACGGCGCTCGACCGGCTCGGCCGGCACAAGGAGGCGGAGGAGGCGAGCCGGCAGGCGCTCGAGATCGTGCGCGGGCTCAAGGGGGACATCCACCCCGACACGGCGAGCGCGCTGCTCTCGCTCGGCACCGTGCGGTTCAACGCGTGCGCCTACGCGGACGCGGAGAAGTGCTTCCGCGAGGCGCTCGCGACGAGCCGCGCGATCTTCCCGCCGGGCCACCCCTTCACCGCGCGGGCGCTCGAGCGCATCTGCGAGTCGCTCGACCGGCAGGGGCGCCAGCGCGAGATGGAGCCGCTCGCCGAGGAGGCGCTGGAGATCCGCCGGCACGCCGAGGGCGGCGAGGCCCAGTGCTGCGAGGCGCTCGGACTCCTCGGCGTCGCCCGGGCGGACGCGGGGCACGTCGAAGAGGGCGAACGGCTCGCGCGCGAGGGGTTCGAGCTCGCGCAGGACGTTCCGGAGGACCGGGAGCTGAGGACCCGCTCGATGGAGTACCTCCGCGAGGTCCTCAAGAGAAAGGGCGACTTCAAGGATGTCGTCGTCCTGGCGAGGGAGATCGTCGAGTTCTGGCGGACGCACATCGGGGAGAAGAGCTCGCTCACGGCGGTCTCCTGGAACAACCTCGGGTACTCGCTCCACGAGGTCAACGACCTCAAGGGAGAGGAGGAGGCCTACCGCAGGTCGCTGGCGATCTTCGAGGAGAACGATCCCGACCACCCGGAGAAGGCGGCCACCCTGAACAACCTCGGGCTGCTCCTCCGGGAGCGCGGCGACCTCGCCGAGGCCGAGACGATGTTCCGCGAGGCGCTGCGCATCGGCGAGCTCGCGAGAAGCCGCGACGACGTCTCCCGCTACCGGTTCGGCCTCGGCTCGGTGCTGCTCGCCGAGGGGAAGAACGCGGAGGCGGAGAGCCAGTTCCGCGCCACGCTCGCGTTGCTTCGCGACGCCGGCGACGAGAAGAACCCGGCCCGGTTCGCGGCGCTCGACGCGCTCGGCGGCATGCTCCTCGAGGACCGGCCGGCCGAGGCGAGGAAGGTCTACGAGGAGGCCAGCGCGCCGGCGGCGAAGTACCTCCGGCCGGGCAGCGAACGGGCGCTCCGGCTCCGGACGGGGCTCGCGTGGTCGCTCTTCGCCACCGGCAAACCCGAGGAGGCCGATCGCATCCTCACGGAGACGCTCGCGACCGCGATCCGCGAGTGCGGCGAGATCCCGGACACCCAGATCCGCCGCATCGAGCTGGCGGCCCTCAGGATGCGCACCGGCCGCGGGGCGGAAGCGGAGCCGCTGCTCAAGGAGGCCCTCGGCCGCATGCGTGGGCCGAACGCGAAGCTCGACGAGATCGAGTACCCGATCCTGATGCTCGCGGACCACCTCCACACGACCGGGCGGGACGACGAGGCCGTGCTCCTCCTCCGCGAGCTGCTGGCGCTGCGTCGCGCGCAGCTCGGCGAGGGCCACGCGAGCACCACCAACGGATGGAACAACATCGGCGACACGCTCCTCCCCGCCCATCCGGAGGCGGCCGCGCAGCTCTACGGCGAGGCGTTCTCCGCGATCGCCGCGGCCGTCGGTCCCGACGACGTACGCGCGCTGGACATGAGGGCGCGGCAGGCGATCGCCCTCATGCAGTGCGGGCGCGCGGACGAGGCCGTGAAGACGCTGCGCGAGGTGTTCGATGCCTCGACGCGCGCACGAGGGGAGGACGGCGAGGACGCGCCGAGGTACCGCGATGCCCTCGTGGAGCTGCTCATGCAGGGACAGCGGTACGCGGACGCGGAGCCGATCCTGCGCCAGACCCTGGGGAAGCTCCGTCGCACGGCGCCCAAGGACGATCCGCAGCTGCTCCGCACGATCGAGCAGCTGCTGACGTGCCTCAGCGAGAAGGCGAGCGACGAGACGACGGCGCTCGCCAAGGAGCTCGCCGACGCGCGCCGCGCCGCCGGCGACGAAGCGAGGCTCGCCTTCGCGCTCATGCTCCTCGGGAAATCACTCGACGCGCAGGGGAAGCACGCGGAGGCGGAGCCCGCGCTGTCCGAGTGCCTGGCGATCCGCCGGCGCACCCTTCCGGCGGACAGCTGGCTCATCCCCAACTCCATGAGCCTGCTCGGGGAGTGCCTCAAGAGCCTCGGCCGATACGCGGAGGCCGAGCCGCTCCTCGTAAGGGGGTACGAGACGATGACGCCGCCGGAGGCCTTCTCCTTTCGCAAGCGGGAGGCGCTGGATCGCGTCGTGGCGCTCTACGAAGCGTGGGGCAAGGCAGACCAGGCGGCCGCCTGGCGCGCGAAGGCCGCGCGGTAGCCGCCGCGGACCGGAATCGGGGGGGGTCCGGGGGCCGGCTGACGGGGCCGCGGCCCGCTGGCCGATAGAACCGGCATGCACGTGGCGTTGGGCGCGCTCTGCGGGGTGACGGGCGGGCCGTCCACGTATGCGCTGCGCCTCGCGGAGGCGCTCGCGGCGCGCGAGGACGTGCGGCTCACGGTGCTGACCGATCGCCCCGAGAGGTTCTCCGGCGTCGCGGTCGTGGAAGTCCGGGGGGGCGGGGGGCTCGGCCGCATCCCGTGGCAGCACATGCGCCTCCCGCGTGCCCTGAAAACGCTCCGCCCGGACCTCTACCACGACACGAAGAACGCGTTGCCGAGGAGGCTCGACGTGCCGGGCGTCGTGACCGTGCACGACCTCGCGCACCTGCGATGCCCGGAGACGTTCGGATTCGCGTCGCGGCTCTTCCTCAAGTGGTCCACCGCGGACGCCGTGAAGCGCGCGCGGATCGTGGTCGTGCCGAGCGAGAGCACGGCGCGCGACCTCGCGGAGCTGCTGCCGGCGTCAGCGGGCAAGGTGCGCGTCGTGCCGCACGGGATCGCTCCCCTCCCCGCGCCCCTCCCCGATTCCCTCGCCCGGATGCGCGCGCGGGTAAAGGGGCCGTTCGTCCTCCACGTCGGCACGATCCAGGCGCGGAAGAACGTAGACCTTCTCGTGCGCGCGGTGCGGCTGCTGCGCGGCGAGGGGCTGCCGCACCGCCTCGTGCTCGCGGGCCGCCGCGGCTGGAAGGGCGAAAGGGCGTTCGCGGAGATCGCGAAGGACGACACGGCGCTCTGGCTCGGCGAGGCGTCGGAAGACGATCTCGCGGCGCTCCACGCGCTCGCGGACGCGTTCGCTTCCCCGTCGGGCTACGAGGGGTTCGGGTTCACGGCCGCGGAGGCGATGGCCGCCGGCGTGCCCGTCGTCGCGAGCCGCAACTCCTCGCTGCCCGAGGTCGTGGGCGACGCGGGCGTGCTCCTCGACGCGCTCACGCCGGAGGCGATCGCCGCGGCGCTCGTGCCGCTGCTCCTTGACCCGGAGCGGCGTCGCGCGCTCGGCGCCGCCGGCAGGGCGCGCGCGGCGTCGTTCTCGTGGTCGCGCGCGGCGGAGGGGACCGTGCGGGCGTACCGCGACGCGCTGGCGGCCTGAGGCGCCGTCCGCCGCTTTGCTCCGGCCCCGGGCAGGGACGTGGGGGGCTCCGGGGGCGGGCCGCCGCGCGTCTCGGATTCCGTGGTCACGCGGCCTGCCGGGCTCCCGGTTCTCGCTCTGTCCCGGACGCTGCGCCGCGTAGCCGGGTCCCGACGGATGCACGGGGCGTTTCCGCGCCCCGCCGCCCCATGGGGGCCTTCTTCCTCTCCCTCCCCCGGAGCCCCTTCCCTCAAGGTGGCAGCTTGACTAACTGTAGTATGTCAGCTACCATCCTTCCATGGAGACGATCCGGAGAGCCCGGAAACGCCGCCGCATGTCGCAGCGTGAGCTCTCTCGCCGCGCGGGGGTCTCCTTCCGGGGGATCCAGCTCCTGGAAGCACCCGGGCACGATGCCCGCCTCTCGACACTCGAGAAGGTTGCGGATGCGCTCGGCCTCCCCGCCGCGGGCGTGCGCTGGCTGCTCGATCGCTACCTCGACGAGGCGCCGGAGTCGGCGTTCTGCGCGTCGGTCCGGATCCTCGTCGACGGTTTCGACTCCTGGAAGATCCACCTCTTCGACTTCGTCGACCGGTTCCGGGCGGACCCCGCGCCCGCGCTTGTCCTCACTCCTCCCGCCTCGGGTCTCGATCCCCGCCTCGCGGCGCTCCTGGCCTCGGTCGTCGACACGCTCTGCGTCGAGCAGGGTCGGGATCCGCCCGGATGGTCGGCCGGCGTCGGCCCCCTCCCGCGGCCGTGGTTCGTCTCGGGCGTCGAGAGCCTGAAGGCGTCGGCGCTCCTCGAATCGCCGGCGCGGTTCCGGCGGCGGAACGTGTTCGTGCTCTCCAACTTCCTCTCGAGGGCATGAAAATGCTCACGCGCGAGAAGATCCGCGAACTCCTCGAGGCGCTCAACGACGAGCTGCGCGCCCGGGCGGTCACGGGGGAGATCGGTCTCTGCGGGGGAGCGGTCATGTGCCTCGTGTTCAAGGCCCGCGCCAGCACGAAGGACGTGGACGCGATCTTCGCGCCGGCCAGAATCCTGCGCGAATCGGCCAAGAGGGTGGGCCGTCGCCTCGGGGTCCCGGAGGACTGGCTGAACGATGCCGCGAAGGGGTACTTCGTGTCCGAGCCGCCCCGCCAGCCCGTGATGGATCTCTCGAACCTGCGCGTCTGGGCGCCGGTGGCGGACTACATGCTGGCCATGAAGTGCGTCTCCGCGCGCTTCGACACGCACGACCGGGACGACGTCGTCTTCCTGATCCGGCACCTGGGCCTCAAGACGTCCTCCGAGGTCTTTGAGATCGTATCGCGGTACTACCCGAAGGGCCGGGTGCCGGCCAAGACGCGATTCCTCGTCGAGGAGATCCTGGGCGACGAGCCGAACCCCTGACCGGCCTCGGCCGCGGAGATGGGTGCCTCGGGAAGAACGTCGGCGGGGAGATGCGTTCGCCTGTCGCCTGATGATCGGCGACGCTGCGCGTGAGCGACATCAGACACGGCGCGATCGCGCGCACGGGAACCGGACGGTTGCGCGCCCTCTCGCCCGAACATGCGTGCGGATGTGGGGGCGTCCAGGCGGCGCGGCCGCGGACGCCCCGGTTCCCGGCGGGGGCGTCCCGGCACCGGCTTGCGGCCTCATCTGCCCCCGGAGCCCCCTCTCTTCCCCGTTCCGCGAGCCTTGCGCTAGGATCCGCGCCATGAGTCCGCGAGGAAGAGGCGTTCGCGCCGACAGCCGCGATCGCGCCGCCGCGCGCGAGGCGATCGAGCGGGAGTGCCGCCGCCTCCTCGAGCCCGACGACTCGCTCGCGCCGCTCGTCACCGGCGAGGAGGCCGCGCGCGAGCCCCTGCACCGCTGGCTCCCGTACCGGCAGAAGTTCTCGCCCGGCCTCGTGCGCCGCTTCCTCGAGGTCGCGAAGGCGCCGATCCTCGATCCCTTCGGCGGCTCCGGCACCACCGCGATCGCCGCCGCGCAGGCGGGCGTGCGCGCGGTCGCCGTCGAGGCGCTGCCCGTCCTCGCGTTCCTCACGCGCGCGCGCTTCCACCCGTCCCCGCGCGCCGACGCGCTCTTCCTCGAGGCGGGCGCGGAGGCGGCGTGGCTCGAGGCGGACCGCGCGAGGCTGCCGGCCCCGCTCGGCAGCGCGATCGTCGGCGACGCGCGGCGTCTGCCCTTCAAGGACGGCGTCTTCGGCGGGGTCGTGACGTCGCCGCCCTACCTGTCGCGCTACGACTACGTCGGGCAGGCGGCGCCGCTCTCGCGGCTCTTCGACCCCGAGCGGGCCGCGCGGCGGGACGCGCAGGTGCGGGCCGCCGTCGGCCGCCGGACGCGGAGGAGCGGGGCGCCGCTTCCCGACGCGGCCGAGGAGGCGGCCAGCGGCCTGGAGGCGAAGGGGGCCCGGGGGAACGCGGCGCTCGTGCGCGCGTACTTCGCGGACCTGGACGCGTTCCTCGGGGAGGCGCGTCGCGTGCTGCGCGAAGGCGCTCCGCTCTGGCTCGTGATCGGCGGCGCCGACCTCGACCGCGAGTACGTGCCCGCGGACCTCATCGCCGCCGAGCAGGCGCAGCGTCGCGGCTTCGCGCTCGAGGGCATCGCGGTCGCGCGGCGTCTCCGCGCCTCCGGGCGGCACCTCGGCGGCCTGCGCGACGTGTCCCCGCGGGAGTCGGTCGTGCGGCTCCGCGCGTGAGGCGGGTTTACAATCCGCCCGCGATGAACACGAACGAGGACCGCGGCCGCCGCGTGCGCGAGACGCCGGTACCGTGGCGGCGGTGGGGCACCGACCTCGACGCGCAGTCCATCGCCCAGATCGAGAACGCGTGCCTCCTGCCGGTCTCCGTGCGCGCGGCGCTCATGCCCGACGCGCACGTCGGCTACGGCCTTCCGATCGGCGGCGTGCTCGCCACCGACAACGCGGTGATCCCCTACGCGGTCGGCGTGGACATCGCCTGCCGCATGAAGATGACCGTCCTCGACATCCCCGTGGGCGACCTCGAGGGGAAGGAGGACCGGCTCAGGCGCGCGATCGAGGAGGAGACGCGGTTCGGCGTGGGCGCGAGCTTCAAGCGGGAGCGGCGCCAGCACCCGGTGCTGGAGCGCGACTGGTCGGTGAGCCCGGTCACGAAATCCCACAGGGACAAGGCGTGGGCGCAGCTCGGGACCAGCGGGAGCGGCAACCACTTCGTCGAGTTCGGCACCTACACCGTGCGCGAGGAGGTCCGCGGCCTCCCGCCCGGCACGTACGTGGCGCTCCTGAGCCACTCCGGCAGTCGCGGCACGGGCGCGTCGGTGTGCGACCACTACAGCAAGCTCGCGGCGAAGCGGCACCCCGAGCTCCCGCGCGACCTCCAGCGCCTCGCGTGGCTCGACCTCGACTCCTCCGAGGGGCAGGAGTACTGGCACGCGATGAACCTGATGGGGGAGTACGCCGCCGCGAATCACGCGTGCATCCACCGGCACATCCGGGAGCACCTCGGCGTCGACGTGCTCTTGGACCTCGAGAACCACCACAACTTCGCGTGGAAGGAGACCCACGAGATCGACGGCCGGGAGCGCGAGCTGATCGTCCATCGCAAGGGCGCGACGCCGGCCGGGAAGGGCGTCCTCGGGATCATCCCCGGCTCGATGGCCACGCCGGGCTTCGTCGTGCGCGGCAAGGGCGACGCGGACTCGCTCTTGAGCGCCGCCCACGGCGCGGGCCGCGTGATGAGCCGCACGCAGGCGACGAGGACGCTCCGCTGGTCGGAGGCGAAGTATCTGCTCCGGGAGCGCGGGGTCACGCTCATCTCCGCGGGCCTCGACGAGGTGCCGATGGTCTACAAGAACATCCACGACGTGATGGCCGCGCAGGCGGATCTCGTGGAGATCGTCGGCGAGTTCCGCCCGAGGCTGGTGAAGATGGCGCCCGCCGGAGAGCGGCCGGAGGACTGAGCGGGCGCGAATGCACAGGGGGTCCGGGGGCAGGCCTCCCGTACCATGGGCCCGCGTGAGGGTCCGCGTCAAGTCCCGAAAGCCCGGCGTCCGCTGCGACGACTGCGGCGTGCACCCGGACGCGTGCATCTGCGCGGTCGCGCCCGACCTCGACACGGAGACGCGGGTCGTGATCTTCATGCACTGCCGCGAGAAGAGCCTCTCCTCGGGCACGGCGCGCCTCGCGCGGAAGGCGCTGCGGCGCTGCGAGATCCGCCTCCACGGCGCGAAGGACGTGCCGACCGACGTCCTCAACCTCGCGGAGCCCGGTCGCCGCGCGCTCGTGCTCTTCCCGACCGCGACGGCCCGCACGCTCGACGCCGAGTTCCTCCGCGAGCTCAAGGGCCCCTACACGCTGATCGTGCCGGACGGCAGCTGGCGGCAGGCGGCGCGGTGCGCGCGGCGGATCCCGGGCCTCGATGGCCTCCCGCGCGTGAAGCTGCCGAAGGGGCCGCCCTCGGAGTACCGGCTGCGCGCGCAGGCCTCGCTCGAATGCGTCTGCACGTACGAGGCGATCGCGCGCGCGCTGGGCGTGATCGAGGGGCGCGCGGTCCGCGAGAGGCTCGAGGCGTTCCTGCGCCTCAAGGTGGACGCGACGCGCCGCCGCCGCGGCACCGCGGCCGTTCAGGCGCTTCCGCGATCGTGAAGGCGCGCTACGACCCGCTTTCGCGCGCCACGGCGCCCCACGCGCTCGGCTCCGGCGCGGGCGCGGCGGCGGCCGAGGTGCCGCCGCCCGCCATCGCGAGCGAGAAGGGCCGCTCGACCGCGTAGTGCAGCACCGCCGTGCCCGCGATCGTCGCCGCGTACGCAGGGACGAGCATCCACCAGTAGGGGAGCGGCACGACGGTCGCGAGCGCCTTCAGCACGAGGCCGTGGATCAGGTAGTAGCTGTAGCTCGCCTCGCCGAGCCACCGCAGCGGCGCCCACGAGAGCACGCGCGCGGGTCCCTCGCCGCGGAAGACCGAGATGCAGAGCAGGCCGAGCACGACGAACAGGACCGCGAACTTGAGCGGCCCCGCGAGCACGCCCATCCCGACGGCCACGAGCGCTGCCGCCGGCAGGAGCGTCGCGAGCCAGCCGGGCACGCGGAGGTCCTTGCACTCGTAGACGAGGATGCCCGACACGAAGAGCACCGCGCGCAGGTTGTCGCCCTTGGCCCAGAGGAAACCGGCCGCCGCCACCGCGAGCCAGAACGCCACGCGCACCCTCACGGGCCAGCGCCGCAGGCGGAGCAGGAGCGCCAGCGCGGGGCAGGTGAGGTAGTACCCGATCTCGTAGGAGAGCGACCACGCCACGGTGATCATGGGCACGATCGGGAAGAGGCCCGGCAGGAGCGCGACGTTGGCGCCGAGGTAGAGCGTCGCGGCGAGCGGGTCCGCGGGGATCTTGCTCTCCGCGGGGAAGACGTAGGAGAGCGCGAGGTAGGCGAGGAACACCGCGAGGAAGGTCGGGTAGATGCGGCGCGCCCGCCGCACGAGGAACCTGCCCAGCTGGAGCCGGGGGGAGACCGAGGCGGCGTAGATCAGGTAGCCGGAGAGGACGAAGAAGAGCTCGACGCCGTGGTGGCCGGCCTGGGCGAGCGCCTTGCCGATGCCCGGCGTTCCCTGCGCGAGCGCCGCGTAGTGGACGAAGAAGACGAGCGTCACGGCGATGCCGCGAAGCCCGTCCATGGGAAGGATGCGCTTCAACGGAACCTCGCGCGCCGGCGGGCTCTTCCGGGCATGGCGCCGACGGGAACGCACACGCCGTACCCTGCCGATCGCGCCGCGCGGGATGTCCAGGGAACGCGACGCGGTCGGGCTCCGCCGCGGTCCGGGCGTCGATCCCCCGCGACGGTCCCCTCCCCCGCGCCCCCTCCCCTCGCGGGCGGTCAGCGCCGGGCGCCGAGGAGGCGCTCGAGCTTGAGCAGCTTCGGCACCGACCAGAGCCGTTCGTACGCGGCGTTCGCGAAGCCCACGTCGAGCCCGAGCGCGAGGGCGACGCGCGCGCCGACGACGGCGAGCCGCCCCTTCGCGCTGAGGAAGGACGGCCGGCCCGGCGGCCGCGAGCGGAACGCATGGCGGAGCTGCGCGCTGTGGCGCAGCGTCCGCGCGGGGTGGGGCGGTGGCGCGCTGCCGTTGAAGAGGTGCGTGACGGCCTGCCGGTAGCTGTCGTCCACGGCATCGGGCATGGAGTGCGAGCTCGGGAGGTCCCGGAACCCAGGATAGGCGCGGTCGAGCAGGACCTTCTGGAGGTTGACGTCGCGCTTCCAGAACGGGTCCGCCTTGAGCGCGGAGACCACCATGCGGTCGTCGAGGTAGGGGAAGACCGAGTCGACCTTCTCGGCGAGCAGCGTGAGGGCGAAGAGCGACGTCGTCCGGCGCGAGCGGCCGACCAGCTCGAGCAGGAAGAGGCGGTTGGGGTTGTCCGGCAGGTCGGCGATCTCCGCGCTGATGCGCTCGAAGAGCGTCCCCTTGAACCGCGCGCGGAACGGCGCGGAGAGGTAGGTCGCGAAGCGGTTCGGCCACAGGTGGCGCGCGAGGTAGTCGGGGTCGGAGTAGCGCGCCGTGGCCTCTGGGCCGCAGATCGCGAGGTCCGCGTTGCAGAGCGTGTCGCCCCCGAGCCCGTCGAAGTTCGTGCCCGACGCGCGCGGGATCCGGTCCACGAGCGGGAGCACCCACTCGTGCTCGTCCGCCTGCTGCCCGAGGAGCCGCTCGCGCCGCTCGATCAGGTCCGGCATCTCGGCGCTTCCCGGGAGCGGCAGGCTCGTGTGGTGCGACTCCCTGCCGGAGAGGAGACTCCGGACCACGCGGTCCTCGATCGAGACCGGCGCCTCGAACCGCTTGTGCAGGAGCTCGACCGTGTAGGTCCTCGGCGCCGCGCCCTGGCGGAGCAGCTCGAGCAGGATCCGGCGCGAGTCGTAGCCGCTGCTCACGAGGCAGATCGGCTCTCCGACGATCCTCTTGAAGTCGCCGATCGACGCGGCGAACGCCTCGTTGTTGTCCTTGACGCACGCCTCGAGGTCGCGCGAGCCGACGTACGGGAGGCGGTCGAACCACCAGTAGCGGCCCGGCGACCCGATCCGGCCTTGCGCGTCGATCCGCAGGTACCGGCCGGGCCCGAGCCGCTTGATCTCCCGGAAGAAGGTGCGGTCGGCCAGCGGGTTGCCCACCGCGAGGTACTCCTCGATCGCGTCGTCGTCGAGTGTCCGCCCGACGTTCGCCGCCAGCGCGCCGAAGTCGGCGTCGAGGAGGAGCTCGGACGGCCCTGCGGACCAGAACAGCGGGAAGATGCCGTACTTGTCCACGGCGCAGTGGACCGAGCCGTCCCGCGGGTCGTCGATCACGACGGCGTAGACGCCGTTCCGGTCGAACGCCGCCTCGGGCCCGCGGCTCCGGTAGGTCTCGAACACCTCGCGCGCGCCGCGGGCGGGGTCGTCCTCCCGGTACCAGCCGGGGTCGACGACGTAGCCGGCCACCGCGCAGAGGCAGCCGGTCTCTGGATCCTCGTGCCGGAAGAGGCGCGCCGCGCTGCCCGGGATCGCCTCGCACGAGAGCGCGACGCGGCGCCCGGCGGCGGCGCCGGCGCGTGCGAGCTGGATGGTCGCCGAGAATCTCATCGTGGAACGGGCGGGACCCGGGTCAGGCGGCCAGGCCGAACCCCGCGTGGAGGAGCCGGACGGCCTGCGCGCCGCAGTTGCTCGGGACGACGCAGGAGACCTTGATCTCGGTCGAGACCGCGAGGCGGATCGGGATGCCCGCCCCGCTCAGGATCGCGAACATCTTCTGGGCCACGCCCGCATGCGTGCGCATCCCGATCCCGACCGCGGAGACCTTGGCGACGTCGCGGTCCACCTGCGCCTCGCGGCCCTGGAGCTCGTGGACGACCGGGTCGATGCTCGTCCGCGCGGCGTCCAGCCGGTTCGCCTCGAGCGTGAACGTCACGGTCACGCTGCCGTCGGCGGCGAGGTTCTGGGTGATCAGGTCGACCGAGATCTCGTCGCGCGCGAGGGGCTCGAAGACCTTCGCGAGCAGGTCGGGGCGGTCCTTCAACCCGACGATCGTGACGCGGGCCTGGTTCATGTCGCAGGCGATGCCGGTGACCACCGGCGCCTCGAGATCGTTGTTCCCCGGTGTGATCATCGTGCCCTCCCTGTCGGTGAACGTGGACCGGACGTGGATCCGCGTCGTGCCCTTCATCGCGAGCTCCACGGAGCGGATCTGCAGGACCTTGGCGCCGAGCGACGCCAGCTCGAGCATGTCCTCGCACGCGATCCGGTGGAGCTTCCTCGCCTCGGGGCACAGGTTCGGATCCGTCGTGTAGACGCCCTCGACGTCGGTGAAGATCTCGCACTCCTCGGCGCTGATCGCCACCGCGAGCGCGACCGCGGTCGTGTCCGACCCGCCCCGGCCGAGCGTCGCGACGTTGCCCTCGTCGTCGATGCCCTGGAATCCGGTGACGACCGGGACCGAGCCCTTCTCCAGGAGCGAGCGGAGCTCCTCCGAGTCGACCGAGCGGATGCGCGCGTTCTGGAAGCGGCCGTCGCAGCGCAGGAGCACCTGGTGCGCGGTCAGGGAGCGCGCGCGGACGTCGAGCGACTGGAGCGCGAGCGCCATCAGCGCGGCGCTCACCTCCTCGCCGGTCGCGACGAGCGCGTCGACCTCGCGGAGCCGGCGCCGGTCGGTGCCGTTGCCGAACTGCGAGGCGAGCTTCAGGAGGCGGTTGGTCTCGCCGGCCATCGCGCTCACGACGACGATGACCGACCAGCCCTCGGCGACGGCGCGCGCGGTCCGGCGGGCGGCCGCGAGGACGCGGTCGGCGTCGGCGAGGCTCGTGCCGCCGAACTTCTGGACCAGGATGCGCATCGGTCTCCGGTCTCAGGCCGCCTTGACCTTCGCGGTGGGCTCGACCGCCGCTGTCGCCTCGTCGAAGATCCGGATCGCCGCGTCCGCGTGGTCCGCCGTGAAGACGAGCGGCGGGATGAACCGCACCACGCCGTCGTGGCGCCCCGCGAGCTCGACGATCAGGCCGCGCCTCAGGCACTCCGCCCGCACGCGCTTCGCGTTCTCGTAGGAGGGCGCCTTGGTGCCGTCGCCCTTGAGGACCTCCACGCCGAGCATGAAGCCGAGACCGCGGCACTCGCCGAGGAAGGAGCGCTTGGCCGCCACGGCCGTGAGCCCCGCCTTGAGCCGCGCGCCCACCTCCGCGACGTGCCCCACGATGTCGTGGCTCCGCATGAACTCGATCGCGGCGATGCCGGCCGCCATGGCGGGGAGGAACCCGCGGAAGGTCCCGACGTGCGCGCCGGGCTTCCAGACGTCGAGCTCCTTCTTGTAGAGCACGACCGCCATCGGGAACCCGCCGCCCCCGATCGCCTTCGACATCGTGATCACGTCCGGCTCGATGCCGGCGTGCTCGAACGCGAACCACTTCCCGGTCCGGCCCATGCCGGCCTGGACCTCGTCGACGATCAGCGGCACGCCGTGGGCCTTCGCGATCGCCGCGATCCGCTGCAGGAACGACACGGGCGCGGGCACGCTCCCGCCCTCGCCCTGCACGGCCTCGAGGATGATGCCCGCCGGCTTCGTGACGCCCGACGACGGATCCGAGAGGACGCTCTCGGTGAACTTCGCGCAGGCGAGGTCGCACGTCTCCGGCTTGAGCCCGAGCGCGCAGCGGTAGCAGAAGCCGTACGGCATGAAGTGCACGTCCGGCATCAGGTTCGCGATCGCCTCCTTCGGCTCCGTCGACCCGGTCACCGCCAGCGCGCCGTGCGTCATGCCGTGGTAGCCGCCCTGGAAGGAGAGGATCGAGCGGCGGCCGGTGGCGGTCTTCACGAGCTTGATCGCTGCCTCGGTCGCGTCGGCCCCGGTGGGCGCCGCGAAGTGGATCTTCATCTTCCCCTGCAGGTTCTTCGGCAGGAGAGAGAGGATCGTCGTCGTGAACTTGTCCTTGGTGGGGGAGGGAAGGTCGAGCGTGTGGATCGCCTTTCCCATCTGTTCGGTCGCGGCGGCGACCACGTCGGGGTGGTTGTGGCCGACGCACAGCGTTCCCGCGCCCGCCCAGCCGTCGATGAAGACGTTGCCGTCCACGTCCTCGATCGTCGCGCCCCGCGCCCGCGCCACGGCGAGCGGGAAGCCGCGCGGGTAGGTCCGCGCGTTCGACTCCCGCTCCGCCTGGCGCTCGAGGAGAGCGCGCGAGGCGGGGCCGGGGGGCGGCACCTTGACGCAAGGGGCGCCCGGGAAGCTCAGCGAAGCGATATCCATGGTCCAGCCTTCCGAGCCGGGGATGCACCCCGGCAGGTACGTATCGGATCGCGGGATCTCGCGGTTGAAAGCGCCACCCTCCCCGGGGAGCCGGCGCGGGGCCACTTCGGTGGAAACCGCGTTTCTTCCGATGAGTCGGAAGGCTCGCCCTCGGCGGGCCTCCTTCCCGTATCCATGGACATACGCCAGAAAGTCGTCTCGGGCCTCCGCTGGAGCACGACCGCCAAGTTCGGCGCGCAGCTCGTCAGCTGGGCCTGCACGCTCGTCGTCATGCGGCTGCTCGAGCCGCGCGACTACGGGCTCATGGCGATGGCGGTGGCGTTCGTCTCGTTCTGCACGCTGCTCAACGAGATGGGGCTCGGCGCCGCGCTGATCCAGGCGCGCGAGCTCAGCGAGCGCAACCTGCGGCAGATCTTCGGCGCCGTCCTCGTGCTGAACTCGGCCTTGTTCCTGCTCCTGTTCTTCGGGGCGCCGCTCATCGCGGCGTTCTTCGACGAGCCGCGCCTCAGGATGTACGTGCCCGTCCTCGCGTTCCAGTTCCCCTTGTTCGCGTTCTTCGTCGTGCCGGACTCGATGCTCGCCCGCGCGATGGATTTCCGCAAGAAGGCGATCATCGAGCTCGTCGCCACGATCGCGAGCGCGCTCACGACGCTCACGATGGCGGTCTTCGGGCACGGCGTCTGGGCGCTGATCGCGGGCGCCCTCGTCTTCCCGTTCGTGCGCGTGATCGGGCTCAACCGCGTGGTCTCCTACCCGCGCCGCCCGCTCTTCGACTTCCGCGGGTTCTCGTCGCTCGCGCGCTTCGGCGGCCTCGTCTCCCTCGAGCGCGTGCTCTGGTACATGTACTCGCGCGCGGACGTGTTCATCATCGGCAAGCTGCTCGGGGCGCAGGCGCTCGGGTTCTACTCGGTCGCCATGCACCTCGCGTCCCTGCCGATGGAGAAGGTCGCGGGGATCATGCACCAGGTGGGCTTCCCCGCCTTCGCGCGGATCCAGGGCAACAAGGATCTCGCCCGCAACTACAACCTGAAGGTCACGCGCATCGTCGGGAACCTCGCGTTCCCGATCTTCTTCGGGCTGTCGGCCGTGGCGCCCGAATTCGTGGCCGTGGTCCTCGGCGACAGCTGGCGGGTCGCGATCCTGCCGCTCCAGCTGCTGGCGGTCGTCGCCCCCCTGCGGGTGCTCAACATCTCGCTGGCGCCGTCCATCCAGGGGTTCGGGCGGCCCGACATCAGCGTGAAGGCCCTGGCGCTCGCCTGCCTCGTCATGCCGACCGCGTTCGTCATCGGCGCGCACTGGGGGCTCATGGGCGTGAGCATCAGCTGGCTGGTCGGGTACGCGCTGTGGTTCTTCTACACCCTCCCGTGGGGGCTCGCGCTCATCGACCTGCCGAGCCGCGACCTCGTCCGGGAGCTCGTGCGGCCGGCCGGGCTCGCCGTCGCGATGCTCCTGCTCGTGCAGGGCATGCGCCTGGGCATGAGCCAGTGGCACATCGTCCCGCCGATCCTGCTCGGCGTGCTCGTCGTGAGCGGCGCCGTGTCCTACATCGCCGGCGTGCTCGCGGTGAACCGCGGTGCCCTGCGGGAGGTGTGGGGCATCGTGAGGGGGTGAGGGTCCCTTGTCCTCGGCCGTCCTCGTCAGCACGCGGGGGCTGAAGTTCCGGCCGCCGCCCCGGCCCGCGGGCTGCGGCCCCGAGGAGTTCTTCGTCGGGGTCTGGTGGCCTAGGAGCGAGGCGATCGTCGTGGAGTTCCCCGACGACGCGGAGTCGGCCGAGGGCCCCAACTGGGCGCTCGCGGGCAGCCGCTCCCCCGTGGCCGAGGACCGGCGGCGGCTCGTGCACGGCGACGCGCGCGGCGGCATCGCGTTCCGCGGCTACCTCCTCGAGCCCGCGGTCCACGGGTGGTGCGACGCGCGCGACGTCCTCGATGCCTGGTGGGAGCGCGCGCCGGACGTCCCGAACGGAGTCTTCGCCGTCGCCCGCCTCGACGACCGCATCGGGGAGCTGGAGCTCGCCGTGGACGCGCTCGGCGTCGGCTCCCTCTACTACCGGCGGTGGGGCAACGCCGTCCTCTTCGCGACGAGCCCGCGCTACCTGCGCCTGCCCGGGGACCGCCTCGACGCGCTGGCGTGGCGCCTCCGCATCTCGGCGGGCTCCGTGACCGGCGACGACTCGCTCGTCGAGGGCATCCGCCGGGCGCCGCCGGGCTGCCGCGTGCGGTTCTCGGCGGACGGCTCGTCGGCGGTGGAGTCCTACCTGCCGGGCGACTTCCTGGGCGCCGAGGTGCGCCCCCTCGACGACGAGGCGCTCGAGCGCGTCGAGGCGGCGCTTCACCGCGCGATCCAGCGCTGCACGTCGCTCCCGGGGCTCTCCGCCGTGCTCCCGCTCTCCGCGGGACACGACAGCAGGCGGATCCTCGGCGCCCTGCTCCAGCTCGGCGTCCCGTTCGACGCGCTGACCGTGCGCATCCCCGACCGGCAGGGCCGCGACGTGGACGCGCGCTTCGCGATCGAGCTGGCGGAGAAGTACGGGTTCCCGCACCGCGTGCTCGACCTGCCGCGGGCCGGGCCCTACACGGCGCTGGACCGCGACCGGCGCCTCCTGATGCACGGCGAGAGCCTGCACCACACGTGGATCCTGCCGCTCTGCAACAGCCTGCCCTCGCGCCCGAGCATGGTCTTCGAGGGGCTCGCGGGCGACGCGCTCGGCGAGACGGGGTACGTGCGGCCGGCGCTCGTGCGTCCGGACGTCTCCGCGCGGGAGCTCTGCGACCTGCTCGCCGGCCAGGCGTTCGAGCCGCTCTTCCGCGCGCCCTTCTGGCCCTCCCGGGAGGCGGCGTGCGCGCGCCTGCTCGGATGGCTCGAACGGCTCCCGGCGTTCCAGCGCGGCGAGTGGGTGTTCCTGCTCACGCGCACGAGGCGCGAGATCGGCGCCTGGTCGCAGCGGCTCGTGCCCGCGGGGCACGTCACCGTGTACCCCTACGTCGACCTCGACTACCTGCGCGCGGCGTTCGCGATCGACGCCGCGGCGAAGATCAAGGACTCGCTCCAGCACCGGTGCCTCGCGGCCTTCCATCCCGAGCTCGCGGCGGTGCCCGGCAGCCGCGCGGTCCCCCCGGACCTGCCGCGGGGGGAGATCCGGGACCTCGACGCGCTCGAGCTCGCGTGCCTCCGCGCGCTCGACTCGGACGTGAAGGGCGTGGACGCCGCGCGCCTGCGCGAGGTGCTCCCGTGGCGGCTGCGGGCGATGCACCGGTTGGCGCGGCGGAGCCGCTCGATGGCGGCGCGCGTCGGCTGGTGGCGGAACGCCGTGCTCGAGATGCTCGCCGTGGAGCGCCACGCGCGGCCCGCCTGGGACCCGGCGGACGGGGACGGTCGCTAGGGGCTCCCTCGATGCGGGTGCCGTGGCGGGTCCAGACGTGGTGGCGCGACCGGAGCCTCGCGCGGTGGCGCGACGCCCGGCTCGCGTCGTGGCAGCCCCTCGCGGGCACCGTCGAGACCGGGCGCCTGCTCGCGCTCGGCGACTGCAACCTCGCGGACGAGACCGGGGCGGAGGCGGCGGGCCGCGGCCGCGCCGGGATCCTCGGGCCGCTGCTCCGGGTCGCCGACGCGTGCACCCTCGTGACGGCCAACCTCGAATCGATGCTCGCCGCGCACGGCGGGCGCAACGGAAAGACGGGCTCGTTCCTGCGCGCGCGGCCGGACGCGGTGCGGGCCTTCGAGGGTGGCCCGCCGGCCGTCGTGACGTGCGCGAACAACCACTGCATGGACCACGGCGCGGCGGCGCTCCTCGAGTGCCTCTCGCATCTCGACCGCCACGGCGTGCGCGCGGCGGGGGCGGGGGCGACGCCCGCGGAGGCGGACGCAGCCGCGGTCGCCGTCGCGGGCGGCGTCCGCATCGGCTTCCTCGGGCGGTGCGACGACTTCCGCATGCAGCCGGGCGAGCTCGCGCGCGCGACGCCGGCCCGGCTCGACCCGGACGCGCTGCTCGCGGCGGTCGCCGCGCTCGAGAGGGAGGTCGACCTCGTCGTCGTCCACCTCCACATGGGGTACGAGTTCGAGCTGCACCCGCTCCTGCACCACCGCGACCTCGCGCGCGCGTGCGCGAGGGCGGGCGCCGACCTGGTGCTCGTGCACCACGCGCACGTGCCGATGGGCGTCGAGCCGTGGGGCAGAGGCCTCATCGCGCACGGCCTCGGCAACGCCTGCGGCCCCATGGACAGGTACATGCGTGACGGCCACCCGTGGACGGACCGGTCCTGCCTCCTCGAAGTCGGCTTCGGGCCGAAGGGGCTCACCCGCTACCGCCTGCATCCGACCCGCACGGACGCCAGCGGGTGCATGGCGCTGCCCGATCCGCCGGAGGCGGCGCGGCTCCTCGGCGGCATCGCGCGGATGTCGCGGCGGCTCGCGGACGACCGCCTCCTCGCGCGCATCACGCAGGCGCGGTTCGGCCGCGAGGGGCGCGGGCACCTGCTCGCGCTCGCGCAAGCGCACGGGCGCGACGCGGACGCCTTCGGCGAGATCGCCGCGAGCCTTTGCGCCCCGCGGCAGGAGACGCTGCTCGCGCACCTCGACGGGCTCGCGCCCGACGCCGCGCGGCTCCTGCGGCGCGTGAGGGACGAGGGCATCTCGGCCTGGCACGAGGGATCGTTCGAAGCGATCCGCGCGCCGCTGGACGCGCTCGATCCGCCCGGGAGGCTGCCGCCCGGGTCGGTTCCGTGATCCGGCGGGATCCTCAGGGGGGCCGGGGGGCACGCATCGGGCGTTGACCGGGCGCTCCGCCTGCCCGATCATCTCCGTCCAGAGCAGCTCCATGGGACGCATCTTCGAACGCCGCAAGACCACGATGTTCGCCCGGTGGGACCGCATGGCGAAGCAGTTCTCCCGGGCCGCGAAGGAGATCACGATCGCCGCCAAGCGGGGGCTACCCGACCCCGCCGCGAACCCCGCGCTGCGCCGCGCCGTGCAGAACGCGCGCGCGGTCAACATGCCCAAGGACAAGATCGAGGCGGCGATCCGGCGCGCCACGGGCCACGATTCGGTCGAGTACCAGGAGATCCTCTACGAGGGCTACGGCCCGCATGGGGTCGCGATCCTCGTCGAGACGGCGACGGACAACCCGACGCGGACGGTCGCGAACGTCCGGCGGATCTTCCACGAGCACAAGGGCAACCTCGGCACGGCCGGAAGCGTCGCGTTCCAGTTCAAGCGGATGGGGGTCTTCCGGCTGGACGGGCAAAGCGTCGACGCCGACGAGCTCGAGCTCGCGATGATCGACCACGGCCTCGAGGAGATGCGCGACGCGGAGGGCGAGAAGGG
>DASUGR010000077.1:0-40922 GCA_036273915.1 Planctomycetota bacterium | reverse complement strand
CGAATTCCCGCGCTCCGCGGCGGGTACCTATTTCATGTTCGGCGGCCTCGCGAGCGTGGTCGGCATGGTGCAGCGGATCACGGGGTCCACCGACGCGATGCTCTCGCAGATGCGCCGGCGCTCGTGGCGCGCCCCCTACCGGCCGCGCCGTGGCCCCGGTCTCATCCGCGGGCGCGGGCTCGCCCGGCGCAGAGCCCTTCCCCTCCTCCCGGCGGGCACCCTCGCCTGGCTCATCGCCACCGTGCTCGCGCTCGGGATCCTCACGCTCTACGTCCTCTACGGCGTGTAGCCTCAAGTCGCCGCCTCCCAAGAGGTTACGGCCGGAGGTCCCCTCCGCTCCAGCGGGGCGCCGGGGCCTCCGATAAGGAACCGTTCGTCGCAACCAAACAGGAGGAAGCAACATGAAAAGGACCGCTCTGCCGCTGATGCTGGCGATGCTCGTCGCCTGCGGCGGCCCGAAGGCACGCATCAAGGACAACCAGGCGCTCTACGACACCTATCCGCCCGAGGTGCAGGCGATGATCAAGTCCGGCCAGATCGGCCAGGGCTTCGACCAGACGCAGGTCTACATGGCGCTCGGCGCGCCCGAGAAGAAGGAGATGCGCGAGGGCCAGGAGGCGTGGCTCTACACCGTCGGCGTGAAGCGCACGCTCAAGCACGAGAAGGGCGCCGTCGAGTTCGAGAACGAGCAGATGAAGTACGAGAAGGCGCTCGCCGAGTACAACCAGGCGAAGGCGGAGGGCCGCGTCGCGGTCGAGCCGGCGAAGCCGGACCCCTACTCGTACGAGAACCAGCACCGGACGAGGCTCCGCCAGGAGGTCGTCTTCGTCAGCGGCAAGGTTGCGACCGCGCGCACGCCGCAGGACGAGTACCTCGACGAGTGGCATTAGTCGTCCGTTCTTGACGTGAAGGGGCTCCGGGGACCGGAGCCCCTTCGCGTTGAATGGCCGGCGCGCCGGCGGGGTAGAGAAGGAGACATGCTCGGCGCCTTCCAGGACTTCGCGCGCCGGCTCACGAGGTCGGCCAACGCGATCAAGCTCCCCTCCCACCGCAGACGCCACGCGATGGGCACGACGCACGTCCCGGCAGCAGGACCCGTCCTCGTCCGCGGACGCGGCATTGCGCGCCGGCGCAGACGGCCTCTCGCGCGGCTCTTCAGGTTCCTGTTCGGGTAGCACGCTGTTCGCGTAGGGCGCCGTTAGCTGCACAGGCGACATCGCGCGCGCTACGATGCACGCGTGAGGCGTCCCCTCCTGCTCCTCGCGCTCCTCGCGGCTTGCTCGTCGTCGGGCGGCGCGCCGCGCGCGCAGCTCGCGGCGATCCTCAGCTGGTGCTGCTGGCTTCAGGCGCCGGACGTCGACCAGCTCGCGGCGTCGCCCTACGCCTTCGTCGTGATCGACTACAGCCGCGACGGCTCGGCGGCGGGCGAGTTCTCGCGCGCCGACATCGACAGGCTGCACGCCGCCGGGAAGACCGCGCTCGCGTACCTGAGCCTCGGCGAGGCGGAGGACTACCGCTTCTACTGGGACCCGACGTGGCCGTTCCTCTCCGACGAGAACCCGGACTGGCCCGGCAACTACGCGGTGGAGTTCTGGGACGACCGCTGGTGGGACGAGGCGATCGGGCCCTATCTCGACCGGATCCTCGCCGCGGGCTTCGACGGCGTCTACCTCGACCGCGTCGACGCCTACTGGTGGTGGCACGAGGAGAAGGGCGTCGACGCGCGGCTCTCGGCCGACCGCATGGCCGCGCTCGTCGAGCGGGTCGCCCAGTACGCGCGCACGCGCGCCGGCGCGGGCTTCGTCATTTGCCCGCAGAACGGCCTCGGAATCCTCGACGACGCGTCGGCCGCCGCACGCGACCGGTACGTCGCCACGATCGACGCGGTCGGGATCGAGAGCCTCTACTTCAACTACGTGGACGCGGCGGACCAGGCGTACCGGCTCGCGAAGCTCGACGAGCTCGACGCCCTGGGCAAGCGCGTGTTCCTGCTCGAGTACGTCGATCCCTCGGACTGGACGGACCTCTTCGCGCGCGTCGCGGCGTCGGGGCTCGGCATGGTGGGCTACCCGGCGGCGCCCGACGCGATGCTGGACGAGCTGGTCCTCGCGCCGTAGCCCCCAAGGGCCTGCCCGCCGCAGCCTTGGCGGAGGCGGGCCACGGCCCGGCACATCTCTTCGGTCTCTGCGTCGGTCTTCGTTCGAGCCGCGCCACCTGTCCCTCCACGGTGCTACCTTGTGCGGTCCGCGAAAGGAGTCCATGTGACGACACGCAAGACGGCCCCCAGGCCTGAGCGCGGGCCCACGAGCGCTTCGAGTGCCGACGAACCGGCCGCCTTCCTCTATCGGGTCGCGGGCCCGGGCGGGCACGGCGAGATGTGGCTCGCGGAGTCGTTCAACGGCCACGTCGCTCACGGACGGACGGCCGCCGGCGCCGTGGAACGGCTCAAGGCAGGGATGGAAGCGCTCGCGGCATCGGAGGGGCTCGCGCTCACCGACTGGCTCGCGAGACAGGAGGTCGTCCACGCCAGAGTCGTGGGCATGCGTGAACTACTACAAGATTGAGGTGGTGAAGGAGGTGCTGCGCTCCGAGTACGCAGCCGACCATGTGTCTGCGGGCCCGCGCCCGCGGACCGAGACGTGGCGGCGCGTCGCCGAGGGGCACGACTACCGGGTGTTCCTCGCGTGGGAGCACGGCGAGGAGATCGTCTCGGAGAGGGAGCTGCGTCACGCCGCACGGGGCCTCGCGATCGCCGCGGAGCCCCTCGTCGACGCGGTGAAGGCACGCGGCGGCCTCTGGTTGGGGCCGTCGCCGCCCGGCGCCGCGTAGGGTCGAGTAGGTCGACCCCTCGGACTGGACGGAGCTCTTCGCGCGCGTGGCGGCGTCGGGCCTCGGCATGGTGGGCTACCCGGCCGCGCCCGACGCGATGCTCGACGAGCTGGTCCTCGCGCCGTAGCGCCCAAGGGCCTGCCCGCCGCAGCCTGGGCGGAGGCGGGCCCCCCCGGCCCCCCCCATTTCCCGCTCCGAGCTCGTGGAGAGCAGTCAGAGCGGCCACACGAGCAGCAGCAGCGGCAGCGCCACCGCGACGATCAACGCCTCCAGTGGAAGGCCGACGCGCCAGTAGTCCCCGAACCGGTAGCCGCCGGGCCCCATCACGAGCGTGTTCGACTGGTGGCCGATCGGCGTCAGGAACGCGCACGACGCGCCGATCGCAACGGCCATGAGGAACGGGTCGCGCGACACTTCGAGCCCCTCCGCGACGGCCAGCCCGATCGGCGCCATGACGACCGCGGCCGCGGCGTTGTTCACGACGTCGGAGAGGGACATCGTCGCGACGAGCACGAAGGCGAGCGCCGCGGCGGGCGGGAAGTGGCGCGACAGACCGAGCACGCCTCGCGCGACGAGCCCCGCGCCGCCGGTGGTCTCGAGCGCCTCGCCGACCGGCAGCATCGCGCCGAGCAGGATGAGCACGGGCCAGTCGATCGCGTCGTACGCGCTGCGGAGGCTCACGAGCCGGAGGAGGACCAGCGCGAGCCCCGCCGCGGTGAACGCGACGTGCGCGGGGAGGAGGCGCAGGGTCGTCGCGAGCACCGCCGCCGCGAACACGCTGGTGCCGAGGAGCAGCTTCCGGGGCTGCCCGAGCCGGAGTCCGCGCTCGGCGAGCGGCAGGCAGCCGAGCGCGGCGAGAGTGTCCGCAAGCGCGCCGCCCGCGACCTGCAGCAGGAGCACGTCGCTCGACCGGAAGGTGAGGTCGCCGAGGCGGCGCAGCGGCGCGCCCTCGCGCGCGACCGCGAGCAGGTTGACGCCATGCCGCCGCCGCAGCCGGAGGCTCTTCGCGGACTTGCCGACGATCGGCGAGTCGGGTTTCACGACGACCTCGACGAGCTCGACGTCGCCGGAGCGCAGCGCCTCGCGGCCGAGGTCCTTGCCGCCCGCGAGCTCGAGCCCGCCCGCGCTCGCCACCCGCTCGAGATCGCCGGGATCGACCTCCACGATCAGCGCGTCGCCCTCCATCAGGACCTCGAGCTCCGACGGCGCGGCGAGGCGCTTCGCGCCGCGGACGATCCCGACGACGATCACCTCCGCCTTCAGGAGGCCGTCGAGCGCGCCGAGCGGCTGCCCGATGAGCGGCGAGCCCTCGCGGACGCGGAGCTCGGTGATGTAGCTCTCGATCCCGAACCACTCCTTCTGGTCCGCGACGCCCGGGCGCCGCGGCACGAGCCGCCACCCGAGGAACGCGAGGAAGAGCGTCCCCATGACCGCGACGGCGCCGCCGACGGGCGTGAAGTCGAAGAGCCCGAACGGCTCGCCGCCGCCACGCTCGCGGAAGGAGGCGACGATGATGTTCGGGGGCGTGCCGATGAGCGTCGTGAGGCCGCCCAGGAGCGACGCGAACGCGAGCGGCATGAGCACGAGCGACGGCGGCGTCTTCCGCTCGCGCGCCACGCGGATCGCGACCGGCATCATGAGCGCGAGCGCGCCGACGTTGTTCATGAAGGCCGAGGCGAGCGCGGTGAGCCCCGTCAGCGCGGCGACCTGCGCCACCGTGCCGCGGCCGAGCCCCGCGGCGCGGTGGGAGAGCACGTCGACGATCCCGGAGTTCTGGAGCGCGCGGCCGATCACGAGCACGGCGGCGACCGTGACGACGGCCGGGTGGCCGAAGCCCGCGAACGCGCGGTCGGCGGGCACGATGCCCAAGAGCGTCGCCGAGAGGAGCGCGAGGAGCGCGACGACGTCGTAGCGCCACGTCCCGAGGACGAAGAGGCAGAGCGAGGCCGCGAGGAGGGCGAAGATGGCCGCCTGGTCGAAGGTCACGACCCGATCGTACGCGAAGAAGGGGGGTCCGGGGGGCGGTCGTCCCCCGCGGACCATCTCCGCGACGACGTCGGTCATGGCGAGCGCGTCGACGCCGATCGCGGCCGGGCGGCGCGCGGCACGACCCAGTAGCCGTCCGCGAGCGCGAGCAGCGTCCCGAGCAGCAGGAGCACGATCGCGACGAGCCCGAGAAGGATCCGTCCGCGCCGCGTCATGCCGGACATTGTGGCCCGGCGGCGCCCCCGAAAGCCCCCCTCTTCCCTTATAACTGTGGCCCTCATGGAGGACCGAAAACCGCGCGGCCGTCGGCTCGCGATCCTCTCGCTTGCCGCGCTCGGCGTCGTCTACGGCGACATCGGCACGAGCCCCCTCTACGCGGTGCGCGAGTGCTTCCACGGCGAGTACTCGGTGAGGGCCACCCACGACCACGTGCTCGGCGTGCTCTCGCTGATGTTCTGGTCGCTCATGCTCATCGTCTCGACGAAGTACCTGACCTTCGTCCTGCGCGCGGACAACCGGGGGCAGGGGGGCATCGTCGCGCTGCTCGCGCTGATCACGCCGACGAAGCGCAAGAAGGAGTGGCACCGCGGGCTCCTGCTGATGCTCGGCCTCTTCGGCGCGTCGCTCCTCTACGGCGACGGCATGATCACGCCCGCGATCTCCGTGCTCAGCGCGGTCGAGGGCCTCGACGCCGCGGCGCCCGGCCTCGACCCCTACGTGATCCCGATCACGATCGTCATCCTCGTCGGCCTCTTCCTCTTCCAGAGCCACGGCACCGGCAAGGTCGGCGTCGTGTTCGGGCCGGTGATGATCGTCTGGTTCCTGATCCTCGCGGCGCTCGGCGTGCGCGGGGTCGCAAGGGACCCCGCCGTGTTCGCGGCGCTGAGCCCGCACCACGGCGCGCGGTTCCTCCTCCACGGCGGCTGGCGCGCGTTCCACGTGCTCGGCTCGGTCTTCCTGGTCGTGACCGGCGCGGAGGCGCTCTATGCCGACCTCGGCCACTTCGGCGCGCGCCCGATCCGCGTGGCGTGGTTCGCGCTCGCATTCCCGTGCCTCCTCCTCAACTACTTCGGGCAGGGCGCGCTCGTGCTCAACGACCCGAAGGCGTCGGAGCACCCCTTCTACTCGCTCGCGCCGACCTGGGCGATCTACCCGCTCGTCGGCCTCGCGACGGTCGCCACGATCATCGCGTCGCAGGCGGTGATCTCGGGCGCCTTCTCGCTCACGCGCCAGCTGATCCAGCTCGGCTACTGCCCGCGCCTCGAGATCGACCACACGTCGGAGGAGGAGATCGGCCAGATCTACGTGCCGCGCGTGAACTGGGCGCTCATGGCCGCGACGATCGCGCTCGTGATCGGCTTCGGGTCGTCGAGCAAGCTCGCCGCCGCGTACGGCGTCGCGGTGACGACGACGATGGTGATCGCGACCGTGCTCTTCTACGTCGTGGCGCGCGAGAAGTGGAACTGGCGGCGCCGGTACCTCGTGCCGCTCGCCGCCGTGTTCCTCGCGGTCGACCTGACGTTCTTCGGCGCGAACATCGGGAAGATCACGCACGGCGCGTGGTTCCCGCTTGTGATCGCGCTCGCCATCTACGGGATCCTCTCGACGTGGAAGCGCGGACGCGCGGTCCAGGCGGCGCGGATGCGGGAACGCGCGCAGCCGCTCGCCGAGTTCATCGCGGGCGTCGCGAAGAAGCCGCCGCTGCGCGTGCCGGGCCGCGCGGTCTTCATGTCGAGCACGGGCGGGCTGGTTCCCGCGGCCCTCCTGCATAACCTGAAGCACAACAAGGTGCTCCACGAGGAAGTGGTGATCCTCACCGTGTTGAACGAGGAGATTCCCGGGATCCCCGACCGCGAGCGCGTCGAGGTGGAGGATCTCGGCCACGGATTCTGGCGCATCCGCGCGCGCTACGGGTTCATGGAGGATCCGGACGTGCCGCGTGTGCTCCAGGCGGCGAAGGCGAAGGGGCTCGAGTTCACGCTGCGCGAGACGAGCTTTTTCCTCGGGCGGCAGTCGCTGCTCGCGGCAGGCAAGTCAGGGATGTGGCGGTGGCGCGAGCGGCTGTTCGCGCTGCTCTCGCACAACGCGCAGGGCGCGACCGCGTTCTTCCGCGTGCCGCCGAACCAGGTGGTCGAGCTCGGCGAGCAGGTCTCGCTGTGACTCCGGGGGGGGTCCGGGGGCGCTACTCTTTGTAGCGCACGTCGCCCATCTCGAGCGAGGCGGACGCGCCGGTCTCCGACGGCTCCGACCGCCAGGACCCGGCGCGCGTATCGACGACCGCGTCCTCGCCTCCGGTCCGCCCGATGAGCAGCGCCCCGACGCCGAAGAACGGCGCCGGCGTCCAGGACTCCGGCCTCGGGAGCCACGAGCTCTCGAACGTGCACGCGTAGACCGAATGCTCGAACGAGAACGTGCCGTCACTGACGGTGATGCCGCCGCGGTAGGTGCGAGCGTCGCCGGTTTCGAGCCGCTTCTTCAGCTCGATGGCGCGCTCGCGCGATGCGAGGTCCCACATCGGAACGACGAATACGCCAGCCAGGGACTCGCCGGTCGCCGCATCCACGACGCGGCCGTGCACCTGGATCCGCACCAGGCGCAGCACGTTGGCCCCGCAGACGGATCCGGACACGTAGACGACGGACGCCAGCAGCAGCAACACGGACCCGAGGACGAGCCGACGACGCCAGGAAGGCCGGAGGCCGGGCACGCGTCGGTACCTCTGGCCGAGGGAGACGGTCGGGGGCGGCATCACAAGGCGACTCTATCACTTTCTGCTACGCTCCCCCGCCATGACGGAGCCGCGGCCGCTCGATGCCGAGGCGCTCGCGCTGTTCGCCCGGAAGGGGCGCGAGGGCGGGGCGCAAGTCCCGCAGGCCGGCGAGGCGAACGGCGTCAAGGTGCGCCGCGTCATGCAGCTGATCGCGGACCTCGCGCCGCGCCCGTTCGCCGAGCTCAGGATCCTCGACCTCGGCTGCGGCGAGGGCGTCTACGCGATCGAGGCCGGCCTGCGCGGCGCGCAGGTGCTCGCGGTCGACGCGCGCACCGAGCGCATGGACGAGGGCGCCGCGTGCGCGAGGCGCCACGGGCTCTCCAACGTCCGCTTCGTACAGGGGGACGTCCGGAACGTCTCGCACGGCGCGTTCGACGTCGTCCTCCTCCTCGGACTCCTCTACCATCTCGACGCCGAGGACGCCCTCGCGCTCCTCGACCGCGTGCACGCGATGTGCACCGGCCTCCTCGTCGTCGACACGCTCGTGAGCCTCGCGCCGGACGCCGAGGTCCGCGGCTACAGGGGCGAGCGCGTGCGCGAGCACGAGGACGCGGACCCGCCGGAGACGCGCCGCGCGCGGCTGCTGCGGTCGATCGACAACACGTTCGCCTTCCGCTTCACCCGGGAATCGCTCGTGCGCGCGCTCGGCGACGCCGGGTTCACGAGCGTCCTCGAGTGCCACGCGCCGCTCGAGCCGGGGAAGGCCGGGGACCGGGTCACGTTCGCGGCGCGGAGGGGCGAAGGCGTGACGATCGCCTCCTACCCGTGGGTGAACGGAGCGTCCGAGGAGGAGATCGCGCGCCGGATCGGTTCGATGCAGGGGGGGTCCGGGGGCGCTTGACGACCGTCGCCTTCTTCTGCATGCGCGAGCCGGGGCACTTCCAGCGCATGCGGTCGCTCGTCGCCGGGGTCCCGGCGCTCGGCATGGAGGCCGTCGTCTTCACGCACCGCGATTTCCGCGGCTACGTGGAACGCGCCGGCGGCACGTTCGTCGACCTTTTCGCGAAGTACCCGCCGGCGGACGCCGACGCCAAGTCGCTGCCGGTCCCGTGCCGCCACGTGAGCTTCGCCGGCCGCTACGCGGACGACATCCGGCGCGACGTCGAGGCGCTCGGGACCTCGCTCGTCGTCTACGACACGTTCGCCGTAGTCGGGTTCGTCGTCGCGCGGTCGCTCGGGATCCCTTGCGTGAACGTCTGCGCCGGACACAACGTGGAGCCGTCGCGGTTCCTCGAGATCCTCGCCAGGGATCCGCGCGTGAAGGTCGCCCCCGAATGCCACCGCGCCGTCGAGACGCTCCGGACGCGGCACGGGATCGCGGACGCGTCGCCGTTCTCGTACGTCACCGCGCTCTCGCCGCACCTGAACGTCTACTGCGAGCCGCCGGAGTTCCTCGGCGAGGCGGAGCGGCGCCCGTTCGCGCCGATCGCGTTTCTCGGATCGCTGCCGTCGCTCGAGGAGCCCTTCGATCCGGTCGAGGGGGCGGAGGAGGTCGCGTTCGCGGGCAAGGGACTCAAGGTGTACGCCTCCTTCGGCACGGTCGTGTGGCGGTACTACGCGAGGGAGGCGCTCGCGGCGCTCGGCGCGATCTCCGAGGCGATCGCCGCGCGACCCGACGCGGAGGCGGTGCTGAGCCTCGGCGGCGCGGAGGTCGACGCGGCCCCGATCGCGCGACCGCGTGTCCGCGTCGCAAAGTACGTGGACCAGACGAGGATCCTCGCGGAGGCGGACCTTCATGTGACGCACCATGGCCTCAACTCGACCCACGAGGCGATCTTTCGCGGCGTGCCGATGCTCTCCTACCCGTTCTTCTGGGACCAGCCGGCGCTGGCCCGCAAGTGCCGGGAGTTCGGCCTCGCGCTCCCCCTCGCGGCGGAGCCCCGCGCCGCGATCGGTCCCGAGGACGTCCACGCGGCGCTCGACGAGGCCGTCGCCCGCCGGGCGGAGACGAGGGCGGCGCTGGTTAGAGCCCGCGCCTGGGAGGAGGCGGTGATGGCGAACAGGAGTTCGGTGTTGCGCAAGATCGCCACGCTCGCCGGGGCGTAGCGTCTCGCATTGGGCGCACGCGGGATCCGGCGTCTTCAGCGCGGGCGCGCGACGCGCCGATGCGAGGGCGGGTCATGGTGCGTGGAGGGAGGTTCGGGCTTCTGTTCGCCCTCGCGGCGGCGGCGTGCGGATGCTCGTCGTTCTTCGCGGCGCTAGGCCCCCCCACCGACCTCACCGTCCTCCGGCAGGGCGCGAGCCGCGAGGAGATCGAGTGCGAGCTCGGGCGCCCCCGCTCCGAGCGGCTCCTCGAGAACGGCGTCGCCGCGACCTACCGCGTCCGCGTGGGCCAGCGCCGCTCCCCGATCGAGAACGCCGCGACCTGCGTCGGCCGCGCCGCACAGGCGGTCGACACGGCGGGCACGACGCGGTTCGACACGTTCTTCGGCATCCTCGCCGCGGTGCCGACGCTGATCGTGACCGACGTCGTGCTCTCGACCCGCGAGATCTCGCGGATCGCGGGCGGGCGCCGCGAGGTCACCGTCTACTACGACGACGCGGGCTCCGTCGTGCGCTTCACGGACCCCGTCAAACGGTAGCCGCCCGCAGGGCCATCACCCGCTGGATCGGCGCGTCCCGGAGGTCGGGCGCCGCGATGACCAGCGTGCCCCCGAACGCGCGCAGGGCCGCCGTCACCGTCGCGACGCCCGCAGCGTCCAGCGCCGCGTAGGGCTCGTCGAGCAGCAGCGCCTCCGGGCGCGTCGCCAGCGCACGCGCGATCGCCACCCGTCGGCGCTCGCCCTCCGACAGCGTCGACGCCGGCCGGTCCGCGAACGCGTCCGCCGCCAGCCGCGCGAGCCATTCGCCCGCCTCCCGCGCCGGGTGCCCGTTGAGCCTCAGCGCGTACGCGACGTTCTCGCGCGCGGTCCCGCGGAACAGATACGGCTGCTGGTGGACGAGCACCGTCCGGCGCGGCGCCTCCACCGTTCCCTCGGTCGGGTTCAGGAGCCCCGCCAGCACGCGGAGGAGCGTCGTCTTCCCCGACCCGTTCGGCCCCCGGACCCCCACCCGTTCGCCCCGCGACACCTCGAGCGCATCGAGGCGGAGCGCCTCGATCCCGTCGAGACGAACGACGAGGCCCTTCGCCCTGATCACCTCCGCGCCTCCCGCGCCAGCCGGTGCGTGACCATCGCCGCCACCGCGGCGAGCAGCAGCAAGAGGATCCCGGGCGCGACCGCCGCCGCGAAATCTCCGTGCCCCAGCTCGAGCTGGATCGACGACGGCAGCGTGCGCGTGCGCAGCTTCAGGTTGCCGCCGACCGTGATCGCGATACCGAGCTCCGTGAAGCAGCGCCCGAACGCCGCGAGGTAGGCGGCCGCGAGCGCGACGCGCGCCTCGCCGAGCGACGTCAGGAGCGCGCGCCACCGTCCCGCGCCGAGCGTGCGCGCGGTCTCGACCACGCGCGCGTCGAGCGACGCCGCCGCGCCGTGCGCGAGCGTGCCGAGCAGCGGGAACGCGAGCAGCACGAGCCCCGCGGCCATCGCGCCCTTCGTGTAGAGGAGGTCGAGGCTGCCGAGCGGGCCGCTCCGCGACAGGAACCCGAACACGAGGAGCCCGATGACGACCGTCGGCACCGACATCCCGACCCGCAGCAGAAAGACCTGCGCGCGCCAGCCGCGCGGGCGGTAGAGGCCGAGCCATGCGCCGTAGGGCACGGCAAGAAGCGCCGCGACCGTGATCGACACGAGGGTGCACAGGAGCGAGACCCACGTCGCGTGGTAGGTCGCCGCGTCGCCGTGGAAGAGCAGGCGCACGGCCTCGCGGACCCCGCCCCAGAGGAAGCCCACTACTTGCCCGTCGGATGGAAGAGCTGCTCGCCGTCGATCTTGTACTCGCCGATCCGCTTCTGCCCCTCGGGCGACGTGAGGTAGTCGAGCAGCCTCCTCCCGAGCGCCTTGTCCGCCTTCTCGTGCGTCGGCAGGATCACGCCGTACTCGTTGCGCAGCAGCTTGTCGCCCTCGACGAGCACTTGGAGCCCGCCCTTCGACTTGAACGCGAGCCACGTGCCGCGGTCGGCGAGGAGGTACGCGCCCTTCTCGGCGGCGAGCGTGATGCACTCGCCCATGCCCTGCCCCGCGTCGAGGTAGAAGTCCCTCCCCGCCGGCGCGCCGCCCGCCTTCTCCCAGATCTGCAGCTCGCGGACGTGCGTGCCCGACTTGTCGCCGCGCGAGACGAACGGCGCGCCCCTCTCCGCGATCGTCCGGAACGCATCGACGACGCCCTTCCCCTTCACGCCCGCGGGATCCGCGGGCGGGCCGAGCACGACGAAATCGTTGTACATGACGTCGCGCCGGTCGGTGCCGTGGCCCTCCGCGACGAACTTGTCCTCGAGCGTGCGCGCGTGGACGAGGACGAGATCCGCATCCCCCCGCTTGCCGAGTTCGAGCGCCTGGCCGGTGCCGACGGCGATGACCTGCACCTCGATGTCCTCCTTCATCTCGAAGGGCGGGAGCAGGAGATCGAGGAGGCCCGAGTCGCGCGTGCTCGTCGTGGTGGCGAGACGGAGGACCCTCGGCGCATCCCTGCCGCCGCACGCGGCAAGGAGCACGCAGAGCAGGAGCGTACGCATGGCGCGTGATTATAGGGAGGGGGGCTGGGGGGCGGCGCCCGCGTAGTCCAGCCGGTACGGGCCCGCGAGCACCCGCACGTATTCGTACCGGAGCCGCGCGATCTGGCGCACGTGCAGGAGATCGTGCGCGACCCACGACGCCAGGAGGTCCCCGGCGGAGATGGCGCCCCTCGGGTGCGCGTGCGTCCTCGACCAGTCGGGTGATTCGAGCCCGGAGAGCCACGCGATCGACTTCGCGCGCTCGGCGAGGAACCCGTCCAGCTCGGCCGCGAGCCTCTTCTCCTCGGAGCGCCCGTTGCGGACCACCGCCTCGGGGTCGAGCTTCGGCCAGTCCGATGCGGGATCCTCGAGCGTGAGGCGGAGCCGCTGCCGGAAGTCCCCCGTCTCCTCCTCCTTCAGGTGGTAGACCACCTCGAGGATCGACCAGCCGCCGGACGGCGGATGCCACCGTGCCTCGTCGTCGTCCACTCCCTCGACGAGCGCCCGGATCGCGCCGCTCCCCCGGGAGAGCCGCGCGATCAGTCCTTGCGCGTTCTTCATGGCGAGGATCGTAGCGCTTCCTTCCGCCCCGGCCACAGGCCGGATATATTCGCACAGGCGCATATGACGTCGGCGGCGCTCCTCAAGGCGTGCTCGGACCCGACGCGGCTCCGCATCCTCCGCGTGCTCGCGGAGGGCGAGACCTGCGTCGGCGACCTCGTGGCGATCCTCGGCGTCGCGCAGCCGACCGCGTCGCGCCACCTCGCGCGGCTGCGGAAGGCGGGCCTCGTCGCCGTGCGCGAGAGCGGGCGCTGGGCCCACTACTCGCTCGCCCCCGCGCGATCGGCGTTCCGTCGGCGGCTCTTCGACTGCGTCGCGGGCTGTGACGAGCCGCAGCTCGCGCGCGACGTCGCGATGGCGCGGGCCCTGCGGAAGACGGGCGGCTGCTGCCCCGGAAGGCCGTGATCATGACGGCCCCCGACTCGCACCCCGGAGCCTCCCCCTCCTGCCCCCGCCGCTCGGGGCTCGCGTTCCTCGACCGGTACCTGACGGTCTGGATTCTCCTCGCGATGGCCGCGGGCGTGCTCCTCGGCTGGCTCGTCCCCGCCGTCGAGCGCTTCCTCCGGGGCCTCCAGTGGGGCACGACGAACGTCCCGATCGCGATCGGACTCATCCTGATGATGTACCCGCCGCTCGCGAAGGTGCGGTACGAGGAGCTGCCGCGCGTCTTCCGCAACCGCAAGGTCCTCCTCCTCTCGCTCGCGCAGAACTGGCTCGTCGGGCCCGCGCTGATGTTCGCGCTCGCGGTGCTCCTGCTCCCGGACCACCCGGGCTACATGGCGGGGCTCATCCTCACCGGCCTCGCCCGCTGCATCGCGATGGTGATCGTCTGGAACGAGCTCGCGAGGGGCGACACGGAGTACGCCGCGGGGCTCGTCGCGCTGAACAGCATCTTCCAGGTCCTCTTCTACGGGATCTACGCCTACGTCTTCCTCGCGGTGCTCCCGCCGTTCTTCGGCCTCGAGGGGCGCACGGTGCACGTGAGCATGGCCGGGATCGCGAAGAGCGTCGCGATCTACCTCGGGATCCCGTTCGCCGCGGGCGTCGCCACGCGGTTCGCGATGCTCCGGACAAGGGGGCGCGCCTGGTACGAGAGCGCGTTCGTGCCCCGCATTGGCCCGGTCACGCTCGCGGCGCTCCTCTTCACGATCGTCGTCATGTTCAGCCTGAAGGGCGAGACGATCGTGCGGATCCCGCTCGACGTGGCGCGGATCGCGCTGCCGCTCCTCCTCTACTTCGTGCTCATGTTCCTCGTCTCGTTCTACATGGGGCGGAAGGCCGGCGCGGACTACGGAAAGACGGCGGCGCTCTCCTTCACGGCGGCGAGCAACAACTTCGAGCTCGCCATCGCCGTCGCGATCGCGGTCTTCGGGCTCGACTCCGATGTGGCGTTCGCGACCGTCATCGGCCCGCTCGTGGAGGTGCCGGTGCTCATGGGCCTCGTGAACGTGGCGCTCCGTTTCCAAAGGGGATTCGGGAGGGCGGGGGGAACCGCGGCGAAGAGTACGCGAGGGTGGAGGCGCTCGTCGGGCGGACCTGAGCCTTGGTCTTAGCGCGCTCAGTCTCAGCCCTGCCCGCCGGACGGCCCCGCCAGGGGAAGCGCGTGCGCCCTCCGCTCGGCCGTCCCCAGGGGGCCGCAGGCGGCGCGCGAGAGGAGCACGAAGCCGAGCGAGCCCGCGATGCAGGCGGCGAGGCCGTTCTCGCCCATCCCCGCGGCCTGGAACACGGCGCCCGAGAGCAGCGTCCCGATGAGCCGGCCGCCGGCGTTCGCCATGTAGTAGAAGCCCACCGCGAGCGCGACCTTCTCGCGCCCCGCGTAGGCGACCACGAGGTAGCTGTGGACGGCGCTGTCCGTGGCGAAGACGAGCCCGAACGCGGCGAGGCCGAGCACGAGCGCCGGGGCCGGCGGCGCGCTGAGCCGCAGCGCGGCGAGCGTGGCGCCGAGGGGGAGGACGAGCGCGAGAGTCCACCACCCGAGGGCGCGCGCCGTGGGCGGGCCCGAGGGGGAGATGCGCCGGAGGTAGAGCGGCGCCGAGGTCTGGACGACTCCGTACCCGACGATCCAGAGCGCGAGGAAGGCGCCCACCCCCGAGAAGGACCAGCCGAGACCGGACTGGAGGAAGACTGGCAGCGCGAGCACGAACCAGATGTCGCGGGCGCCGAAGAGGAAGAAGCGCGCCGCCGAGAGCCAGTTGATCCGCGGGTCGTCGGAGAAGACGGACTTGAACGGGAGCTTCGCCGACGTCTTCCCCGCCGAGGGCGGCAGCAGGAGCAACGCCGCGGCGAGCGTCACGAAGAGCCCCGCCGCCATGCCCCCGCACCCCCCCTTGAATCCCAGCAACCCGAGAAGCAGGCCCCCGAGGAAGAAGCCCGCGCCCTTGAGCGCGTTCTTCGAGCCGGTGAGGATCGCGACCCAGCGCATGAGCCCCGCGTGGTCGCCCTCCGGGACCACGAGCCTGATGTAGCTCTTGGAACTCATCTTCGTGAGGTCCTTCGCGATGCCGCAGAGCGCCTGCGCGACCATGACGTAGGGGACGGTGAGGAGCGCCTCCCGCGCGGTGAGCATGAGGCAGGCGAGGATCTGGATCGAGAGGCCGGCGAAGAGCGTGGACCGGAGGCCGAACCGCGCCCCGACCCAGCCGCCCACGAAGTTCGTGACGACGCCGAAGAACTCGTAGAAGAGGAAGAGCGACGCGATCTCGAGCGGCGAGTAGCCCCGTCCGTTCAGGTAGAGGAGGACGAGCATGCGGAGCGCGCCGTCGGTGAGCGTGAAGGCCCAGTAGCACGCGGTGATGATGGCGTAGTCGCGGACGTTACGCACGGCGGGCGATCATCCGCGCGAGCTCGGCGAGGCGGTTCGCGTACCCCCACTCGTTGTCGTACCAGGCGAGCACCTTCACGAGCCGGCGGTCCGTGACGATCGTCGAGGGCGCGTCCACGATCGCGCTGCGCGGGTCGCGCGCGTAGTCGGAGGAGACGAGCGGGCGGGTCTCGTAGCCGAGGATGCCCTGGAGCGGCGGGCGCTCGGAGGCCGCCTTCAGGAGGGCGTTCACCTCCTCGACCGTCGTGTCGCGCCGCATCTGGAAGACGCAGTCGGTGAGCGACGCGTTGAGGACCGGCGCGCGCACGGCGATGCTCTCCAGCTTGCCCTGGAGCTCCGGGATGATCATGGTCACCGCGTAGGAGGAGTTGCTCGACGTGGGGATCAGGTTGAGCTGGGCGGCCCGCGCGCGGCGCGGGTCCTTGTGCGGGGCGTCGACGACCCGCTGCGAGTTCGTCGGGTCGTGGATCGTGGTCACGATCCCGCGCTCGATGCCGATCCCGTCGTGGAGGACGCGGACGATCGGGGCGAGGCAGTTGGTCGTGCAGGATGCGGCGGTGACGACGGGCTCCCTCCCGAGATCGTAGCCCTCGTGGTTGACGCCGACGACGATGTTCGCCGCGATGTCCTTCACCGGCTGGGAGACGACGACGCGCCGGGCGCCGGCGTCGAGGTGCGGCTGGAGCGCCGCCCTCGTCTTGAGGAGGCCGCTGCACTCGAGGACCAGCTCGACGCCGAGGTCCCTCCACGGCAGCTCGGCCGGGCTCTTCCGGCGGAGGAAGGCGATCTCGCGACCGTCCGCGAGGATCCTGTCCTCCGCCGCCGAGCACGGTCGCCACCGCCCCTGCACGCTGTCGAACTCGAGCAGCAACGCCATCGTATCGGGAGGGGCTCCGGGGTCGTTGATCGCGACGAACTCGAGATCCTCCATGTCGAAGCCCGCCCGCAGCGCGAGCCGCCCCATGCGCCCGAACCCGTTGATGCCGGTCCGCATGCGCCTTCCCGCCATGGACTCCTCCCTTCAGCGCCGCGAGGACGCGCCCTCGCGGCCGGCCCGGAGCCGGCGCTCCCGCTCGAGCCCGGGGAACTCCGCACGAAGCCAGGCGCGAATGCGCGCGGCGATCGCGTCGCGCGCCGCGCGGAACGACTCGAGCCTCTCCTCCTCCGAGCCCCGGACGGCGACCGGGTCCGGGAAGGGCCAGTAGAGGAGCGTCTGCGCGAACGGCCAGATCCGCGGGCACTGCTCGTGGGCCGTCTCGCACACGACGATCGCGTAGTGGATCGGCACCTTGCCGAGAAACCTGCCGAGGTCCTTCGCCTCGAGGCCGTCCGTCGGGATGCGCGCCTCCTCGAGCACGCGGAACGTGAGCGGGTCGATCCGTTCGGGCCGGATGCCGCCGCTAACCGCTTCGACCCGATCGGGAGCCTCGTGCCGGAGGATCGCCTCGGCCATCTGGCTGCGCGCGGAGTTCCGGGAGCAGAGGAAGAGGACCTTCGGCCTCCGCTCGTCCCGGAGGGTCTCCTGGAGGCGCGCATCGATGCGCGCGGTGAGCGGCGCGCAGAGCTCCGTCCGGCCCTGGCAGCAGTCCTCGCCGAGGAACCAGAGGAGCTCGCTCAGCTTCTCCGCGCGGAGCGTGTAGAGGAGTGACCGCCCGCGGCGCTCGGGACGGATGAGCCCCGCGTGCACGAGGTGCCGCAGGTGGAACGAGAGCGTGGACCCGGGAATGCCGAGCTGCTCCGAGATCTCCCCCGGAGCGACGCCCTCGGGCCCCTTCCGGACGAGCATCCGGAAGACGCGCAGCCTCGAGTCGTGCGCCAAAGCGCCGAGCGCCGCGACGGCCACCTCTGTATCCATATTTCTAGTATTGTAGAATTTATTGCGGAGCGCGTCAACAGGGAGCTCCGTTACATCCGCAAGATCATTGACATCAACTGGTTATGGCGATGATCTTCCCCAAGCGGTCGCGCGCCCAGCTCACGAGCCACGCGGCTGCCGCCACGATCAGTGCGCCCGCTGCCGCCCCCGTGGCGAACGGGATGTCGAAGCGCACGGACGCCGTCGCGCCGGCGAGGAAGCCTCCGACGCCGAGCAGCACCGACAGCAGCATGGTCGGGAACGGCCGCGCTGCCAAGCGCTCCGCGGCTGCCGGCGGTAGCGTCAGGTACGCGAACACGAACGGCGCGCCCGCGCGCGGCGCCGACAACGAGACCAGCGCGAGAAGGCTCACCGCGAAGCCCGCCTCGAGCGGCACCACGGGATGTCCGGCGACCCGCGCGTGGTCGCGGTCGAAGGCGGCCGCCGAGAACGGGCCCGTGAACGCGACCACCAGGAGCAGCAGCGGCGGCAGCGTCCACGCGAGCAGCGTGACGTCCTCGCTGGAGAGGAAGAGCAGCGCCTTGCCGGTCACCAGCGAGCGCACCTCCTCCGTGCCGTGCGGGCTCTGGCACACGAAGAGCACCGCGAGCGTCGACGCGGCGAGGAAGCAGATCGCCGCCGCGCGCTCACCCCCGGGCCGCGCGGCGCGCCCGACGGGGACGAGCCACGCGATGGCGAGCGCGGTGGCGATGAGGACCGGGACCCCTTCGCCCGGGGGGAGCGCGCCCAGGCCGAGCGCCGGGAGGAGGGTCTCCTGGCCGAGCGCGAACGCGGCGCCCGCCGTCGCGGCCTCGGGGATCGCGAAGCCCGCCCACACGAGCCGGCGCCAGCGCAGCAGAGCGCCGAACGCGGCGCAGGTCGCCGCGACGAGGATCCCGCCCGCGATCGCGTGCGGCGCGAGATCGTACGTCTCCCGGAGCATGCTCATGCCGCGCCCCCCAGCCGCACGATGCGGGCCGCCGCCGACTCGACCGCGGCGAGCCCGTGGCAGACCCACACCGCCCCGGCGCCGCGCTCCCGGATCTCGCCCGTCACGATGCGCAGGAACTCCTCCGTCCCCTCCGCGTCGACGCCGGCGGTCGGCTCGTCGAGCGCGAGGAGCTTCGGCCCGCACGCGATCGCGCGGGCGAGGAGCACGCGCCTGCGCTCGCCTCCCGAGAGGTTCACATAGCGGCGGCCCGGAGGCGCGGCGAAGCCCGCCCGCCGCAGCGCGGCGAGCACGGTCTCGCGCCGCGCGAAACGGGGAAGCCCGTGGCGGACGATGCTCTGCGCGGGGAACGGGAGGCCCGCGTCCGCCGGGTCCAGCTGCGGGACGTATCCGATCTTCAGCCTCGGTGCCCGCTCCACGGTGCCCGCGTCGGCGCGGCGGAGGCCGAGAATCGTCCGCAGCAGCGTGCTCTTGCCCGAGCCGTTGACGCCCGTCAGCGCGACGAGCTGTCCCGGCTCGATGTCGAGGTCGATCCCCGAGAAGAGCTGCCGGCCGCCCTCCGACGCGGCGAGCGACCGGATCCGCAGGAGCGGCCCCCCGGCCCCCCCCTGCATCATGACCGATCCCCCTTGAGCGCCGCGAGGATCGCGTCCGCGTTCCTCCGGTACATCGCAAGCAGGTCCGGCGCGTCCTCGAACGCCCCGGGCTGGTGCGCCACGAGCACGGCGCGGGCGCCGGTCTCCCCGCAGAACGCCTGGACAGGCGCCTCGGGCTCGAAGACCTCGTAGAGGACGACCCTCACGCCGCGCCCCTTCGCCACCTCCCGCAGGTCCTTCAGATGGCTCGCGGTCGGCGGCACACCCGGCCTCGACTCGATCGTGCCCGCCACCTCGAGACCGAGCCTGGCTGCGAGGTAGGGCATGTCGTCGTGGTACGAGATGATCGGCGCGCCCTTGTACGGCCGGAACCGGTCCAAGAGCCCATCCTTCCGCGAGCCCGAGGCGTCCTCCTTCCCGAGCAGCAGCTCCTTCACCTTGTCGCGGAAGGCCGCCGCGCGGGATTCGAACTCCTTCGCCCGCGCCGGACGCAGCTCGCCGAGCGCCCGCGCGACGTCCTCCGCAACGATCACCGCGTTCGCGGGATCCATCAGGTAGTGCGGGTTGCCGAGCGCGTGCACGTCGCCGTGCGCGCGGCTCGGCGCGCCCCCGGCCGGCACCTGCAGCTTCCGGATGCGCGCGCTCGCGTCCACGTAGCCGCGTCCGCCCGGACGCACGTCGGCGTTCGCGCAGTCGCGGAGGATGAGCGGCATGTAGCCGACCTCGAGCTCCATCCCGATCACGACGACCATGTCGGCCCGGTTGGCCAGCCGGAGGAAGGAGGGTCGCGCGTCGAGGAAATGCGGGTCCTCCGGCCCCTTGCAGAGGGAGGACACGTCCACGCGGTCGCCGCCGACGACCCGGACGATGTCCGCGAGGTCCGTCGTCGACGCGAGGACGTTGAGCGAGGTCTCGTCGGCCCGCGCGAGGAGCGCGGCCGCGAGAAGCAGGAGTGCGAGGCGTTTCATGGGTTCTCCTAGAACTTGTGGGCGCCGTGCTTTCCCAGGGAGAAGTCGAAGTTGATCCAGACGCTGAAGGCGTGGTCGCTGGCGCCGGGGACCAGCGTGTCGAGCCCGGCCACGCTGTCCCAGTTGAGCTGGAGCCGGATCCGACCGAACTCGCTCGTGTAGTAGGTGACCGCGAGGCTCAGCCGCTGGGCGGTGCCCGGGTAGACCCCGTCGCTGTCCGCATAGTCGTAGCGGACGCCCGCGGTCCAGGGGCGCCGGAAGGCCCACACGACCTGCGTGTAGAAGCCCCAGTCCTCGTAGGTGGTCCCCGGCAGGACGAGCGGGGTCGCCTGCGCCGCGGCTTCGTAGTCGCGCCAGAGGAACTCGGTCTGCCACGCGACGAAGGGCCAGCCCGCCTCGGTGCGCTCCGGCCGCCACTTCAGGTAGAGGTCCGTGCCGTAGAGCGTGGTGTTCGCGTCCGGCCCGGTCCCGTTCGGACCGCAGCCGAACGAGAATCCGAGGAGCGCGGTCAGGGTGCCGCGCCACGCCGCGAGGTCGTGGCTCGCCTCGACGCGCGCGTTCCACGCGAGGTCCGAAAGGCCCGCGAACGACCGGCTCTCGAGCGTGTAGTCGCCGATCGTCTCCCCCTCCTCGCCGAGGAAGGAGACCTGCGTCTCGCCCTTCGCGTTCTGCGCGCCGACGAGCACGGTCAGCGGGAAGGGCGCGGGCGCGATCCACGAGAGCCGCGCCCCCTGCCCGCGCCAGCCGTCCGGGCCGAGGACCCGCGCGATGATGACCGGCGAGTTGAGGAACTCCCAGGCGTGCGGGTGGGTCGGGTTCGCGCGGCCGAACTCCGTGAAGAACTGGCCGACCTTGAACTGGAGGTTGGCGGGAAGGCTGGTGGTGAGGCCGTAGGCCTCCTCGAGCTCGAACTCGCTATCCCCGTCCTCGCTGATCTTGTAGACGATGTCGAGGAACCCGTAGAAGTAGGGGTCGACGTCCGCCGAGATCACGAGTTCCTCGTTCCGGACGTTGAAGCCGCGCACCTTCGGGTCGTGGTCGCCGAGGTTGATCTGGCCGAGCGCCTCGTCGTCCGCGGTCGATCCGCCGGCGGTGACGTCGAGGATGACCGAGATGTCGATCAGCGAGCCCAGGCCCGCGCGGGTCGCCTCGGGCTTCTCCCCCGCGAAGAGATCCTTCTCCTCGAGGTACTCCTCGACGTCATGGCGCAGCTGCGCGTTCTTCTGCGACTCGAGCGCGGCGAGCCGCCGCTCGAACTCCTGACGGTCGGCCTCGCGCGCCTTCCTCTCCTCTTCGAGCTGCCGCTTCCAGTCGTCCGCGTCGTCTGCCGCCGCGGCCAGTGCGGCAAACGCGATCGCAAAAAACAGGATCCGCATGGTCTCCTCGCCGTTCTCGTGCCGGGAAACGGACCTTCCGCGCGGCGACGGCGACGAGCCGGATCAACGGAGGGATCTGGGGCGGAGCCCCCTCGCGCGCGGTTCAGGCGAGCGCGGAGGAAACAGGGGGGCCGCGGGGGGCGCCGACGAGGAAGAAGTCGGCGCAGGCGGGTTCGGGCAGGACGGTGTAGGCACGTCCGGCGGGCGCGGGCTTCGCGGCGATCTCCCGGGGCAGCTCGGGCGAGACGACCTGCACCTTCGTCGCGAGGATCTCGCAGATGGCGCAGGCGGGCTCGGCCGTCGCGAGGACGGGGCCGGACGCGCGGTGGTCGCAGCGGCCCTCTCCCCCGTGCCCCCTCTCCTCGTGGACGTGCAGCGCCGGCAGGACGATGCGCGCGAGGAACGCGCAGAGAAGGAAGGCCCGGAACCACCGCCGTCGCATCGACCGCTCGATTCTCGTCCGCTCCGCAGGAGTGTCAAGGGTGCTCTTGGATGGTGGTCACTGTACGCCGCTAGGTACCTAGCACGCTGAGGTACTGCCGGAAGACTAGTGCCACCGTCGCGTCGATTGGCGTCAAAGTGTCTCATCGGCACGCGGTGGCCACGAAACGCTTGACGGGCGACGTTGCTCGCCCCGCCCGCTGGCGTAGTGTCCCAACAGCCGTGGATCGATCGGGCCTCCGGGGTTGGGGGCGATGGGGATCCGCGGATGAAACGAGGGAACCATGGGAAGCGCGAAGAGGGAGCGAGCCGAAAGGGGGACGATCCTGCTCGTCGTGGTGTTCATCGCGACGGCGATCGCCGGGCTTGCGCTCCTCGGATCCAGCCGCGTGGTGACCGAGACCCGGCATCACAAGGTCCTTGAGAACGAATCGCAGGCGTACAACGACGCCTTCGCCCAGATCCACCTGGCGATGAACGTCGTCAATACGGCCGCCTACGACGACTTGAACCAGAACCTCGCGCTCCGCGACGCGATCGCCGGACAGTTCGGCGGCACGGCCGCGTACGGCGGGACGACGACGGACACGACGCAGACGGCGGGCAAGGGCAACGGGAGCAAGGCCATCACGGGCGTCGATCCGACGACCGACGTCACGGTCGGAAGGGACGGCGAGAGCTGGCTCGATGACCCCGACGGCATCGTCCACGGCTTCATCGAGAACACGAACGTGCGCGTCTACCGCGGCCGCGACTACATCAAGCGGCTCCAGAAGCTGCGCGGCGTCGAGGTCACGGACATCGACCCCTTCGGGGATTCCGACCGCTACTTCGTCCTCGAGGCGGCCGGCCGCGCCGGCGACACGGTGCGGCTCATCTCCGCGCTCGTGCGCGAGACGCAGCCGTTCAGCTCGTACGTGTTCTTCCAGAACGTGCACACGCTCGGCGTCTCGGGCGCCCCGCTCGGGATGATCCACACCAACGCCGACCTCGCGTTCTACTTCGCGGGCGGCCGGTATCAGGACCCGGTGTCCGCGGTCAACGGCTTCGACTACCGCGGCGGCGCGACCGAGGACAACACCTACATCGCGGACGGGAACCCGGACGCGGTGCCGATCGCGCTCGACAAGATCGACTTCGACGAGCTGAGCGGGAAGGCGAACCTCTACAAGGGCGAGCCGGGGCTCGACGCCGAGGTGCTCTTCTTCAACAAGGGCCAGGTGCGGGTGAAGCCCTACACGAAGCCGCGCTGGGACACGGTCACGCAGACCTACACGACCAAGGTGCTCGTCGGCTACACGAGCGAGACCTCGCAGGTCTGGAAGGACGTCCAGGTCGGCACGCAGCAGGTCGCGAAGACCCGGCAGGTGCTCGACCACTACGACACCGAGACCTACAAGGAGAAGCAGACGGTCTACAAGACGGTCACCGAGACGTACACCGTGCAGGTGCCCGTCTACCAGACGCAGACCGTCACGAAGACGAAGCAGGTCCCGGTCTACGGCACCCGCACGGTCACGAAGACGCGGCAGGTGAAGGTCTTCGTCCCGTACGACACGAGCGGCGCCTCCGGCAGCGGCACGACGATCGGCGACAACGGCGGCGGCGTGCTCGGCGAGTACCAGTGGGTGACCGAGGAGTACCAGGTCGAGGAGACCTACATCAGCGGGTACACGACCGAGACCTACACGGTGCAGGAGCAGGTGCAGGTCGGCACGACGACCGAGACGCGCACGCGCCAGGTCCAGGTCGCGGACGGCTTCGTGTGGGTCGACAAGACGCGCCAGGTCCCGGTCTACAAGACCGAGACCTACTACGAGACGGTCCCCGTCTACCAGAAGCAGCAGGTCGACGTCACCACGACGGTGCCCGTCTACGACAACGTCGAGACCACCAAGACGAACACGATCTACCAGCCGGCCGTCCCCCTTGGCGACAAGATGGTGTGGGTCCAGGAGCAGGCCGGCCTCATCTACGTCGACGGCCGCATCGTGAGCGTCGAGGGCGACCTGCAGGGCCGGCTCACGCTCGTGAGCACGGACAAGGTCCGGATCACCGGCGACATCCGCTACATCGACGACAGCGGCGAGACGGCGATGCTCAACGGCGACGACCCCACCGCGCCGTACGCCCGGAACCCCGACTACGAGGGCAACAGCGTCCTCGGCATCATCGCGAAGGACGACATCCTCTTCACGTGGGAGATGGGGGACAAGTCGGAGCTCAACGCGACCCTTCTCTCCGTCGACGGCCGCGTCGGCACCGACGCCCTGCTGCTCACGCCGGACGGCGAGGCGGTCCAAGACACGTCCTCCAACCGGAACAGGTACATGACGCCGGAGGAGAGGACGCTGGAGGACCTCTACGACCGCGGCAACTTCACGACGAAGTCCTTCATCAAGGACTCGCTGCGGCGGATCGGCGGGATCATCTCCAACGACCGCATCATGGAGACGTATATCAAGGCCAAGAAGGACGGCACGGCCACGGTCGCGGCCGGCTTCAAGCGCGGCGCGATGCGGTTCGACTTCAACCTGCTCCGCAACCCGCCCCCGTTCTTCGTCGAGATCCCGCGGCCGGTGCTGACCTCGTTCGCGCCGGTCTTCCTCGTCAGGAACAACGACGAGTAGCCTGGCTGCTCGTACCCCCTCTTGCCGCGCCCCGGAGACCCCGCCGGGGCGCGGCCGTTTTCGGACCGGCGGGGCGCGCGAACGCCCCTACCGGGCAAACGACGCCCTGCGACGGTCGAGGTACCTCTGGCTCACGCCGGTGCGAGCCTGGGGCTTGCCGGTCACCCCGCCGACGAGGTCGACGACCCCCACGTCCGGCACATACGGATCGGGGCTCGCGATGGCGTCCTTCAACGCCAGCGCCCGCTCGTCCTTCGGCAGGAGCCTCAGCGCCTCCCCGTTCCGCTTCCTCGCCAGCGGCCGCGCATCGCGCTCGAGATAGAGGACGGTCTCGGCGTTCAGGATCGCCACGAGCCGTCCCGTCGCGTTCGCATACGCGTTCGCCAGGGCCTCGTCCCCCGGAGCCCCCTCGAGTCCCTTCGCCGCGAGCCTGCGCGCCCGCGCGAAGTGCGGCTTCGCCGCCTCCAGCGCACGAAGAAGCTTCGTTCCCTTCGCGTCGTGGATCGACAGGATCGCGTCCTCGCCCCTCGCGAGGGAGGCCTCGACGCGTGACGGCGCGTCCGCGAACGACGCGGAGGCCAGGAGCAGAAGGGCCGTCGTCGTGAGCTTCATCCCCGACACACGCGCAAGGGTTGTGCCGTTTCGAGAAACCGCTCGGAGAGCGGAAGCAGGGGGGCTCCGGGGGCGGAAAGCGTCAGGATTCTTTCCTCTTTGGGACCGGCCGGCGGCATTAGAATCCACCGCCACGGAGCCGCCAACAGAGGGCTCCGCGGGAGGAAACCTCATGCCGCTCGACCGCCGCGAACTCCTGACCGGTTTCGGCCCGCTCGCCGCCGCAGGCTGGATCGGACTTTCCGCGCTCGCCGCGCACGCGCAGGACGGCGAGAAGGACATGGGCGAGCCGGCCCCGTACGCGCTGCCGCCGCTGCCCTACGCCTACGACGCGCTCGAGCCCGCGATCGACAAGGAGACGATGACGCTCCACCACGACATCCACCACGCGGGGTACGTGAAGGGGCTCAACGCGACGCTCGACAAGCTCGCGGCGGCGCGCAAGGCGGGCGACCTCGCGGCGGCGAAGGCGCTCTCGCGCGACCTCGCCTTCAACGGCGCGGGCCACCTGCTGCACTGCGCCTTCTGGACGAACATGACGCCCGACAAGACGGAACCCAAGGGCGCGCTCAAGCGGATGCTCGAGCGCGACTTCGGGTCCGTGGACGCCTTCAAGGCGCACTTCGGCAACGCGGCGAAGCAGGTCGAGGGCTCGGGCTGGGGCATCCTCGCCTTCGAGCCGATGTCGAAGCGGCTCCTCGTCCTCGAGGCGGAGAAGCACCAGAACCTCACCGTCTGGGGCGTTCACCCGCTGCTCGTCCTCGACGTCTGGGAGCACGCCTACTACGTGAAGTACCGGAACAAGCGCGCGGATTACGTCGACGCCTTCTGGAACGTCGTCAACTGGGACGACGTCGCGACGAGGCTCGACGCGGCCACGAAGTAGCCATGCCGGCGCCGCTTCCCTGCACGGCGCTCCGCTGGCGCTGCGACCCGGAGTCGCTCCCCTTCGAGACCACCGCGGATGTGGAGCCGGTCGCCGGCGTGATCGGCCAGGCGTCCGCGGTCGACTCCCTCCGTTTCGGGCTCGAGTGCGGGGCGCCGGGCCAGAACGTCTTCATCCGGGGGCTCACCGGCACCGGGCGCCGGACGCTCGTCCGCCGCCTGCTCGAGCAGATGAAGCCGTGCTGCAACGGCAAGGTCGACCGCTGCTACGTCCACAACTTCGCGCAGCCCGACCGGCCGCGCCTGATCACCGTGCCGGCGGCGACGGCACGCAAGTTCCGCCGCCGCGTCCAGGAGCTCGCGGAGTTCATCCGGGACGATCTCGCCGGCGCGCTCGACAGCGACGCGCTGAAGGCCCGCCGCGAGTCCCTCGAGAAGCGGGAGAAGGCCGAGGTCGAGACGATCACCGAACCGTTCGAGCGCGACCTGAAGGAGGCCTCGCTCGCGCTGGTCACGATCCAGCTGGGGCCCGTGGCGCACACGACGATCTTCCCCGTCGCCAACGGGAAGCCGCTGCCGCCGGAGGAGTTCGAGCAGCTGCGCGACCAGGGCAAGATCACGCCGGTCGAGTTCGACGCCTTCGTCGAGCGGCGCGAGGCGTTCCAGAAGCGGCTGGAGGACGTCACGGGCAGGATCCGCGAGATCCGCCGCAAGCACGCGCGGTCGGTCCAGTCGATCGTCGAGGAGACGGCGCGGGCGCTTCTCGGCGACATGGCGCGCGACATCCTCAGGGACTTCCCCGGCGAGGACGTGCGCCGCTTCCTCTCCGAGGTCGTGGACGACGTGGCGGAGCACCGGCTCGGCGGGGACGGCGGGATCGACCCTGTCGAGATGTACGGCGTGAACATCGTCCTCGAGCACGAGCAGGACCACGCGTGCCCGATCATCATCGAGGGCAACCCCACGCTCCCGAACCTGCTCGGCACGGTCGATCGCGAGTGGGGCCCGCGGGGAACCGTGCGCAGCGACTACCGGATGATCCGCGCCGGCTCGCTGCTGCGCGCGGACGGCGGCTACCTGATCCTCGATGCCCGCGAAGTGCTGACCGAGCCGGGCGCGTGGCGCGCGCTCGTGCGCACGCTCAAGAACGGCAGCCTCGAGATCGTCCCGCCCGAGCTCTCGTTCGCGCTCGTGGCCACCGCGCTCAAGCCGGAGGCGGTCCCGGTGAAGATCCGGGTCATCCTCCTCGGCGACAGCTCGCTCTACTACCTCCTCGACGCCTACGATGCGGACTTCCCCCACCTCTTCAAGGTGCTCGCCGACTTCGACAACGAGATCGTGCGGGAGCCCGACGGCGTGGAGCAGTACTCGGGCGTCCTCGCCCGCATCGCGCGCGACGAGTCGCTCCTTCCCTTCCACAAGACCGCCGTGGCCGCGATCATCGAGCACGGCGCGCGCATCGCCGCCCGGCGCGGGAAGCTGACGGCGCGCTTCAGCCGCGTCGCCGACATCTCGCGCGAGGCGGCGTTCCTCGCCAAGCAGGCCGGCCGCGCGGCGGTCACGGGCGACGACGTGCGGAACGCGGTCGTGCGCACGAAGGCGCGCGCGGACCTGCCGTCGCGCCGGTTCCGGGAGTACCTGGCCGACGGCACGATCAAGGTGCAGACGAAGGGCTCGGCGGTCGGGCAGGTCAACGGGCTCGCGGTGATCAGCGCGGGACCGCTCACCTACGGCTTCCCGGCCCGCATCACCGCGACGATCGGCGCCGGTTCGGCGGGCATCGTCAACATCGAGGGCCAGGCGCAGCTCTCCGGGGCGATCCACACGAAGGGATTCCACATCCTCGGCGGGCTCCTGCGCTACCTGCTCCAGACGGACCACCCGCTCGCCTTCTCCGCCTCGCTCGCCTTCGAGCAGAGCTACGGCGGCATCGACGGCGACTCCGCATCCGGCGCCGAGATCTGCTGCCTCCTGTCCGCGCTGACGGGCATCCCCATCCGGCAGGATCTCGCGATCACGGGAGCGATCGACCAGGTCGGGCACATCGAGGCGATCGGCGGCGCGAACGAGAAGATCGAGGGGTTTTACGACACGTGCAAGGACTTGGGCCTCACGGGCACGCAGGGGGTCGTGATCCCGCTCTCGAACGCGGGCGACCTCATGCTGCGCCCGGACCTGGTGAAGGCGTGCGGCGAGGGGAAGTTCCACGTCTACGCGGTCGACACGGTGCAGGAGGCGCTCGAGGTGCTGACCGGCGTCCCGGCAGGGGCGCGGGACGAGAGCGGCGCCTATCCTGAGGGGACGATCCTCGCCCAAGCGGTCGAGAAGGCGCACGAGTACTGGCTGCGGTCGCTCTACCGCCCCGAAATCGAGGTCGACGAAGAGGAATAGGGCTTATCCCATAAGCCACAGGATCGTTGTAAAGACTTTTCTGACAAGATCTTACGAGATCGGCGTGCGGCATGGGGGTCCGCACGTCGGGTTCCCCGCACCCCTCCCGCTTTAGGCTTGACAACTCAAAATGGACGTATAACCTTCCACGAGAGTTAGTCGTGCCTAACAGTACTGCGATCGAAGACTACCTGAAGGCGATCTTCCATCTGAGCCGCGACGGCGGCCGGGTGAACACCACGAACCTCGCGCGCCAGCTCGGCGTGTCGAAGCCGTCGGTGACGTCGATGCTCAAGCGCCTCGCCGCGAAGGGGCTCGTGGACTACGCGCCCGGCCACGGCGGGGCGCTCACCGAGGAGGGCCGCCTCGCGACGATGCGCGTCGTCCGGCGCCACCGCCTCCTCGAGACCTTCCTCGTCGAGGTGCTCCACCTCGACTGGTCCGAGGTGCACGCCGAGGCGGAGGTGCTCGAGCACCACCTCTCGTCACGGATGGTGGACGCGATCGACCGGCTGCTCGGACACCCGTCGGAGGACCCCCACGGGCATCCGATCCCCGACGCGCAGGGCCGCCTCCGCGCGCGCGACCTCGTCCCCCTCGGCCAGCTCGCCGCGGGCGAACACGGCACGGTGCGCGAGGTGCGGACCGCGGAGAAGGGGCGCCTCCAGCGGTGGAAGGAGCTCGGCCTCGTGCCGGGCGCCCCGGTCGCGATGAGGGCGAAGCAGGATCTCGAGGACGTCATGCACGTCCGCGTCGGCGACCGCGAGCTCGCGACCGGCACCGAGGGCGTGGACGGCGTGTTCGTCGAGCGCTCGGAGGACCCATGGGCGACCCGCTCCTGAACCTCCTCCTCTTCGCGTTCGTCGTGCTCGTGACCGGCGCGGTCTTCTGGCCCACCCACGGCCTCCTCGCACGGCTCAGGCGCCACCGCCACCTCGCCGGCCGCATTCTCCTCGAGGACGCGCTGAAGCACGCCTACCACCAGGAGAAGCGCGGCGAGCCGTGCACGCTGGCCACGCTCGGCGGCGCACTCGAGATCGCGTCGCAGCGCGCGGTCGCGCTCGTCACGCGCATGCAGGAGGCGCGCTTCCTGCGGGTCGACGACGGCCGGATCCTCCTCACGCAAGAGGGCACGCGCTACGCGGTGGACGTCATCCGCGCCCACCGCCTCTGGGAACGCTACCTCGCCGACGAGACCGGCGTCGACGCGCTCGAATGGCACGCGCGGGCGGAGGAGCAGGAGCACGCGCTCACGCGCGAGCAGGCGGACGAGCTCGCGGCCCGCCTCGGCCACCCGCGCTACGACCCCCACGGCGACCCGATCCCCACCGCGGAGGGGGCGATGCCGGCGGAGGAGGCGGAGCGGCTCGCGGCACTCGGCGCCGATGACCGCGCGGTCGTCACGCACATCGAGGACGAGCCGCATGCGGTCTACGCGCAGCTCCTCGAGATCGGGATCTACCTCGGCATGGAGATCCGCGTCCTCGAGCGCACGGACGAGCACCTCACGTGCGAAGCCGACGGCAAGCCGTTCCGGATCCCGCCGCTCGCCGCGGGCAACGTGACGATCCGGCGGCTCGAGGGCGCGCCGACGAAAGACGGCACCGAGCGGCTCCTTGCGCTCGAGCCGGGCGAGTGGGCCGAGGTGACGCGCATCAGCCCCGTCTGCCGCGGTCTCGAGCGGCGGCGGCTGATGGACCTCGGCCTCGTGCCGGGCACGCGCATCCGGTTCGAGCGGCGGGGCCTCATGGGCGGCCTCTTCGCCTACCGCGTGCGCGGCGCGGTGATCGCGCTCCGCGAGGAGCAGGTCCAGGTCATCGGCATCCGCCGCGTGCCGCGCGCGGCCGAGGGGGCAGCATGACGATCCGCAACGACTGCCCCCCCGCCGCCTGCGTCGGCTGCCAGCACCATGCGGCGAACCTCGTGAAGCTCGGCGTCGACATGGGCAGGTTCGACTACGTGGTCGCGCTCGCCGGCAACCCGAACACCGGCAAGAGCACGGTCTTCAACGCGATCACCGGGCTCCGGCAGCACACCGGCAACTGGCCGGGCAAGACGGTCGCGCGCGCCGAGGGCGGGTTCGCGCTCGACGACCGCCGCTACAAGCTGGTCGACCTCCCGGGCACCTACGCGCTCCTCTCGACGACGGTCGACGAGGAGATCGCGCGCAACTTCATCCTGTTCGCGCGCCCCGACGTCACGGTCGTCGTGGTCGACGCGACGCGCCTCGAGAGGAACCTGAACCTCGTGCTGCAGGTGCTCGGGATCACGGAGCGCGCCGTCATCTGCCTGAACCTCGTGGACGAGGCGAAGCGCCACGGGATCTCGATCGACCATCGCCGGCTGGCGCGCGACCTCGGCGTGCCGGTGGTGGCGACGGTCGCGCGCACGCGCGAGGGGATCGACGAGTTGCTCCAGACGATCGCGGGGGTCGCGTCGGGCGAGATCGCCTGCAAGCCGCACCGGCTCGCGCACCGCGCGAAGGGCGCGGAGCGTGTCGTCTCGGGCATCGCGAGGGAGATCGAGGGCGCGTTCCCCGGCCTCTCGAACGCGCGCTGGGTCGCGCTGCGGCTGCTCGACGGGGACAACCGCATCTACGAGGCGCTGCGTTCCGGCGAGCTGTTGGAATTGACAGGGGGTCCGGGGGCAGCGGCCCCCGAAGCCCCCCCCGCTTCCGCCGCCGCGCCGGCGTCCGTGGCCGCGATCCTCTCCCACGCCCGCGCGATGCGCTGGGAGATCGGCCCCGGATTTCACGACTCGCTCGCCGAGGACCTCTACACGGAGGCGGCGCGGCTCGCGGACCGCGCGACGATCGTCGACGGCAAGGCGCGGCGCTTCGACCTCGACCGCGCGATCGACAACGTCGTGACGAGCCGCTGGCTCGGCTTCCCGGTGATGCTCGGGATCCTCACGGTCGTGCTCTGGCTGACGATCGCGGGCGCGAACGTCCCGTCCGGGCTCATCGCGACGCTGCTCGTCGACAAGCTCCACCCGCTGCTGCACGCGGCGGGCGACTGGATGCACTTCCCCTCCTGGCTCTCCGGGTTCCTCTTCGACGGCGTCTACCTCGCGACGGCCTGGGTCATCTCCGTGATGCTGCCGCCGATGGCGATCTTCTTCCCGCTGTTCACGCTCCTCGAGGACTTCGGGTACCTCGCGCGTGTCTCGTTCAACCTCGACGGGCTCTTCAAGCGCGCGGGCGCGCACGGCAAGCAGGCGCTCACGATGAGCATGGGGTTCGGCTGCAACGCGGCGGGCGTGGTCGCGACGCGCATCATCGACAGCCCGCGCGAGCGGCTGATCGCGATCCTCACGAACAACTTCGCGCTCTGCAACGGGCGCTGGCCGACGCAGATCCTCATCGCGACGATCTTCCTCGGCGGGCTCGTGCCCGCGCACCTCGCGGGGCTCGTGTCGGCGAGCGCGGTCGTCGGCGTCGCGGTCCTCGGCGTCGCGATGACGTTCGTCGTCTCGTGGTTCCTCTCGCGAACCGTGCTCAAGGGGCAGCCGTCGGCGTTCAGCCTCGAGCTGCCGCCCTACCGCCCGCCGCGGGTGCTGCGCACGCTCTACACGTCGCTCATCGACCGGACGCTGATCGTGCTTTGGCGCGCGGTCGTGTTCGCGGTGCCGGCGGGGGCGGCGATCTGGCTCGCAGGCAACGTCCACGTGGCGGGCGCGACCGTCGCGGAGCACCTGATCCACGCGTTCAACCCGTTCGGGCTCGTCCTCGGGCTGAACGGCGTGATCCTGCTCGCCTACGTCGTGGCGATCCCGGCCAACGAGATCGTGATCCCGACGTTGCTCATGCTGACCGTCATGTCGGCGGGACTGAAGGGGGGCGCGGGGGCGGGCGTGATGTTCGAGCTCGACTCGCCGGCGGACGTGAAGGCGGTGCTCGTGGCGGGCGGCTGGACGACGCTGACCGCGGTGAACCTGATGCTCTTCAGTTTGCTGCACAACCCGTGCAGCACGACGATCTACACGATCTGGAAGGAGACGCGCTCGCGCAAGTGGACGGTCGTGGCGACGCTGCTCCCGCTGGCGATCGGGTTCGCGGTCTGCTTCGTGGTCGCGCAGGTCTGGCGGCTCGCGTAGCCGCCCGCGCGGGGAGCGGGGCCGGATCGGAAGAAAACCTTACGCAAGTGCGGCACGCGTGCCGCACCCGACCGTCCTAACCCGTTGCGGCGTGGCGACTTCCGCCATTCGCGCCCGTATCGGATACAACACCCCCGCAGAAGCCGGCGTAGTCGATGTAGCCGGGGAAGGGGCGGCCGGGCGCACACCATTGGCAGTCGGGGTTCGCCCGCACCTTCAGCTCGCGGAAGGTGGCGGCCAGCGCGTCGTACACGAGCAGCCGGCCGTAGAGCGGGTCGCCCTGCCCAAGGATCAGCTTGATCGCCTCGACCGCCTGCAGCAGGCCGATCACGCCCGGCAGCACGCCCAAGACACCCGCGTCCGCGCACGACTGCGTCATCTCCGGCGGCGGCGGCTCCGGGTAGAGGCAGCGGTAGCACGGGGAGAGCCCGCGCTTGAACACCGACGCCTGCCCCTCGAACCGGAACACCGAGCCGTGCACGTTCGGCTTCCCGTGTTTCACGCACGCGTCGTTGATCAGGTAGCGCGTCGGGAAGTTGTCGGCGCCGTCCACGACCACGTCGAACTTGGGCACGATCTGGTCCGCGTTCTCCGACGTGAGCCGCGTGTCGAACGCCTCCACCTTCACGAGCGGGTTCATCTCCTGAAGCGTCCGCTTCGCGCTCTCGACCTTCCGCATCCCCACGCGCGCGGGCGTGTGGAGGATCTGCCGCTGGAGGTTGGACTCGTCCACGTCGTCGAAATCCACGATCCCGAGCGTGCCCACGCCCGCGCAGGCGAGGTAGACGGCGGCCGGCGAGCCCAGGCCCCCAGCCCCCACCAATAACACCCGCGCCTGCTTGAGCCGCCGCTGCCCCTCGCTCCCGACCTCCGGGATGACGAGGTGGCGCGCGTAGCGCCTTCGCTCCATGTCCGAGAGCCCGTCCTCCGCCCGCGAGACCGGCAGCCGCGCCGCCGTCCACGCGTCGAACCCGCCGGCGATGTTGCGCACGTCCGTGTAGCCGAGCCGCGCGAGCGCCTGCGCCGCGAGGAACGACCGCGCGCCCATCTGGCAGTAGACGAGGATCGTCCGTCCCTTGTCCGGCAGCGCCCGCAGCGCCTCCCGCTCGAGCACCCCCCTGGGGATGAGGACGGCGCCCGGGGCGACACCCAGCGCCGCCCACTCCGACTTCTCGCGGACGTCGAGCAGCACGGCCGCGCCCTTGGCGGCCAACGCCGCGGCGTCGGCGGCGGTGACGAGGGGTACGTGGCCCATGCGCTCCCTTCCTGCGGGGTCCATGTACTAATGATAGGCACGGATGGCGGCCACCCCGACGCGGATCTACCAGGCGGGTCCCTCGACCCTCGCGATCGTGTGGTCGGACGGGCAGGAGCGCCTTTACAGGGTCCGCGACCTGCGGATCGCGTGCCCGTGCGCCACCTGCCGGGACGAGATGACCGGGGAGCGCATCCTCGACCCCTCCCGCGTCCCCGAGGACGTCCGGCCCGTCCACCTCCAGAGCGTCGGGAACTACGGGGTGAAGATCCGCTGGTCGGACGGCCACGACACGGGGATCTACTCGTACGACCGTTTGAGGGAACTCGGGGATGCAGCGTAACCCGTTGTCCTGCAATATCTTACGGACCGACGCCTTGACATGCTTGCGTCCCCCCGACAATGGGAACCTTCGCCGGGGCTCATCGGTCGTGCGTACCTAACCGATGGACACCCCCTAGGGACCACCCATGGCAGCCAAGGCCAAGACCCCCCGAAAGACCTCGAAGTCGAGGCGGTCGCTCGTCATCGTCGAGTCGCCCGCCAAGGCGCGGACGATCACGAAGTACCTGGGCCGCGACTACCTCGTCCGGCACTCGCTCGGCCACGTCCGGGACCTCCCGAAGTCCCGGCTCGGGGTCGACGTCGACAAGGACTTCGAGCCCAAGTACCTGAAGCTCAAGGACCGGAAGCAGGTCCTCGAGGACCTGGCCGAAGCCGTCAAGGAGTGCGGCACGGTCTACCTCGCGACCGACCCTGACCGGGAGGGGGAGGCGATCGCCTGGCACCTGAAGGAGGCGCTCGGCCTCGACGACGAGGTGGCGAAGCGGATCACCACGAACGAGATCACGAAGCGGGGCTTCGAGAAGGCGCTCGAGAACCCGCGCGCGATCGACGCCAACCTCGTGAACGCGCAGCAGGCGCGCCGCATCCTCGACCGGATCGTCGGCTACAAGCTCTCGCCGCTGCTCTGGGAGAAGGTCGCGAAGAACCTCTCCGCCGGCCGCGTCCAGAGCGTGGCGGTGCTCCTCATCGTCGACCGCGAGCGCGAGATCCGCGCGTTCAAGCCGGAGGAGTTCTGGAAGATCAGCCAGAAGCTCAAGGCGCCCGGCGGCGAGTTCACGGCGCACCTCGCGCGCCGCGACGGGGAGGCGTTCGAGGCGAAGAACGAGGCCGAGGCGTCCCAAGTCGTCGCCCACTTCAAGGGCTCCGACTGGAAGGTCGCCGCGGTCGAGAAAAAGCGGAAGAGCGAGAAGGCGCCGCCGCCGTTCAAGACGTCGACCCTCCAGCAGGCCGCGTCGACCGCGCTCCGCTTCGCGGCGAAGCGCACGATGCGCATCGCCCAGCAGCTCTACGAGGGCGTGCCGCTCGGCGACGAGGGCCAGACCGCGCTGATCACGTACATGCGCACGGACAGCTTCAACGTGAGCATGGACGCGATCGCCGAGGTGCGCGACTTGATCCCGCGGGCGTTCGGCAAGGACTACCTCCCCGAATCGCCCAACTTCTACAAGGCGCGCAAGGGGGCGCAGGAGGCGCACGAGGCGATCCGCCCCACCTCCTCGCTCCGCACGCCGGAATCCGTGCAGAAGTACCTCGAGAAGGACCAGTACCGGCTCTACAGGCTCATCTGGGACCGCTTCGTCGCGTCGCAGATGACGCCCGCGGTCTACGACGTCACCGACGTGAAGATCGAGGCCGGAAGACAGGGGCAGCCGACGTACACGCTCGAATGCCAGGGCCGCGTCTCGGTCTTCGACGGTTACCAGCGGCTCGCGGGGCAGCGCACCGACGACGTGCAGCTCCCGCCGCTCGAGGACGGCCGCGCGCCGGAGGACGGCTCGGCCCCCGCAGCCCCCCCGACTCCCATCCAGCCGGTGGGAGACCCGAGCGCGGAGCAGAACTTCACGAAGCCGCCCCCTCGGTACAACGAGGCCTCCCTCGTGCGCACGCTCGAGAAGGAGGGCATCGGCCGGCCGTCGACCTACGCGTCGATCATCTCGACGATCCAGGACCGCGGCTACGTCTACCAGCAGGAGCGGAAGTTCTTCGCGACCGAGCTCGGCGAGATCGTCACCGACATGCTGCGGCCGCACTTCCCCGAGGTCATGGACGTGGCGTTCACCGCCGGCATGGAGAACCGCCTCGACGAGATCGAGGAGGGCAGCGCCGACTGGGTGAAGGTGCTCCGGGACTTCTACGGCCCGTTCTCGGCCGACATCGAGAAGGCGCAGGAGCAGATGGCGAACCTGCGCAAGGAGCCGAAGAAGGCGGACCGGAAGTGCCCTACCTGCGGCAAGGACATGGTCTACCGCTGGCGCGGCGCGTCGAAGTACATCGCGTGCGTCGACTACCCCGAGTGCAAGACGACGATCGCGCTCAACCGCGACGGCACGGAGAAGCTGAAGGAGCTGACCGAGCACAAGTGCCCGAAGTGCGGAAGCCAGATGATCCTGCGCTCGGGACGCTTCGGGAAGTTCCTCGCGTGCTCCGCATACCCGAACTGCAAGTCGACGCTGTCGGTCGACGCCGACGGCAACCCGGTCTACCCGGAGAAGTGGCCGGATCCGTGCCCCGAGTGCGGCAAGGAGATGATCGTGCGTCGCGGCCGCCGCGGGCGCTTCGTCGCGTGCACCGGCTATCCCGAGTGCAAGAAGACGCTGCCGTACAAGAAGGCCGAAGAGCCAAAGGAAGCGGCGGCCGAGAAGTAGCCGGGTGGGAGGGGGCGCGGGGGAGGGCGCGGGGCGCGCGCCGGACCCTACGGAACCACGATGAAGCCCTCACGACGCGCGGCGGCGGCGAGCCGCTCGTCGAGGCACGCGAATTCCCAGCCGACGGGATTGTCGTGCGCGGCCGCGAGCGCCGCGCCGAGCTGGAGCGCATCGGCGGCGCGCAGGGCGTGAACGGCGAGCAGGCGCTTCGCACGGATCTTGACCGCGTCGAGGAGGGAGATCACGTGGACCGCGCCCCAGAAGGACTCCGAGCGTGCGGTCGCTTCCCGCATCGCGTCGAGGGACATGGCGCCCTCGCGCTCGAGGCGGCAGAGGGCGGAGCGGATCTCCACGTCGCTCAAGGCCCAGGCGAGCACGTCCGGGTCCTTCGCGTAGAGGTCCCGCAGGCGCTGCGTCGCCGCCTGCTGCACGTGGAGCACGACAAGGGCCGACGAGTCCCAGAACCTCAGCGGTCGCCACGCTCCTCGACCAGCACCTTCACCGGATCGATCGCGCACGGCAGCGGGGCCAACTGGAGCAGCTTCCGCTGCGGACCCGCGGTCGCGAGAGTGACGACGCCGTCCTTCACAAGCTGGCGGAGCGGGTCGTCGCCCTCCGCTGCGCGGGCGCCCACCCCTTCCAGGCGGGCGATGGGGACCTCGCGCTCGCACACCTCGATCGTTTCCCCCCTCTTGACGAGGCGCAGGTACCTGCTGAGCTTGTTCTTGAGGTCGGTGACCGAGACGCGCAGCATACAGGCTAGACTAGCCCATTCCATCGCGCCTGTCAAGCCTCTAGCCGCCTCCGGAAGTTCTGACCGCAGCTCTTCCGGAAAACTCTGGCCGGTCCCGCACGGGAGGCGGGAAGTGATGGTCAGTTCTTCCGCGACGTCCGTGCCGGCCTGAGGGCGGCGTTGCGGGCCTCGGACCGCCTGTCCCCGCGATCGGGGACGGGGAGGGCTGCGCCGCGCGGCGGGGGCCGCGCCGCGGACAATCCCGCGCGGACCGTCCGGCCCGGCGTCCGTGCGATCCGCGTCGCGGACATCGCGGCGGCTATCTGGTGCGGTTAGCACCCCGCGCGGCTGCCTGCGCGCCCCCCCCCGCTCTCAGTCTCAGCGCTCGATCCTGCGCTCCGCGACGAGCGCCGGTTTGCTCGGCAGCAGCCCACCGCCGAATGCTGCGACGATCCGTCGGGCCTCGCTCCCCATCTGCACCGTGATCGACCCGTGCTCGGACTGCACATCGACGCATGTCTCGCACACGATCTCGTCGTCGACGATGATCCCGATCACCGGGTACCCGGCGCCCCAGAGCTTCGCCATCTTGTCGCGGAAGTCCGCCTTGACGCGCAGCTCGACCGCGTAGCCGTCGCGCAAGGGCAATCGGATGCGTATGTCCTCGAACGCTTTCTCCGTGAAGCCGATGCTGCCGATCTCGCAAAGCGTCCAGTTGTCCTCGCCCTGGGAGTCCACATCCCGGTACCAGCGGAGTCCGTTCGGCCACCGCTCGCGATCCGCTGTACTCAAGGAAGCCGCGGGAACGTCGCGGGATCCCTCGACGTCGGTCCCTTGCTTCCGGGCGGCGGCAAATGCTCGCCAGCAGTTCGGATAACCCAACCAATCGCCGCCCGAGATCTCGCGTCGGAACTCCATGTGCCCGACCCACGCGAGGACGGCTCGCGCGTCCTCCAAGCGGTCGCGTTCGCCGATCCGCACGAGCACGCGCCTGCCGTCCTCGAGCGCCTTCGCGGTGCCCTCGACACCGAGCAGCTCAAGACGCTTCTCGAGCACGTTGGCCGCGGCACGCGCCTCGCCGTCACGGAACTCGTAGAGCAGCTCGGCGCCGTCCTGCTCCCATTCGTCCGCGGATGGCTCGATCCGCCGCTCCGCCACGAACGTCGGCTTGCTAGGCAGCGCCCCGCCGCCGAGCGTCGCGGCCAAGAGGCCCGCCACTCGCTCGTCCGCCACCGCGATCATCCCGCGATCCCTTAACTGTGAGCGGACCACGGGCGCACTGAGGATCTCGTCGTCGATGATGACCGGGAGCCGTCTGTTCTCCACGGCGGTGAGGGCGGACATCTTCTCCTGGAAGTCCGCCCTGAGGCCGAAGTAGACTCGTACGCCCCGCGGCTCAACCCGACGCGAACACTCTCGATCGCGGCCTCCGTGATCCCGTCGGAGTCGATCTCGCAGAGGATCCAGTCGTCCGCTGGTGAGCCCGTCGGGTCGGGGTTCCTGTACCAACGGAGCCCCCCCGGCGACCGCTCGCGCTCGGCGGCGCTCAGCGAATCGGCGGGGATCCCGCGGGCTCCCTCGACGTCGTCCCCGCGCTTGCGCGCGAGATCGAACGCCACCCGCCGTTCGAGATACTCCCTCGTGTCCGTAGCCATCGCCCGCCGGAGTTCAAGGTGGCCCACGCGTTCGGCCACCGCGCGGACCTCCTCCAGGCGATCACACCCCTGAGCCGAAGCAGGACGCGCTTGCCGTCCTCTATCTGCTTCACGGTGGCACCCTCGATCCCGAGCAGCTGGAGACGCTTCTCGAGCACGATGGCCGCGGCGGGCGCCTCGCCGTCTTGGAACTCGTAGAGCAGCTCGACGCCGCCCTCGTCGTCGTCGCCCGCAAATAGGCTCGCGGCGGTCGCGAGGAGAATCGCGACCGCCGCGTGGGTTCGCATCGGTCAGAGCGTGGCGCAGAAGTGCTGCGCGACCGGCCGGATCGTCTCCGGGCCGACGCGCGCGAGGCGCTTTAGCGTCGCCACCGCCGCGTCGCCGCAGAGGCCGAGCCGCGCGAGCAGCACGCGGGTGACCACCGCGAGCCCCGGCGCGTGCGGCCGTCCCGCCGTCTCGCGCACGAGCCGCTCGGTCGCCTCGCGGACCGCGTTCGGCCCGCCGACCTCGCCGAGCGCCTCGACGACCTCGACGACGGTCTCCTCCTCGACCACGAGCGCGCGACCGAACGAGCACAGCGCCCGCACGAGCGCATAGAGCGCATCGACGGCGCCGAGCCGCGCGATGGCCATCGCCGCCGCGCGCACGACCTCCTCGTGGGGATCGGTCTGGATCTCGCGCAGGATCAGCCCTGCGAGGGGCCGGGCGGCCCTCGCGTCGCCGATCTCCCCCAGGGACCACGCCGCTGCCTCGCGACAGAACGGGTCGTCATCCTGGAGCCGGTCGATGTAAAGCGTCGGATCAGGTTGCCCGGGCTCCGTGTTCGTACTCAACCTCCCGTGCCCTCCGCGACGGCCGAGTCTACAGGAACGACCGGCGCTCGTCCGCAAGAAAGTAGGGAGATCGCCCTAACCGACGCGCCCGCGCGAGGTTACCGCGAGACATCGCGACGCGACACGGAATCCGGAAGGATCTCGAAGGAGACTCTAGAATCGGGCTCGATGCTGGCTCGCTTTCCGCTCGAGATCCACGCGTGGACGATCCCCTTGCTCTTCGCGACGGGATACGTGATCGGCTACTTCCAGTTCCGGCGCAAGAACCCCGACCTCTACGCGGAATGGGAGCGGCGCCGCGCGGCCGGCGAGGCGAACAAGCCGAAGGAGAACGCGTGAAGCGCATCCTCTTGATCCCGGTCGCGGGCACGATCGCGGCGCTCGCCATGATCGTGTACGCGCGGCAGCCGCGCGAACCGAAGACGACGCACCCCGATCTCGCCCCGTTCGACTTCCCGGACGCGCCCGAGCACGCGGCGCCGCCGGAGCCCGGCGAAGAGGAGCCCGTTCCGGAGGGTATGACGCCCGAGGAGCCCGGCCCCGAGGAAACGGCCCCGGAGAAGGAGCCCGCCCCGGAGGCGCTCGAGTACCAGCTGCGGCTCGAGGCGGACGGCTCCATCTCGGACACCGAGAGCGGACGCACCTACGCCGGCATCGACGACCTCGCGAAGGCGCTCGGCACGGCCCGACACACGCTCGTCATCACGAACGCCGACGGCGTGCCGAAGTCGGCGCTCGACGAGGCCGAGGTCCGGCTCCGCGACCGCTACTCGATCCGCAAGGTCTACCGTGCCGCCGAGGCGCCGCCGGGCGAAGGCCGTTAGGGACGCGCACGCCGACGGGGGCGGCGTGAAGGGCCTCGACCGCCTCTTCCGCCCGCGGGCGGTGGCGGTGGTCGGCGCGTCGCGCACCGACGGCTCGATCGGCCGCGAGATCCTCAGGAACCTCGTGGACGGCGGGTTCGAGGGGAAGGTCTTCCCCGTGAACCCGCACGCGGACGTCGTGCACTCGATCAAGTGCTTCCCGCGCGTCTCCGCCATCCCCGATCCGGTCGACCTCGCGGTCGTCGCGGTGAAGAAGGACCTCGTGCCCGCCGCGATCGACGATTGCGTGAAGAAGGGCGTCGGCGCCGCCGTGGTCATCACCGCGGGCTTCAAGGAGGTGGGGGAAGAGGGCGCCGAGCGCGAGGCGGCGATCCTCGAGACCGCGCGCCGCCACGGCATGCGCGTCGTCGGGCCGAACTGCATGGGGATCCAGAACACGCTCCCCGGCGCCCGGCTCAACGCGTCGTTCAGCCGGAGCTTCCCGCACGCGGGGCCCGTCGCCGTCGCGTCGCAGTCGGGTGCGATGGGCGAGGCGATCCTCGCGCACGCGGACCA
>DASUGR010000076.1:0-13702 GCA_036273915.1 Planctomycetota bacterium | reverse complement strand
CGTGCTGCACGCGGTCAGGATGCGGCTGCCACGGGGATCGCGCGCGAGGACCGCCCGTGTGTACCGGACGCTGTCGGAGAGGTCGACGAGGTCGCAGCCGACCTCGATCGCCGCGTCGACGAGCGCGGGCGTGCGGGCCTGGAAGGGGCCGACCGCGTCCACGAGGACGTCGCCGGGGCGGAGCGCCCGCCGCAGGGAGGCGGGGTCCTCGACGTCGACGACCGCCTCCGCGCCCTGCCGGCGCGACGCGAGGAGCGGGCGGGCGCCGTCCGCCCTGAGCAGCTCCGCGATCGCGTTGCCGAAGAAGCCGTAGCCCCCGAGGACCACGATCCGCCTCACCGGAGCGCCCTCCCGGCCACCCACACCCACGGGCAGAAGAGGAGGAAGAGCGCCGTCGCCGACACGGCGCAGGCGGTCGGGAGCCCGGCGAACGCGAACACCGAGAGCGCGATCCCGAAGCCCCACGCGAGCCACGCCCAGAGGCGGAGCCCGCCGCGGAGGCCCGGCGTCGCCAGCGTGAGCACGATGCCCCCGAGCGTGTAGAGGCCGTTCGCCATGCCGCCGGTGAGGAAAGTGCCCGCCGCCTGGATGCGCTCGAGGTCCCTCGGCAGCCACCCGACGAACAGCGACTCCGCGGAGAGGTCGCAGCACGCGCCGGCGGTGGCGACGAGGAGCCCCAGGACGCCCGCCCGGGCGGGGACCCGGCACGCCCACCACGCGTAGAAGAGGAGGAGGGTGAGCGCCGCGGCCATCCAGACCGCCCACCCCGCGCGCCACGCGAACGGGTGGCCCTCGATGAAGGCCGCGCGCTCCGCGACCGGGACGAGCTCCGTGCCGTGGCGGAGGGAGCCCGCGAGCGCCACGAAGGCGAGCGCGTTCGCGGCCGCGCAGGCCGCTGGCGCCGCGGCGCGCGCGCGGGCGCCGAGCCGCGTTCCCTCGAGGAGGAAGAGCGCGAACGGCAGCCACCAGACGAGGTCGTTGAAGACGATCAGCGGGAGCGTCCGCGCCGGCCACGCGCCGTCCCGGACCGCGAGCGCCCACCCGAGCGGCCCCAGGAGCTTGCCGAGGAGCCCGACGAGGATGACGGGCCGCGCGGTCTCGAGGCGGCGCGCGGCCTGGGCGTAGAGGAGCCCGTAGAGCCCGATCACCATCCCGAGGCACTGCCAGATCCCGGGGTAGCGCGGGGGCGGGAGCTCGAAGAGATCGAAAAACGAGGCCGGCCGGAGCGCCGCCCAGAGCCCGAACGCCGCGTTGTGGAGCGCCGCGAGCGCGAACACGACGCGGTAGAGGCGCGCGCGCTCCATGGGGGGCATCGTGCGGGAGTGTACGCCACCGAGCCGATCTTTCTTGTTTGAACCGGTCCGTCCATGCAGCAGGTCCAGCAGAACTACCGGAGCGGCGAGCTCGGGCTCGTCGACGTCCCCGTGCCGGCCCTCCGGCCCGGCGGCATCCTCGTCGCCACCGCGTGCTCGCTCATCAGCGCGGGCACCGAGCGCACCACCGTCGAGACCGCGCGCCGGAACCTCCTCGGCAAGGCGGCCAGCCGGCCCGACCTCGTCCGGCGCGTCGTCGCCGTCGCCCGCCGCGAGGGGCTCCTCGAGACCTGGAGGATGGTCCGGAACCGCCTCGACACGCCGCTGCCGCTCGGCTACAGCTCGGCGGGCTACGTCGCGGCCGTCGCCGAGGGGGCCCTGGGGCTTCGCCCCGGCGACCGGGTCGCGTGCGCCGGCTCGGGCTACGCGAGCCACGCCGAGATCGCCTTCGTCCCGAGAAACCTCGCGGCGAGGGTCCCGGACGGCGTCGCGCTCGAGGACGCCGCCTACGCCACGGTGGGCGCGATCGCGCTCCAGGGCGTGCGGCGCGCCGGCGTCGGCCTCGGCGACAGGGTCGCGGTGATCGGCCTCGGCCTCATCGGCCAGCTGACCGTCCAGGTCCTCAAGGCCGCGGGCTGCCGCGTGCTGGCGATCGACCTCGCGCAGGACCTCGTCGATCTCGCCCGCCGCTCCGGCGCGGACCTGGCGCTCGCGCGCGGCGACGACCCGGAGCGCGCGGCGCTCGCGTTCGGCGACGGCCACGGCGTCGACGCCGCGATCGTGACCGCGTCGACGAGGGAGAGCGACCCCGTCGACCTCGCCGGCGCTCTCTGCCGCGAACGCGGCCGCGTCGTGATCGTCGGCAACGTGCGCCTCGACGTCCCCCGCGAGCTCTACTACCGGAAGGAGCTCGACCTCGTCCTCTCGCGCTCCTACGGCCCCGGGCGGTACGACCCCTCGTACGAGGAGGGCGGCATCGACTACCCGCTCCCGTACGTGCGCTGGACGGAGCAGCGGAACCTCGAGGCGTTCCTGGGCCTGCTCGCGGAGGGCCGCGTCGACCCGAAGCTCCTGACGACGCACGCGTATGACATCGGGGACGCGGAGCAAGCCTACGACGTCGTCACCGGCGGCCGGAGCGTCGGGATCCTCCTCCACTACCGCGACGCGCAGCGGATCGCGACGACGATCGCGCAGCCGCCGCCGCTCGAGGCGCGGGGCGAGGCGCCGGGGATCTCGCTCGTGGGCGCCGGGTCCTTCGCGCAGGGGTTCCTGCTGCCGAATCTCGGGGGGTCCGGGGGGCTCCGGTACGTGGTCGCGACCGACGGGCTCCGCGCGCGCGCCGCGCAGCGGAAGTTCGGGTTCGAGGCCGCCGCGACCGACGCCGCCGCGGCGATCGACGATCCCGGGACGCACGCGGTCGTGATCGCGACGCGCCACGACAGCCACGCGGACCTCGTCTGCCGCGCGCTCGCGGCCCAAAAGCACGTCTTCGTCGAGAAGCCGCTCGCGACCACGCGCGAAGGGCTCGAAGCGGTGCGCGCGGCCGCCGCGGAGGCGCCGGGCCGCCTGATGGTCGGCTTCAACCGCCGCTTCGCGCCCGCCGCGGCCGCCGCGCGCCAGGCGCTCGCGGGCCGGACCGCGCCGCTGCTCGTCCACTACCGGATCAACGCGGGCCCGCTGCCGCGCGGCCACTGGCTGCTCGACCCGGCGCAGGGAGGGCGGCTCGTCGGCGAGGCGTGCCACTTCGTCGACTTCGTGCTGTTCCTCACCGGCGAGCGCATCCGGCGCGTGTTCGCGGCGGGCGACGTCGCGATCGCGCTCGAGCTGTCGGGCGGGTCCTCCGCGACGATCCACTACACGGACGGCGGCGACCGCGGGACGGCGAAGGAGTGGATCGAGGCGATCGGCGGCGGCAAGGTCGTTCGCATCGACGACTTCCGGCGCGTGACGCTCAACGGCCGGACCATCGCGAAGGCGAAGGGCCGCGGCCACCGGGAGGAGATGGAGGCCTTCGTCGCGGCCCTCCGTGCCGGCGCCCCGCTCCCGGGCGACGTCGAGGCGGCGCTGGAGGTCACCGAGGCGATGTTCCTCGCCGCCGAGTGCCTGCGGACGGGCGAGGCAAGGGAGCCGGAGCGCGCCCGTCCCGGGCCGGATCGTGGGGGGGTGCGGGGGCCGTGATCACGCGGGTCCGCTGGAAGGAGGCGCAGGCGCGCGAGTCGCTCGCGTGGCGCCGGATTCCCGCCGCGCCGCGCGGCTACCTCGAGCGCCGCGGCGACTTCCTCGCCGCGTGGCTCCGCTTCCACGGCGCGGCGCGCCGGCGCGTGCTCGAGATCGGGGGAGCCGGGCTGCCGGCGCCGCTCGAGGGGATCTTCGGCGTCGACCCGCTCGTGCGGCAGCACGCGCCCGGGGGCAGGGCGGTCACCGCGCGCGCGGAGGAGCTTCCCTACCCGGACGCCTCGTTCGACGCCGCGCTCGCGCTGAACGTCGTCGACCACGTGGAGGACCCGGGGCGCTGCCTCGCCGAGGCGGCGCGCGTGCTCCGGCCGCGGGGCGTGCTGATCCTCTCGTGCAACGTCTACGCCCGCGCGTGGCTCCTCCTGCGCGCCGCGCGCGTGCGGCTCCTCGGCCGGCGCAACAACGACGTCCTCCACCCGCACCACTTCACGGCGCGGAGCCTCCTCGCGCTCGCGCGCCGCCGCTTCGACGTCCTCGAGGCGTCGCTCCGCCTCGTCGACCCGCTCGCCGGCGAACGTCCCTTCGAACCGTCGCGCTCCCGCCTCAAGGGCGAGGCGCGCCTCTACCTCTGCCTGAGGCCATGCTGAAGCTGAAGACGAAGGTCGCCCCGAGGCTGCCCGCGCCGCTCCCGGTCGCGGCGGCCCCCGAAGCCCCCCCCCTTCCCGAGGTGCAACAGGCCCTCGACGGGCTCGAGGCGTGGATCGGCGCCTACGGGCTCAAGGGCTATGACCCCTATGATGCCCTCGAGAGCCCGATCCTCCGGCTGCTCTCGTTCGGCGCGAAGTGGCCGCGGATCGCGTTCACGCAGGCGCTGAAGCGGCTGCCGGTGAACCTGCGGCCGCTGCTGCTCGTCCGGAAGACGCTCAACCCGAAGGGGCTCGGGCTTCTGCTCTCGGGGACCGTGCGGCGCGGGCGCACGACGGGCGGCGAGCGCTACGTCGAGGCGGCGCGCGCGCTCGCGGAGCTCCTGCTGGCGCTGCGCGCGCCCGGCTACCGGGGCGCCTGCTGGGGGTACCCCTTCCCGTGGCAGAGCCGCGCCTTCTACCTGCCGCGCGGCACGCCCACGATCGTCAACACCGCGTTCGTCGGGCACGCGCTCCTGGACGTCGCGCGCTTCCTCAAGGAGGAGCGGTACGCGGCGGTCGCGCGCTCCGCGTGCACGTTCGTGATGCGGGACCTCGCGCGCACCGAGGAGGAGGGCGCGCTGTGCTTCAGCTACACGCCCCGCGACGATCTCGCGGTCCACAACGCCAACCTGCTCGGCGCCGGGCTCCTCGCGCGCGTCGGCGCGGCGACGGGCGAGGCGGAGCTCCTCGACACGGCGCGCCGTGCGGCGCGCTGGACGCTCCGCCGGCAGCTCGGAAGCGGCGCGTGGTGGTACGCCGAACCCCCTTACCAGCGCTGGATCGACAGCTTCCACACGGGGTTCGTCCTCGAGTCGCTGCGCCACGTCATCGACGGGGCTGGCCTCGCGGAGGCGCGGGAGCCGCTCGAGAGGGGCTACCGCTTCTTCCTCGACCACTTCTTCGAGATCGACGGCGAACCGCGCTACTACCACGACCGCAAGGGCCCGCTCGACATCCACTGCCCGACGCAGGCGATCGTGACCATGTGCGCGCTCGACGGCGTGGCGCCCTCGCCGCGGCTCCTCGCGCGGACGACCCGGTGGCTGCTCGGGAACCTCCGGGCGCCCGAGGGCTACTTCTACTTCCGCCGCGGCCGGTTCGGGCCCAACCGGATCCCTTACATGCGTTGGGGTCAGGCCTGGGCCTACCACGGGCTCGCGCGCCTTGAGGAGTTCCTCGCCGGCGGCCGATCTCAGTAGGGAGGACTCGGGATCCCGCCCTAGGCGCGGGCCCGGGCGGGAGAGGAAAGAGATGATCGGACGCCGCACTGCCGAGCCGCAGGAGAAGGGCCGCCCCGCGCGGGTCGTGCTCGGCGTCCACGCGGGCCACGACGCGGGCGTCGCCGTCGTGCGCGACGGCAGGCTCGTCGCGTGCGTCAACGAGGAGCGCCTCAACCGGCGGAAGCTCTTCTGGGGCTGGCCGCTGCGCGCGGTCCCCGAGGCGCTGCGCCTCGCGGGCCTCGCGCCCTCGGACGTCGACGCCGTCGCCGTCGCCGGCACCAGCGGCACGATGAAGGAGTTCGGCGACAAGGGCTACAAGGACCTCGGCCTCGCGCGCGAGGTCGTGAGCTTCCTCTCGAAGGGGCCGGTCGCCGGCGCGCTGCTCGGCGAGGAGAGGGGCGTCGCGTTCGTGCGCTCGCTCATGCGGATGCGGCACGCCCTGACCAAGCGGGCGATGCGCCGCCGGCTGCGCGGCCTCGGGCTCGATGCGCCCATCCACTTCGTCGACCACCACCGCTGCCACAACGCGTCGGCCTACTACACCTCGGGGTGGGACGACTGCCTCGCGGTGAGCCTCGACGGGAGCGGCGACGGCTACTGCTCGCGCATCTACGCGTGCCGGCAGGGGCGCATGGACCTCGTGAAGAGCGTCCCGAGCTACCACTCGCCGGGCTACTACTACAACTACGTGACGCACCTCCTGGGCTTCACGCCGGTGCGCCACGAGGGCAAGATCACGGGGCTCGCGGCCTACGGCGACCCGAAGCGGTGCCTCGACGTGTTCCGCGAGCGCCTTGTCTACGACAAGGAGAAGGGCACGTTCGTGAACCGGGGCCGCTGGATGACCGCCGAACTCGCCTACCTCGCGGCGCGCCTCGAGGGCATCCGCCGCGAGGACGTCGCGGCCGCGGTGCAGCGCAACACCGAGGACGTCGTCGCCGCCTACGTGCGCGACGCGCTCGACCGCACCGGCGCGCGGCGCCTCGCGCTCTCGGGCGGCGTGTTCAGCAACGTCCGCCTGAACCAGGTCGTGTGGAACCGCTCCGAGTGCGAGGAGATCCACGTCCACCCGCACATGGGCGACGGCGGCCTCGCGGCCGGCGCCGCGCTCGACGTCCTCCACCGCGCGGGCGGGACGTACGAGCCCGCGGCGCTCGACCACGTGTACCTCGGCCCGGCCTACACGGACTATGAGATCGAGCGCACGCTCGCGCGCTACCCGGAGCTGACGGTGCGCCGCCCCGGCGCGATGGCCGTCGAGGTCGCGCGGCTGCTCGCGGAGAGGAGGACCGTCGCCCGCTTCGACGGCGCGATGGAGTACGGGCCGCGGTCGCTCGGCAACCGGTCGATCCTCTGCCACGCGCGCGACGCGTCGGTCAACGACTGGCTCAACAAGCGCCTCGAGCGCAGCGAGTTCATGCCGTTCGCGCCGGTGACGACCGAGGAGGCGGCGCCGTCGTTCTTCGCGCGCTTCGACCCCGCGCGGTCGCGCGCGGCGCGCTTCATGACCGTGACCTACGACGTGACCGAGCGCTGCGTCGCCGAGGCGCCGGCGATCGTGCACGTCGACCGCACCGCGCGCCCGCAGGTCGTCCGCCGCGACGCGAACCCGCCGCTCCACGAGATCCTCGAGGAGTACGGGCGGCGCACCGGCTCGCCCATCCTCGTGAACACGTCGTTCAACATGCACGAGGAGCCGATCGTGTGCGATCCCGACACGGCGATCCGGTCGTTCCTGCGAAGCGGCCTCGACGTGCTCGTGCTCGGCCCCTTCCTCGTGACGGCCTCCTGATGGCGGTCACGGAGGCGCCGGGAAGCGGGGGGGGTCCGGGGGGCCGGGTCGCCCCCGGACCCCCTGCACGTCGCTTCGAGAGGGCGGAGCTCCTCGGGCTGCCGGTCGACCTGGTGAGGCGCGAGGAGATCGTCGCCGCCGCTCCCGCGATGGCGCGCGACGGGCGCTGCCACCACCTGGTCGCGCTGAACCCGATCAAGGTGATGCGCGCGCTCGAGGAGCCCGAGCTCTTCGCCGCGATCGAGGAGGCGAGCGTCGTCTACCCCGACGGGGTGGGGATCACGTGGGCGCTCCGGAAGCTCCACGGCGCGCGCGTGCCCGTGCTGCCCGGCTGCGAGCTCATGGACGACCTCCTCGCGCTCGCCGGGAGGGAGGCGTGGCGCGTCTTCCTCGTCGGCGCGCGCCCGGAGGTGCTCGCGGCGGCCCAGGAGCGGCTCGCCCGCGAGCACCCGCGGCTCGAGGTCGCGGGCGCGATGCACGGGTACTTCGCGGACGCGGAGCGCGCCGCGGTCGTCGCGCGGGTGGTCGCCGCGCGGCCGCACCTCCTGGTCGTCGCGATGGGCGCGAACCGGCAGGAGACGTTCGTCCGGGAGGTGGCGGCGGCGGGCGGCGTGCCGCTCGTGCTCACGGTCGGGGGGAGCCTCGACGCCTACTCCGGCGTCGTGCCGCGGCCGCCCCGTTGGGTCCTCGGGCTCAGGCTCGAGTGGCTCTACCGCCTCGTCCGGCAGCCCTTCCGCGCGCCGCGGATGGTCGCGCTGCCCCGCTTCGCCTGTCGGGTGCTGCGGCTACGCTATGCGCCCAACCGGCGCAGATGCGTTGCTTCGCGCTCCTCCTGATCCTCCTCGCGGCGTGCCAGTCCCGCGTGCCGGGCTATCCCCGCGACGCGTACGCGGGCGGGAGCTTCTCCGCGATCCCCGGCGTCGGGCTCGCGGTCGAGGGCGGCAAGGTGCTCGCGCGGCCGGAGAAATTCGACTGGAGCGGCGAGGCGCAGTTCATCTGGCAGTTCCTCGACGACAAGGACCTGGCCGACGACGGCCAGTCCGACCACGGCGAGATGATGGCCGCGCGCCTGGGGTTCAAGCACGCGACGAGCCCGGGCGCCAAGCGCCACTTCACGCTGCGGTACGGGTTCGAGTACTACCGGGCGACCGGCGAGCCGGGAATCGTCGACCGCGCGGGCGACTATTACGGGGCGTACGTGGGCTTCGGCTTCGAGACCGAGCTCGGCAGGCACTGGACGATGGGTCCCGAACTCGCGGCCGCGATCCTCGGCGGCGAGGGCACGGCGGTCGTTCCCGGCTTCTTCTGGCACCTCGTCTACGACTTCTAGCCCGTCCCGAGCCTCGTCGGAAACCGAGGCCGGCCGGCGGCCCCTCCTTCGCGGCGGCCCCGGCTCCTTTCCGTCGCGGCCGCGAGACGGTGGACGTCGGATCGACGTCGAGGAACTTCGACAGCCCGGAATGGACGCCGGATGTGCCCCGTCCCAACCACGGAAATGGCAACGGGTTGCGGCGGGCCTCCCCCAAGGGCGCGCGTTGGCCTCCCATTTGTGGAGGCAACGCCTAGACCCAAAGGAGGGCAGAGACATGATGCGAAAGACCATGGCCGCCTGCGTCGTCGCGATCGCGGCGTTCGCAACCTCGGCGGCGGCAGACCCGATCGAGGCGTTCACCTCGACGATCACGACCGGCACCACGGGCAACGGCAAGGGCCGGCAGACGCTCAAGGACTTCTCGCTGGGCCTCGATTTCGAGGTCGCCCACGAGCACGGCATCGCCATCGACTCGCTGGGCATCTGGGACGACAACGGCAACGGACTCTTGTCGCCGCACGCGATCCTGCTCTACAACCTCGCGGACACGAGCACGCCGCTCGCCCAGATCTTCACGCTCCCGGGGACCGGCACGCTGGTCGACGGCTACCGGTACTTCGACCTCGCGAACCCGCTCTCGCTCGCGCCCGGTACCCAGTTCAGCGTCGTCGTCTACTACCCCGCGGGCAACGTCGATTCGAACGGCAACAGCGGCCCCACGCCGCCGTCGCTCGGCGAGCCGACGCCGATCTTCAACGGCACGATCGACGGGTTCACCTTCGTGACCGGGATCGGCTCCGCCCGCTTCGGCAACGGCCTCGCGTTCCCGAGCACGCTCGACACGGGTCCGTCCGACCGCTATCACGCGGGCTCGTTCACCTACACGCCCAACCCGGAGCCGGGGACGATCGTCCTCCTCTCGGGCGCGCTCGCCGCGGCCGGCGCCTGGCGCCGCCGTCGCGCGAAGCTGCGGAAGTAGCAACGGCACGCGCTCTCTCGGGTCGTAATCAAGGCCCCCGTCGAAAGGCGGGGGCCTATTCCGTTTGCACCTGGGCGAGCCGCGCGCGGAGGGGGGCGAGGAGTCCCGGAGCGGCGAAGAGGAGCCCCGCGTGGTGGCGCGTGTCCGTGCGGTAGTCGAGCGGCCGGCCGCGCGCGTCGGCCACCGTGCCGCCGGCGCCGAGGAGCAGGGCGGCGGGAGCGACGCTGTCCCACCAGGTCGTGCCGCGGTCGTGGAGCATCGCGTGCGCCTCCCCCAGCAGGATGCGGGAGACCTTGTAGCCGATCCCGCCCATGGGGACGCACCGCGCCGCGCCGAGGGCGTCGAGCATGCGGCGCAGCGCGGGCGTCATGTGGCGCCGCGTGTGCACCACCGTCGCCTGCGCGAGGTCGGAGAGAGGCGCGAGCGTCGCGGCGCGGGTGTTCCCCTCCTCCTCGATCCAGACCCCCCCGCGCCCCCCCCAGATCAGGCGCCCGGGCAGTCCGACCGCGCCGGCGACGGGAACGCCCTCCTCGAGGAGGCCCACGTGCACGGCGTACTCGTCGCGTCCCTCGACGTACTCGCGCGTGCCGTCGATCGGATCGACGCACCAGAGCCGGCGGACCGGCAGGTCGATCGCCGTCCGCGTCTCCTCGGAGAGCACCGGATCGTCGGGGAACGCCGCGCGCAGGCCGGCGAGCAGGAGATCCTCGACCGCGAGGTCCGCTTCGGTGACCGGGCCGTGGCCGCCACCCTTGTCGCGCACCTTGACGCGCCCCTGCAGGCGCACCGCGAGGGCGATCGCTTCGCGCGCGAGATCGCGGGCCCTTTCCGTCTCGACGGACTTTGCTCCATTCGGCATGGCAATCGACTCGCCGCTCCGCAGCGAGCGGCGCCATCATGCTACGGCATCCGCCGATCGCCCGCCCGCCGCAGCGGCCGGTCCGGATCATCCGCGAAGCTGCTTCAGGAACGAGGCCGCCGCCGCGGAGAGAGGTCGCCCGCGTTTCGTGGCGACCGCGAGCGTGCGCTCGATGCGGAGGCCCGGCACGTCGATGCGGACCGCATCCGTCCCGAGCCCGAGGCTGCTCACGAACGCGAGGCCGAGTCCCAGCTCGACCATCCGGAGGATCGACTGGATCGACCGCAGTTCCATCACGATCTGCATGGCGATGCCGCGCCGGAGCAGCGCGTCGTCGATGATGCGGCGGATGGCGCTCCCCGCCTCGAAGCCGATGAGCGGCGACCCTTTGAGTGCGGCCGCGGCCACCCGCTTGCCCGCGAACAGGTGGTCGCGCGGGGCCACCAGCACGATCCGGTCGCGGAGCAGCGGGCGCAGGTCGAGCCCGTCTGCGTGCACGGGCAGCGTCACGAGGCCCAGCTCGAGCTCCTCGCGCGCGACCGCGGCGGCGATCTCGCGGCTCCCGGCCTCGCGGACCTCGAACACGATGTCCTTGTACTGCGCCCGGAACCTGCGGATCGCGCCCGGCAGGAGAGCCGTGACCGCGGTGGCGCCGCCGCCCACGCGCACGGTGCCGGCCTCGAGGCCCTGGAGTTTCCGCACGTCCGAGAGCAGCCGGTGGTATCGCTCGAGGAGCGCCTCGCCCTCGGCCACCACCAGCTTGCCCGTCTCCGTCAGCCGCACGCCCTTGCGGCCGCGGGCGAGGAGCGGTGCGCCGATCTCCTCCTCGAGCAGCTGCAGGCGCCGCGAGGCTGCGGGTTGGGTGAGGCCGAGCGCCTTCGCCGCCTCCGTGATGGAGCCGCGGGCGGCGACCTCGGCAAGGGTCTCCAGTCGGTCGAGGCTCATGGGTCCCCCGGACCCCCCCCGATTCATGGGCAGAGGGAGGGCTATTCATGCAAGTTTAGCATGCAGTACATGAGAAGAATCGATTTCGTTCATGGCATGCGCGGCGCTACGATACGGTCGTCATGGTCGAAATCCCTGTTGCAGACATCCGCAAGCTGTACGAGCGGCTCGCGCCGACGAACGAGCGCTTCCGGAAGCGTCTCGGCCGGCCGCTGACCTACGCCGAGAAGATCCTCTTCCTCCACCTCGCCGACGCGGAGCAGACGCTCGAACGCGGCAGGAGCTGGACGCTCTTCCGCGTCGACCGCGTCGCGATGCAGGACGCGACCGCGCAGATGGCGCTGCTGCAGTTCATGCAGACGGGCCGTGCGCGCGTCGCGGTCCCCTCGACGATCCACTGCGACCACCTGATCCGCGCGGAGACGGGGGCGGTGAGCGACCTCGAGCGCGCCGAGACCGAGCACGGCGAGGTGTACCGGTTCCTCGCCGACTGCGCGAGGAAGTACGGCATCGGCTTCTGGAAGCCGGGCGCCGGGATCATCCACCAGGTGGTGCTCGAGAACTACGCGTTCCCGGGCGGGATGATGATCGGGACGGACAGCCACACGCCCAACGGGGGCGGGCTCGGCATGATCGCCGTCGGCGTCGGCGGGGCGGACGCAGCCGAGGTGATGGGGGGCGCGCCCTGGGGCGTCCAGTTCCCGAAGCTCATCGGCGTGCACCTCTCCGGCAAGCCCTCGGGCTGGACGTCCGCGAAGGACGTGATCCTGAAGGTCGCGGAGATCCTGACCGTGAAGGGCGGGACCGGCGCGATCGTCGAGTACTTCGGGTCCGGCACGGAGGCGCTCTCCGCGACCGGCAAGGGCACGATCACGAACATGGGCGCCGAGATCGGCGCGACCACGTCGCTCTTCCCCTACGACGAGGGAATGGCCAAGTACCTCGAGTCGACGGGCCGGAAAGACCTCGCCGCCCTCGCGCGCGAGTTCGGGAAGGAGCTCCGCTGCGACGCCGAGGTCGAGAAGGACCCGAAGAAGTTCTTCGACCGGGTGATCGAGATCGACCTCACGAAGCTCGAGCCGCACCTCGTCGGGCCGCATACCCCCGACCTCGCGCACCCGCTCTCCCGAATGGGCAAGGACGTCAAGGAGCAGGGCTACCCGGACCAGTTCACGGTGGCGCTGATCGGCTCGTGCACGAACTCCTCCTACGAGGACATGGGGCGCGCCGCGCACGTCGCGCGGCAGGCGGTGAAGGCGGGCCTCAAGGTGAGAACGACGCTCCTCGTGACCCCCGGCAGCGAGCGCGTCCACAAGACCATCCAGCGCGACGGGCAGATGAAGGTGCTCGAGGAGGCGGGCGCGACCGTGCTCGCGAACGCGTGCGGCCCTTGCATCGGCCAGTGGAAGCGCAGCGACGTCAAGCCCGGCACCAAGAACTCGATCCTCACGAGCTACAACAGGAACTTCGCGCGGCGCAACGACGGCAGCGCGGAGACGATGGCGTTCATCGGGAGCCCCGAGATCGTGACGGCCCTTGCGTTCGGCGGGAGGCTCTCGTTCGACCCGCGCCGCGATTCGCTGAAGACGCCGGACGGCAAGGAGTTCCGGTTCGCGCCGCCCGAGGGCGACGCGCTGCCGAAGAAGGGCCTCGCGGCCGACCCCGACGGCTTCGTGGCGCCCGCACAGGACGGCGGCAAGGTGCAGATCCGCGTCGACCCGAAGAGCGAGCGGCTGCAGCTCCTCGAGCCGTTCGCGCCGTGGGACGGGAAGGACTTCGCGGGCCTGTTCGTGCTCCTGAAGGCGAAGGGCAAGTGCACGACCGACCACATCTCGCCCGCGGGCCCCTGGCTCCGCTTCCGCGGGCACCTGGACAACATCAGCAACAACATGTTCACCGGCGCCCGGAACGCCTTCACGGACGAGGAGGGCAAGGGCACCGACCAGATCGACGGCGCGAAGGGGAAGCCCTTCCACGAGATCGCCCGCCACTACAAGAAGGAGAAGAAGCGCTGGGTCGTCTTCGGCGACGAGAACTACGGCGAGGGCTCGAGCCGCGAGCACGCGGCGATGTCCCCGCGCCATCTCGGCTGCGCCGCGGTGATCGTGAAGAGCTTCGCGCGCATCCACGAGACGAACCTGAAGAAGCAGGGCGTGCTCCCGCTGACGCTCAAGAACCCCGCGGACTACGACAAGGTGCGCGAGAACGACCGCGTGTCGGTGACCGGCCTCGCGTCGCTCGCGCCGGGCCGCGACGTGACGGTGGTCCTGAAGCACGCCGACGGCGCCGAGGACAGGATCGCGTGCACGCACACGCTGACCGAGGAGCAGATCGAGTGGTTCAAGGCCGGCTCCGCGCTGGCGTTCATCGGAAAGCAGTCCGCGTAACGAAGCACAGGGGGTCCGGGGGCAGCCCCCG
>DASUGR010000075.1:0-16471 GCA_036273915.1 Planctomycetota bacterium | reverse complement strand
GATGCGGATGAGGCATCCGTCCTTGATCGCGGTGCGGTCCCAGATGCGCGCGTCGTTGACGTAGGTGCCGTTGCGGCTCCCGAGGTCCTCGATGAAGAGCGCGCCCCGGCCCTCGCCGCCGACCGTGATCCGCGCGTGCCGACGCGAGCAGGCCATGTCGGAGACGACCACCTCGCAGCCCTGCCCCCGCCCGAGTACGTAGCTCTTGCTCTTCTCCAGCTCGATCCGCTGGCCGCTGACGGTGATCAGGGACGGCATATTCGCCACCTCGACATCGACCAACGGAGCGGGCGCCCTGAAGCAGGGCGCCGGAGAGTGGTACCGAGTACGCCGGTTCGCTGTCGGAAGCCGCCTAGTGCCAACGGGTTACGGCGGCTGTACCCGGACCTTGGGTCCGGGTTGGGCCAGCTAGCCGCTCGCGTCCTGGGCGTCGCACCACCGCTCGAACAGCGCCGCCTCGGCGCGCGGGTCGGCGGCCGTCGGCGGCACGGCGGCGTGGTAGCGGCGAAACGCGTCCGTGAAGCCCTTGGGATCGCGGTCGAACCACTCGCCCGCGCGCCGCGAGCCCTGCACGAGCCGCTCGAACCGGAGCTTCACGACGAGCAGTCCCGTGAGGCGCACGCCGTCCTCCTGCGCCGCCGCAGCGGCGAGGGCGTCGCGCAGCTCCGGCGGCCAGTCGCCCGCCGCCGCCGCGCGGAGCGCCTCCACGGGATCGGCCGCGGTGAGCGCGTCCGCGATCGCGCGGTCGAAGCGCCGGAGCGCGTCGCTCATGCCGCGGCGATCCCCTTCGCGCGGCGCATCTCCTCGCGGAGCAGCGCCACGTCGCCGGCCCGGACGGTCCCCTCCATCCGTTCGAGGGTCACGCCCCGCAGGCCCGGGCAGCGCGGCACGACGCGCTCGAGCAGGGCCCAGACCGGCCCGGGCACCGGCCCGTCGTGGCTGTCGAGCCGCATGGTCGAGCGCGAGGGCAGCCAGGACGGCTCACTGTCGCTGCCGCCGGAGATGTGGATCTCGATCACGCGCGAGAGATCCAGCCGGTCCACGTACTCGTTCGGGTCGAAGCCGAAGTTCCTTCCCATCGTGTACACGTTGTGCAGGTCCAGCAGCAGGTGCATCCGCGGCTGCGTGAGGATCTCGCGGAAGAACGCGGGCTCGTCGAGCGGCCGCCCGAAGAGGAAGTAGAAGACGGCGTTCTCGAAGCCGACGTCGGGCACCGCGGTCTGGAGGTGCGTGAGGCGCGTGCGGACGCGCGCGGCCATCTGCGGCGTCATCGGGAGGGGCACGGGGAGGGTGAGCGCGCGGCCGTCGAGCGTCGTCGCGCCCAGGTGGTCCGTGTACCATGCGAACTCGAAGCGCCTGTGGTCGCCCCGGATCCGGTCGAGCCACGCCCGGAGGCGAAGGGGGTCGTCGTCGTCCGCCGTGCCGAGCGAGAGGCCGACGCCGTGCGCGACGAACGGCCGCCCGGTCCGCTCGCGCCGCTCGAGGAAGAGCCGGTGGAATCCGTTGGGGACGAGCGCCCCGGCGCCGTCGCGCCGCCAGAGCGTCTCCGGCGCGACCTCGTAGTAGTCCGCCTCCTCGTCGAGCAGCGGCGCGAGCGCGTCGAGGTATGCCTCCTCGGGCTGGAGCGTGAGACCGACCGGGATCATCGCCTCACTTGGTGAAGAACCAGAGGAAGCGCTGCGAGATCTTGGGCACGAAGCCCATCCCGCACGCGATGGCCTCGGGTTCCCCGCCGTCGATCTCGGTCCCGCAGCCGCACTCCTTGGCCCACTTCGCCCCGGGCGGGGGGGCGCCGGTGACGCGCTTCTTGGCCACCGCGGCGAGACGTTCCAGGAGCGCGTTCTGCTTCGCGACGTCGGGGGTCTCCTTCGCGAGTCGCACGATGGCGGCGCCGCGGTCCAGCAGTTCGTCCGACCACATGATCTTCGCCGCGAGCGCGTTGCGGATGGCCCGCACGTCGTCGGCGGGCAGCCGCTTCTCGGCGAGCGCGGCGCGCGCGGCGAGCGTCTCGCGGTCGGGCGCGATCGCTGCGCGAAGCGCGGCCGCGACCTTCTCGACCCGCTGCTTCGCCGCCTCGTCGGCGTTCTCCGTCCCGTCCCGGTACCCATTCTCGTACCGGACGTCCACATCGACCGGGACGACGCGGGCAGCGCCGCCCCCGGTCTCGACGAGCAGCATGAGGGGCTCGCCGTTCACCTTCACGTCCTTCAGCTGCTTCGTCACCTCGGGGACGGGCGCGCAGACGAGCTCGCAGAGCGCGAGATCCAGGTAGAGATCGTTGCCGCCGTGGTTCAGGGCCTCGCCGAACACGTGGCCCCGGCCGCGTTTCTGCTCGTCGTTCTTGGGGATCACGAGCACGAGCAGCGGCTTCCCGAGGCCGTGCGCGCGGCGGTAGGCGTCCGCGACGTTGCCCATCGCGGCGATCGCGTCCTTGCTGGCGTCGTCGCCCGCCCACGCGGGCTTTCCGAGGAAGTAGTGGCCGAGCCACCCGATCGCGCCGGCGCCGGCAACCGTGCCGGCCGCCTTGCCGAGAAACTGCCTGCGGTCCATGGATTCCCCTATTCGGTGTAGAACCAGAGAAAGCGCTTCGAGACGTCAGGCACGAAGCCCATGCCGCACGCATAGCCGCGATCGTCGGGCTCTCCTTCGATCAGCGTTCCGCAGCCCGTCGCGCGTGCCCACTTCGCTCCGGCCGGCGGCGCGCCTTGCAAGCGCAACGCGGCCGCGTCGGCCAAGGCCGCGAGCAGATCCCCGTTGCGCTCGGCATGGCCGAACGCCCGTACGATCGCCGCCCCGCGGTCGAGCGCAGCATGGTCCGGGATCCGTCCGGCCTCGAGGGCGGCGTGCAGCGAATCGACCTCCGGCCGGGGGAGGCGCGACTCCGCGTACCGCGCACGCGCCGCGAGGGGCGTCGTGAAGAGACCGTCGTGGAGCGCCGAGGCCACCGCGTACATCCGCTCCTCCGCCATCCGATCGACTCGTTGGGGTCCGACGTCGAACCCATCCGGGAGGTCCTCGACGACGCCCACGTCGATCGGCGTCGCGGTGGGGCGTGGGAACCCGCTCTCCAGGAGCACCATCAGCGGTTCGCCGGGGACGTCGATCTCGTGGTGGCGCAGATCGTCCATGGTCGCGCAGGTGAGCTCGCAGAGGGCCAGATCGAGGTAGGCGTGGATGCCACCGTGGTTCAGCAGGGCCCCGAAGATCTGCCCGCGGTGGTACTGACGTCCCTTGCCTTCCGGGAAGACGAGGACGAGGAGCGGCTTACCGAGACGGCTCGCCTGGCGAAGGGCGTCGGGCACGGACAGGCTCGTGAACAGGAGGTGGCCCAGCCATCCGATCGCGCCCATGCCGGCCGCCGAGACGGCCGCGGCGCCGAGAAATTGCCTGCGGTCCATGCGTCCTCCGGCAGAAGCGGACACCTGATTCTAGCGCCCTTCTTAGACGCCATCGGACGCCGGCGGTTCACGGATTCCTGCTTGGGCACGGTCAGGCGCGCGCGCGGCCCGGGTCCCCGAGGCGCTGGCACAAAATGGCGACATCGGGGTGCACAATTTGACGAAATGCGGTGGTCCAGAGGCCCACAAGGGAGATGACGTCGAAGAACGGCGCCCGGTTCAGGTTGAATCAGGGAACCAAGAGGCAGGACGCGGGCGAGGCCGCTACCGCGACTCCTTCTCCACCTGGTCGAGCAGCGGCAGGAGCACCGGCCACTTCGCCTCGACCACGTCCGCGGGGCCGATCACCTCGGTCGCCAGGATGTAGCGCGAGCCGATCGACAGCCGCAGTGCGTACGTCGTCGGCGTCCCGTCCGCGATCGTGCGGAACACGATCAGCTTCGAGTCCGGAGGCGCCGCCCAGGGCTCGTACCCGCGCGCCTTGACGAAGTCGCGCTCGAGCTCCGCGTCCCAGAACGCGCGGTCCGCCTCGGGCTCGTGCTCGAACCGCCGCACCACCACGCGCACGCCGTCCGGCGAGTACGCCCAGCCGACGATGTCGCTGTCCCGCGGCCGGCCCATGTCCGCGAACCCCGCCGGCAGCGACCAGTCGAGCCGCGTCGAGCGCGCGCGGTCGCTGCGATACTGCGGCAGGTTCTCGATGCCGAGCGCGCGCACCCACGGGAACGGGCTCCGCAACGCCGTCACCGGCCCCGCGGCCGCCGGCTCGAGCCGCAGCGTGATCCGGCTCATCTTCACATCGGTCATGCGCGCCTTCAGCTGACCCTCGAGCCGCTCGATCGTCTCCGTGACCGCCGCGAGCTCCTTCTGGATCGCGAGCACGTCCTCGACCTTCTCGGCGCGTTTCAGGAGCTCCTCGTACCGGTCGCGCAGCGCGCGCGCGTTCCGAAGCCGCAGCTCGAGATCCTGCACCTCCTCGGTGACATCCGAAGCGTCCATGCGCCGGTGCGCGACCGCGCCGAGCGCCGCGAGCTGCGCGAACACCTCGTCGAACTTCTCCGCCGGCACCCGGAAGACGTACGTGTTGTTCTCGCGGGTGATGACGTAGCCCCCCGAAGCCCCCACCAATCGCTCCGCGCGGGCGCCCACCTCCTCGGGGTTGCCCGACCGCACGGTGAGCTCCCCCGTCCGGATCAGGAGCCGATCCTGCGCGGCGAGCTGGTCCTCCTCGCCCTTCAGCTTGTACGCGCTCGGCACGAGGTTGATCATCTCGCCGGAGAAATCGCCCGACGCGAGGCCGCGGTCGGCCTCCTGCTTCTCGGCGGGCGCCGCGCGCACGCTCACGCACGCGAGGGGAAGGAGGAGGAGCGCGAGGAGGAGGGAACGCATCCCGCCATCCTTCCCTGCGCCCCGTCACCCGTGCGTCATATCCCGGTCAAAGCGCACGAGCTCCACGTACGTGTCCGGGGCCTCGAGCACGAGCCGGCCGTCGCCGAGGAGCCTCGCCTGAAACACGATCGCGCCGCCGTCGAGGGAGAGATTCGGCGCCTCGAACGCGTACGCCCCGCCGATCGGCGTGCACTCCGCATCCGACACGAGCGCGCCCGTGTACCGGCCGCCCGCGTCGAAGACGTAGACGGCGGTGTGACCGAGGTCGGCGAGCGTGCCGCGCAGCGCGACGGACGTCCACGCCCCGAGCAGGCCTTGCGCGTCGAGCGCGACGCGGGGGGGCTCCGGGGGCGCGACCGCGCGCGCCTCCTTGTCGGGCGGCACGTGGCGGCACGCCGCGAGCGCGAGCGGGAGGAGAAGGCTAGCGCGGCGCATCGCGAAGGACCTCCGCGTAGAGATCCCACCAGATCGTGACCTCGTCATCGACCTTCACCATGCCGAACCCCGCGGACTTCACCTTCACGCCGTAGTCGGACATCTTGAGCTTCGCCTCGCCCTTCGCGTGGAGAAGCCCCTTCTCGAACGTGAGCTCGAGGGGCACGGTCATCTCCTTCGCGACGCCCTTGATCGTGAAGCGCACGCGCGCGTCCTTCTTGTCGAAGCCGAGGATCTCGCAGATGATCTCGGGCGTCTCGAGCGCCTTCCGCATGTCGGCGTCGCGGTCGGCGTTGCCGGAGTCGAGCGTCTCGGTCGGCACGGAGAGCTTGCCCGACGGGCGGTCGCCGAGGTCGTTGAGGTGGAGCCGGAGCTCGCCCGCGACCTTCTTCGACTGGCCGGTGAAGTTGTGGATCGTGGAGACGCCATCGAAGCCGACGTTGCAGTAGCCCGCGAGGAGGCGGAACCGCGTGAGCTCGTCGCGCGGGTCGACGCGCTTCTTTTCCGCGAGGAGCTCGGCGAGGGTCTTCCGCTTGGGGGGTCCGGGGGCTTCGGGGGCAGGGGGCGGCGCCACCGCGGGCGGGGGCGTCTGGGCCTCCGCGGGCGCCTCGACCGCGGTGGGTGCGGAGCCGGGCTTCGCGGCGAGCACGACCGCGAGATCATCCTGGCGCCGCGCGATCGCCCGGATCTGCCGCTCCAGCTCCGCGAGGGCGCGGCGTGCGTCGGCGGCCCCCGAAGCCCCCTCGTTGCGCGCCGCCGCGAGGGCGGACGCGAGCTGCTGGCGCTCGTCGGCCGCGGCGTCGATGGCCGTGGCGAAGGCCTTCAACGCGTCGTTGAGCGACGCGATCTCGTCGAGGACCTCGCCGGTGCGGTCGGGCGGCGGCGGGGGCGGCGCCTCGCGCCTGGGCGCCTCGTGCGGCATCGCGAAGTGGTACGCCGCCGCCCCCGCCCCGAAGAGCAGGCCGCCCGCCAGCAAAGTCAGGATCCGCACGGTACCACGTACGGGGTTCGACCGCCGCAAGTGGTTGGAGGAGCTGGAGTTGTGGCCGTGACATGCGGACCCCTGGGTCCGGGTTGTGTGTGTATGCATGGATCTCATTGTTCGGGCTCCAGGGCGAGCGTGGGGGCCTCTGCCGGCGCCGCCGCCGGGGCGCGCGGGCGGAGGAGCGCCGGGAAAAGCAGCACGTCCGTGAGCAGCGCGACGAGCATCGCGAACGCGGTCAGGAGGCCGAAGTGCCGCGTCGGCAGGAAGTCGGACAGCGTGCACACGAGGAAGCCGAGGAAGATCGCGATCGACGTCTCCGTCACTGCCGTGCCCACGCGGCGGAGTGCAGCGCGCAGCGCGTCGCCGCCGGTGAACGCGTGCAGCATGTGGACCGAGTTGTCCGTCACGATCCCGAGCGCCACCGCGAGCACCATCACCGTCGAGATCGACAGCGGCACCGCGAAGAGCGCGCACGCGAGCACGACCGCGCCGAGCGGCACGACCGCCGGCAGGAGCGTCAGCGCCGCCAGCCGGATCGACCGCATCGACACCGCGAGGATCACGAGGATCGTTGCCGCCGTGCCGAGGAGCGATTGGAGCAGCGTCGACAGGAGGTCCCGCTGGACCGTCATCACCAGCGGGAACTCTCCCGTCACCTCGTACGTCGCGCCCGCGGGCAGCGCCCCGCGCACGAGGTCGTCGACCCGCTCGCGCAGCGCGTCAAACGCCTCCACGTCCACCGGGTCGATCAGGATCGACGCCCGCGCGACCCGCTCCGCCGGCGCACGGAACGGCGCGAACCGCTCCTCGAGCGGCGCCGGCGCCGGCGCGAGCGCGAACGCCCGCGCCGCCGGCCCGAGGATCCGCGCCGCCTCGTCCGCAACGGTGAGCGCGGTCACGGCGCCGCGCACGTGCGGCACGCCCTCGTCGCGCCAGCGCAAGGCGCCCTCCCCGATCGCGCGCAGCGCCGGGGCGAGGTCAAGAAGCGGCGCTCCGGGGGCCGGCCGCAGCACGATCTCGAGCGCGGCCGTCCCCACGCCCTCCTTCGCGAGCCGGTCCGTCTCCTCCCGCAGCGCGTTCGTGGCGGGCAGGTCGTGGAGCGCGTTGGTCTCGCGCGGCACGCGCGGCGCCGCGACGGCCGCCGCGGCGACGGTCGCGAGGAGCAGCACGTACGCCGCCCGGCGCGACGGGACGAGCGCGGGCACGAAGCGCACGAGGCCCGCGCCGATCCTCAGCCCCTCGCGCGGCGACGGCCGGAGGAGCACGAGCAGCGCCGGCAGCAGCGTGAAGCATGTGGCGAGCGAGAGAAGGATCGACACCGCCATCGCGCGGCCCAGCTCCGCGAGCGGGTCGATGCGCGCGAGCGCGAACGAGCCGAACCCGACGGCCGTGGTGAGCGACGTCACGAGGCAGGGGCGCCACTCGTCGCGCATCATCGCGCGCACGGCGTGGACGACGTCGTCCGCGGAGGGAGGGGAAGGGGCCGGGGGAAGGGGAGGGGTGCGGGGAAGGGCGGGGACGCCCGCGAGGTGCAGCCGGTACGCGTTCACGAGGTGGACCGAGAGCGCGACCGTCAGCGATAGCAGCAGCACCGGCAGCAGGATCGTGACGAGGTTCACCGCCGCGCCCGCGAGCGCGATCGACGCCATGCCGAGGAGCAGCGCGACGGCCGTCGCCAGGAACACCGCGGCGACCACGCGCAGGCTCCGGTAGGCGAGCAAGAGCAGCGCCGCCATCGTGAGCGCGAGCACCGGGAAGAGCTCGCGACCGACCGAGTCCGACGCCTCCTCGAGCTCCCGGTTGAGTGCGGGCTCGCCCGCGATGCCCGGCTTCAGTTCCGGGAAGCGCGCGCACACCTCGCGCACGCCCCCCAGCCCCCCCTTCTTCGTCTCGCGGAGCGCGACCGCAAGCGAGATGCGGCCGGGCCCCAGGAGGCCGAGCGCCTGCGCGACCGGGGCTCCCTCCGACGGCAGGTACACGCTCTGCACGGCGGGCGACCGCGTGAGCGCCGCCGCGAGCTCCGGCGCCCGGCCCAAGTCGCCGCGGCACGTGACCACGAGGAACGCGTCGGTGCCGAACGTCCTCACGAGGTCGTCGTACGCCACGCGCGCCGGGTCGTCCGCGCGGAGGAAGATCGCCGGCCGGCTGTCGTTCTCGAGGCCGAGCGCCAGGCGCGCCGCACCCGCCGCGAGGAGCGCGCCGATCGCCGCGACGACGGCCGCGGTGCCGCGCGTCATGCGAGGAGCCCCAGGAGGATCCTCGGCCGCAGCAGTTCTTTCGGGCGCTCGAGGTTGCCGATCACGGCCATCAGCGTATCCCCGATATGGGGCCGTACCGTGAATCGCGCGCCGAGCGCCTCGAGGAGCGCGGGGCGGCGGAGCAGCCACTGGAAGAGCTGGTTGAGCGGCGGCTTTCCGCCGAACGCTTTCCGGTACGCGCGGGCGTACGCGCCGGCGGGGGCTTGGTGGAGCGCCATCGCCGCGGCGTGGCGGCCCGCGAGCGCGCCCGAGACGATCGCGCCGTACATCCCCTCGCCGGTCAGCGGGTCGAGGAACCCCGCCGCGTCGCCGGCGAGGAGGACGCGGCCGTCGCACACGCGCCGCGTGCGCACCGCGAGCGGCGCGAGGATGCTCGTCTCGCCGGCGCGCCGCGCGCGCGCGAACCGGCGCGCGAGGCTCGGCACGCCCGCGAGCGCGCCGTCGAGGATCTCGCCCGCGCGCGCCCTCGGCTGCGGACCGAGATCATCGAGGTCGCACACGTAGGTCACGTTGACGAGGCCGTCGGGGCCCGGGTTGAGCCCCGCGTAGGAGCCATCGCCCGGCAGATGCATCTCGCCCGCGGGGGTCGAGCCGGCGACGCCCTCGTAGTACGCGTGGAGCGTCGCGCGCGCGGGGGTTTGCGGCGTCGCGCGCAGCCCCGCCTGCGCGGCGACCGTCGAGTGGCGGCCGTCGGCGCCGACCGCGACGCCCGCGTGGATCTCCTCGCCGCCCGCGAGACGCAGGTGGACGCCGCCGGCCGCGGGCGAGAGCCGCTCGACGCGCGCGCCGCGCAGCACCGTGGCGCCCGAGAGCGCGACGAGGCGCGGGTCGAGGTCCGCGCGCCGCACCGAGAGGCCGGGCCGGTCGTCGGGGAAGCGGGTTATCACCTCGCGGCCGCGCGGCGAGAAGAGGCGCATGCCCCGGAGCGGAGACGTGCGCGCGTCGCGGAGCGCGTGCGCGAGGCCGAGATCTCGCAGTTTCTCCACCGCGCCGGGGCAGAGATACTCCCCGCAGACCTTGTCGCGCGGGAACAGGTCGCGCTCGACGAGGAGCACGCGCGCGCCGGAGACGACCGCCGCCCGCGCGGCCGCGGCCCCCGCGGGACCGCCGCCCACGACCACCACGTCGTACGCGTTCAAAGGGCGGCCTCGACGGGCGCCTCCGTCGCCGGCCGCTCGCGGCGCGCCGCGCGCGGCCCCCAGTGGAGGAGCAGCGACTCGCAGCCGAAGCCCGGGCCGAACGCGACGAGGAGCCCGAGGTCGCCGCGCTTGCCGTGCCCCGCGCGCAGGTGCTCGTCGAGCACGAAGAGCACCGTCGCCGAGCTCAGGTTGCCGTGCTTCCGCAGGACCGAGCGCGTGGACCCGAGCTCGTTGCGCGTGAGCGAAAACGACGCCTCGAACCCGTCGATGATCTTCCGGCCGCCCGGGTGGAGCAGGTAGTGGCCGATCTCCTCGATGCCCACGCCCTGCCGCGCGAGGAACCCGATGATCGCGCCCGGCGCGTGCGCCTTGATCTCAGAGGGCACGCGTTTCGAGAGCAGGATCTTCAGCCCCGAGTCGCGGAGCTCCCAGCCCATCAGGTCCTCGCTCTCCGGGAACATGCAGCTCTCGGTCGCGACGATCGCGGGCTCGCCCCCGCGGCCGCCGGAGGTGAGGACCGCGGCGGCGGCGCCGTCGCCGAAGAGGCTCGTCGAGATGAGGTTCTCGGGCGAGAGGTCGTCGAGCTGGAGCGTGACGGTCGGGATCTCGACCGCGAGCACGAGCACCCGGTGGCCGGGGTGGGCGGCCAAGTGCTCGTGCGCCTGGCGGAGCGCCACCGCCCCGCCCGCGCAACCATGCTGGGAGATCGGAAGCCTGCCAAGAGAAGGTTTCATTCGCATGCGGTGCGCGAGCAGGGCGTCGACGCCCGGGATCATGAAGCCGGTGCAGCTCGACGTGATGAAGTAGTCGATGTCCCCGGGCTCGAGGCCGGCGCGATCGAGGCACGCGCGGACCGCGCGCTCGCCGAGCTCCAGGGCCCCCTTCGCGTAGAGGTCGTTCTTCTCGCGGAACGTGCGCGGCAGGAAGATCTCCTCGATCGGGAGGACCGAGCTGCGCGTCTCGACGAGCCCGCTCTCGAACGCGTCGAGGACGCGACGGAAGTGATGCGCGCGGTCGCCGAGCCAGCGCTCGACGTGGAGGCGCGACGTCTTCTGGTCGTACGTGTAGGGAGGGATCGCGATGCCGGTGGAACGGATGGTGCTCATCTGCGGGCCGCTTCCGCAACCGCCGTTCCACACCGCGCGGCCGGCCTTCTCGCGGCGCGCGCCCCCGGGCGGCCTGCAAACCGTGCAGCGGCCGTGCAGGAGCTACACGTCGCGGTAGGTCGAGAGGCGGTTGTAGAGCGTGCGCAGGCTGATGCCGAGCGCGTCGGCCGCGGCCTTGCGATCGCCGCCGAACACGCGCAGGGCCTGCTCGATCAACTCCCGCTCCACCTGGTCGAGCGGGCGGACCGTGGGCGCGGCCGCCGCGCCCGCCTGCCCCAGGAGCGAGAGGAGGCGTTGGGGGTCCGGGGGGCCGTCCGCCGCGCGGATCTTCAGCCGCTCGATCAGGTTCTCCATCTCGCGCACGTTGCCGGGCCAGCCGTACGCGCGCAGCACGTCGAAGTGCGCGGGCCCGAACTCGTAGGGGAGCCCCTTCGCGAGGTGGAGAAAGATCGGCTCGACGTCCTCCGGCCTCTCGGCGAGCGGGGGCACGTGGATCGTGATCACGTTCAGCCGGTAGTAGAGGTCCTCGCGGAACCTGCGCTCCTTGACGGCCGCCTGGAGGTCGCGGTTCGTCGCCGCGAGGAACCGGACGTCGACCTTCAGCGTGGCGACGCCGCCGACGCGTCGGATCTCGCCGAACTGGAGCGCGCGCAGGAGCTTCGCCTGGATCGGCGCCGGGAGCTCGCCGACCTCGTCGAGGAAGAGCGTGCCGCCGTGCGCCGCCTCGAGGAGCCCCTGCCGCTGCTCGGTCGCGCCCGTGAACGCGCCGCGCTCGTGGCCGAAGAGCTCGCTCTCGAGCAGGCTCTCGGAGAGCGCCGCGCTGTTCACGGTGATCAGCTCGCGGTCGGCGCGCGCGCCGGCCGCGTGGATCGACCGCGCGACGAGCTCCTTGCCGGCGCCGCTCGGCCCGGTGACGAGCACGGGCGCGTCGGAGAGCGCGGCGCGCGCGCAGAGCTCGCGCACCTCGCGGATCGCGGCGCTCCCGCCGACGAGCAGCGGCGGCGCCTTGCGGTCGAGCATCCTGCGGAGGCCCACGTTCTCGCGGCGCAGCGCGCGGCGCTCGCACGCGCGCTCGACGATCTGCACGAGCGCCTCGAGCCGGAGCGGCTTCGTGACGAAATCGAAGGCGCCGCGGCGCATCGCCTCGACGGCGGCGTCCACGGTCCCGAAGCCGGTGACGACGATCACCTCGGTCGACGGCGCGCGCTCGCGCAGGCGAAGGAGCAGCTCGAGGCCGTCGCCGTCGGCGAGGTGGAGGTCCAGGAGGATGACGTCGGGCTCGGCCTCGGCGAGCGCCTCGAGGCAGAGCGCCGTGGAGCCGGCCTCGCGGACGGAGGAGAAGCGGCGCCGCAGCTGGCTCGCGAGCGTCGAGCGGAACGTCTCGTCGTCGTCGACGAGAAGGACGTCGAAGGACCTCGAGGCGGGGGGGGCCGGGGGGCGGGCGCGGGTGGCCTCTTTCACGCTTGGACCATTCTCGCCGACGGGAGCCGGATCCGGAACGAGGCCCCGCGGGCGCCCGCGCCGAGCGTGAGCGTGCCGCCGTGGCTCTCCGCGATCTCGCGGGCGATCGAGAGGCCCAGGCCCGTGCCCTCGCCGGGGCGCTTCGTGGTGAAGAACGGGTTGAAGATCTCCTCGCGCATGACCTCGGGGACGCCGGGCCCCTCGTCGTCGACGGCGATCTCGACCGCGCCCTTGCCGGCGACGACGCGCACGCGCACGGTCCCGCCGCGCGGGGAGGCGTCGATCGCGTTCAAGAGCAGGTTGACGATCGCCTGGCGGAGCTGCGAGGCGTCGCCCTTCACCGCCTCCTCCTCCCCCGGAACCCCCTCCACCTCCACCCGGACGGCGTTCTTGCGCATGTGGCTCTCGACCAGCCCGACCGCCTCGCGCGCGAGCGCGGTGGCGCCCATCTCCTGCGGCGCCGAGGGCCGGAGGCGCGCGTAGGTGAGGAGCTTGCGCGTGGTCGCGGTGCACGCCTCGATCTGCTCCTCCGCGGTCTTCAGGTACTGCGCGGCGTTCCCGGGCTCGTCGCGGATGCCCTCGAGGCACAATCCGATGCTGCCGAGGGGCGTGTTGAGCTCGTGCGCGACGGCCGCGGCGATGCGGCCGAGGCCGCCGAGGCGGTCGGCGTGCTGGAGCTGCTCGGTGAGGCTTTTCTGGCGCGCCTCGACGGATTCCGCCATCGCCGCGATCGCGTCGGCGAGGCGGTCCATGCGGAGGCCGCCGTGCGCCGCGGCGGCGGGCGTGAGCCTGCCGATCGCCTCGACGCGTTTCTGGATGCGCGCGAGCGGGCGCGCGATGCGGAGCTGGAGGTAGAGGAGGAAGACGAGCGGCAGGAGGAGGATGCCCCCGGCGGCCGCGATGTTGACGCTCCGGAGGCGCGCCTGCCGCTCCTCGAGCTTTTGGACGTGGCGCGGCACGCGCCCGCGGTCCTCCTGCCAGAACCGGAGCGCCAGGATCTCCGCCTCGTTCTCGATGCGCGCGAGCGTGAGGGCGTCGGCCGCCTGCGCCTCGCGGGCGAGCGCCAGCAGCCGCGTCCAGATCTCGCGCTCGCGCGTGTCGTGCGCGTTGTCGGGCGCGGCGGGCCCCTCCTCGACCATGCGCGCGAGGGTCGCCTCGTCTTCGCGGAGGTGCGTGCGCGGGCCGCCGTCGCGCGCCTGCCGGATCGACGCGAGGATCGACGTGACGGCGTCGAGCTCCTGCCACTCCTCGCCGACCTCCTCGATGTCCTTCTCGATCGCGCGCACCTGGCTCCACGCGATGACGGCGACCGCGACCGTCGCCGCGACGGCCATCGCGTAGCCGAGCACGATCTGGGTGGATACCCGCATGGTTCTGGCACGCCCTTTGTCAGTCGCTTCGCACGACGCGGCCGCGCCGCGCGCGCGCATTGTCCGTCCGTATGGCCGGGAGGCCAGCAAAGGGCGATCCGCGAGCGGCGCGCGCACGTCTGACAGGAGGGCCTTGAATGCCCCGGAAGTACGACGCCGGCGGCCGGCTGCAGATTTCGCACGGGCGTGCAGTCTTCGCAGCGCTCGTCCTGGTTCTCGCCTCCGGCTGCGCCTCCGACCGGTTCCGCCGTCACCTCGACGGGGAAATCTGGGGGGACGCGGTCGCGGAGCAGTGGGAGAACCCGTGGCGGGCGGTCCCCGAGGCGACGCTTCTCGCGACGAGCCTCGCGCTGATCCCCACCGACGACGAGATCCAGAAGGACTTCTCGGAAGAAGACCCGGGGAAGAACGCGGCGCTGCCGGGCGACATCCTCGAGTACTGCGCGATCGGCGTGCCCCTCCTCTGGGGCGGTATGGCCTGGTCGAAGGGCGACAGGGGGGAGGAGCTGGAGACGGCGGCGGAGGCGCTCGCCATGACCGGGCTCTCGACGCTCTTGCTGAAGGGGATCACGAACCGCGAGCGTCCCGACGGGAGCAGCCAAGACTCGTTTCCCTCGGGCCACACGGCCGCGGCGTTCTGCGGCGCGACGCTGCTCGCCGACTTCATCGAGAAGGACCTGCACAGCCGGCTCGGCTACCTGCTGTACGTGCCGGCGGCCTACGTCGGCATCAACCGGATCCAGGTCGACAGGCACTGGGCGACGGACGTGGCCGCGGGCGCGTTCCTGGGGACGCTCGTCGCGAACCTGCTCTTCGACCTGCACTTCGGGGACGCCTCGCGCGGGCACGAGGGGGTGTTCGGGGGGGAGGAGGCGCGCTGGTCGATCGGCCCCGAGGTGACGGACCACGGCGCTGGCGTGCTCGTGCACGCGGACTTCTGAGCGTACCGAGTACCGGGTTCGGCTGCCGCATCGCGTTGCGGCGCAGCGGGTTAGGACGATGCGGTGCGGACTCAGGGGTCCGCGCTGTGTGTATATGCATCGATCCTACCGGAACGCTCGGGCGGAGCGGCGCATCAGGAACGCGGTCGGGGGCGCACGGCGCCGAGGTGACGGACCCGGCGGGGGCGGCCTCTCGGGTGCATCGGGCCCGGGGGAGAGCGGCCCCCGGACCCCCTCTGCCTCCTACTTGAGCTGCTTCTCCGCGTCGGCGATCCACGCCTCGGGCCCGCCGGGCTTGTAGCCGGAGCGGCCGACGATCTTCCCCTTCGCATCGAGGAAGAGGATCGTGGGGAAGCCCTTGACCTGGTACTTGGCCTGGAGGTCGGCGTTCTGCTTCTTGAGCTCGTCGGCCTGCGGCGTGGTCCGCGGGAAGTCGAGCTTGAGCAGGATGACGTTCTTGTCGGCCCACCGCTGGAACTCGTCCGTCGAGAAGACCTCGGCGTCGAGCTTCTTGCACCAGCCGCACCAGTCGCTGCCCGTGAAGTCGACGAGGATGGGCTTTCGCTCCTTCTTCGCGCGGGCCGCGGCTTCGCCCATGTCGGTGAGCCAAAGGTCGGCCTCGGCGGGCTTCGCCTTCGCGAGGATGGACGAGGCTTCCTCGATCCACTTCCCGGGGCCGCCCTCGACGTAGCCGGAGCGGCCGAGCTCGTTGCCGTCGCGGTCGAGGAAGAGGATCGTCGGGTAGCCCTTGACCTGGTACTTGTCGCGGAGCTCCTCGTTCTGCTTCGCGAGCTTGGGGTCGAGCTTTCTCCCGTGCGGGAAGTCGAGCTGGAGGAGGACGACGCTCTCCTTCGCCCATTTCTGGAAGTCCTTCGTCGAGAAGACCTCGGCGTCGAGCTTCTTGCACCAGCCGCACCAGTCGCTGCCGGTGAAGTCGACGAGGATGGGCTTGCCGGTTTTCTTCGATTCGGCGGCGGCCTTCTTGAAGTCGGTCTGCCAGTTGTCGGGGCCGCCGGCGGCGAAGGCGAGGCCGCAGGCGAGGGGGAGGAGGAAAAGGCGCCTCATACCCTGCGTTACGCCCGGGGGCGGCGGGATTGCAGCGTTATCGGCAGGAGCGATGGTCCCTTGCGGCTTGGATGGGTGGGGGCGTGGGGGAGGAGGCCTAGGCGAACGGGTTCACGACGCGGACTTGCCCGTAGAGCCTTCCGTGCTCGAAGTCTTCCGAGTAGAGCTCGGCGAGGCCGAAGTGCTCCGCGTAGGCCCACGTGTGGGCGTCGTACCACGCGAGCTGGTAGGCCGCCGCGCCCCACAGCGCGAGGCGCAGCACGTCCTCACTCGGATAGAGGACGTTGAACTCGGAGATCAGCTCCTCGGCCTCGCGGCGTGCGTCCAGCGGAGCCAGCAACGGCTTCCCGTCCGGGAGTTGCCGCGATACCACGGCCACGAACTCGACGATCGCTTGGTGGGCGACGTGCAGCGTGTCCGTTCGGAGGCCCGCTCGTAGGAGTTCGGTCGCCTTCCGTTGCTTTGCCGGCTCGCGCGCGTCGAACCGGTAGACGAGGACGTTCGTGTCAACGAGCGCGGCCACGCGTGTACAGCTCCTCGCGCGTCCACCCGCGATCCTTGCCACGCGGGCGCGGCCCGGTCGTCGCCTCGCGTTGCCGCTGGCGCTGGCGCTCCGTGGCAGCGTCGAAGAGCGCGAGCCGCTCCTTGGGAGAGAGCCGGGCCTTCCGCAGCGAGGCCGGGACGAGGCGAATGGCCTCACCGCTCGCCTGCCAGACGATCTCGTCGCCGGGCTCGATGCCGTATTGGGTCGCGAGCGCCTTGGGGATCGTGACCTGGAGCTTGGCGGTGACCTTCGCCATATCCTTACTCTAGCAAGGAAGGCGTCCTTGTCAGCTGCGGCGCCGTTCGGCGACGGCGTCGAGGATGCGTTCGACCTGGCGGGCGAGGTCGCGTTCGAGCTCGTGCTCCCAGATGCGGAGGACC
>DASUGR010000074.1:0-6212 GCA_036273915.1 Planctomycetota bacterium | reverse complement strand
GGGAAGCGCGCGTCCAGGGCGGCCATCACGTCCTGCTCGTTGGCCGAAAGGAACAGGTTGGCGCGCAGCGCGTCCAGGTAGCGGTACGGACTGCGGCCGCGCGTGAACACGCCGCGCTCCAGATTCAGGCCCGCGCGCTGCGCCGAGCGGAACACGCGCAGCCCCGAGACCGGGTCGTTCTTCGACAGGATCACGACCTCGACGCGCTGGGTGTCGCTGCTGTTGAACGCGAGCAGCTTCTTGACGAGCGGGAACGCGACGCCTTCCTTGGCCGGCACGTCGAGGCGCGAGTACTGCAGCTCGATGTACGCGCGCTCGCCCTGCGCGTCGAAGATCCGATTCTCGTCCTCGAAGTCGAGCAGCGCCCGGGACGAGATCGCGACGACCAGCTTGCCTTCAACCGAGTAGGCCATGGCCTCCCATACATCGACATACTGGAGCGGGTGATGGGAATCGAACCCACGTAACCAGCTTGGAAGGCTGGAGCTCTACCATTGAGCTACACCCGCTCGATACGGGGGACGGGGTAGACCCCGGCCGTCCGACGAACTTGGTCGAAACGCGCATTCTAGGCCCCCTCCCCCGCCTGTCAAACTTGAGACGGCAGCCCCTCCCCCGGCAGGGCGGATTCCGGGCGTCATGGTATCCCTAGCGGGAGACAGCCGATGCGAGCGCTCTTCCTCCTCCTCACCCTCGCCGCCGGCGCGGCGGGGGAAGACGTCCAGCTCAAGGTGGACCCGGATCTCCCGGTCGCGGAGCTGGTCTCGATCCTCCACCGGTCCCTCGGGGTCACGTACCTCTATGCCCCGGGAGACCTCGCTGGCCGGACGGTCGGCGGGAAGTACGACATCGCGGTCCCGGAGGAGCGCGCGGCGGAGGCGGCAGACTTCCTCGTCCGGCAGGCCGGATTCCGCCTCGAGGTCTACCCCGCCCTGCGGGTGCTGGTGCCGAAAAGCGCGACCGAGAGCCGATTCCGGGCATCCGGACTCGAGGCCGAGATCGACTTCGACCGCGGTCCCGGAAGCTGGAGAAGGGCGGCGGACGCCGAGGGCAGCCTCTCTGAAAGCACGGTGGAGGCCCTCCTCGCGGAGGCCGCGAAGGACCGCCCCGCGGCCCTCGACGTGTTGGCGGTGGCCGGCCCCCGGACCCCCTCGGTTGTGAAGGCCGTGGGCGCGCTCCTCGGGCAGCCGCAGGTCCGGGCCCGGGCCGCCGCCCTGCTCGAGGAATACGGCTTCCTCGCCCGGCCTGCCCTCCCGGCCCTCCGCGAGGCAGGCAAGGCCGACCCGGCCCTCGAGGCGGTCGCCAAAGCGATCGAGGCTGCCCGCCACCCCGCGCTCCTCGACCCCGCGCTCGCCACGGGCACCGCGCCCCAGCGCTACGTCGTGCGGTTCGAGACCACGGCCGGGGATTTCGAGGCCGAGGTCACGAGGGACTGGGCGCCGCGCGCCGCCGATCGCTTCTGGAACCTCGTGCGGATCGGGTTCTTCGACGGCTGCCGCTTCTTCCGGGTCATGCCGGGCTTCGTCGCGCAGTTCGGCAAGTCGGGGGATCCCGAGGTGAACAAGCACTGGTGGAACGCGACGTTCAAGGACGAGCCCGTGAAGGAGTCGAACAAGCGCGGGTACCTCTCGTTCGCCAAGGGCGGGCCGGACTCGCGCGCCACGCAGGTCTTCTTGAACCTCCGGGACAACCCCGACCTCGACGGCCAGGGGTTCCCGGCGTTCGGCCGGGTCATCAAGGGCATGGAGGTCGTGGACAGGCTCTGCTCCGAATACGGGGAGAAGCCCGACCAGGGACAGATCCACTTCAAGGGCGAGGACTACCTGCGGCAGTTCTTCCCGAAGCTCGACAAGATCAAGTCCTTGACGATCGTCGAGTAGCGGGAAGGGGGAGGCGCCTCGGAACCCCTGCGCGCCCCCGGCCCCCCCCGCGTCCACCGGAAAGCCTGTCGATTGGAGCCGGCGGTCGGATTCGAACCGACAACCTCCGGTTTACAAAACCGGAGCTCTGCCCTTGAGCTACGCCGGCGACGGGACGCCCGCGATTCTATGGCACCGCGCTCCCGGGGCAGGGATCCGCGGCGGCTGTCGCATACAAACATGCGGAATCAGGACGGCGCACGGAGCGCCGCGCGCGCGCCGGCGGCGCTTCGCGCGGGGGCGTACCGCGGGGGGACAGGGGGAAGTCTGGCTGCGGTCCCGGCCGAAGCCTAGAATCCAGTGCTTCCAAGATGCGGACCGGAATCGAGTTCGGGCGGGGGCAGATCTACGCCTCGGACGCGTTCGTCAGGGTGGAGGGCCCCGGGGGCCTCCTCGCGGCGGACGTCGGGCGGCAGGCGGCGTTTCTCGCCCGCAACGCGCAGGGCTGGGGCGAGCGCGCGTACCGGATCGTCTCGTTCGCGCTCTCCGCTTGCGCGATGCCCTTCCTCGCGGCCATCCGCGACGACCTGGGCATCCGGGCGCTCTTCGCGTCCATGCGCGGGTACAGCCACGACCGGCTCGATTTCCTCGGACAAGAGTACTTCGAGCGCTGGCTCCTCCCCCGCCTCGACCCCGCGCGCGTCGAGCGCCTGAAGGCCCGGGTGGCGGACGGGGAACCCGTGGTCCTCGTCAGCGGCTGGCTCGACCACGTCGTCCGCCCCATCGCGAAGCACCTGGGCATCGACCGGATCCTCTGCAACCGGCTCGAGTCCCGCGACGGCCGGGCGACCGGCCGGCTCCTGGACCCGATCATCCCCTCCCGCGGCCGCTACCTCCCGAGGGACTCCGTCGTCGAGCCCACCGCCGGGCAGCGCCGGAGGAGCCCCCTGATCGTCGTCTTCGAGGACGGCCGGATCCTCGAGCCGTTCTCGGTCCTGAAGACGCTCCGCGGCAAGGAGCTCCTGCTGATCGGCGTGACCGGGTTCATCGGGAAGGTCTGGCTCGCCAACGTGCTCAAGGCGCTCCCCGAGATCGGGAAGATCCACTGCCTCGTCCGCCGGCGCGGCACCACGAGCGCGAAGGCCCGCTTCGAGCGGCTCCTCGCGGAGTCGCCCGTGCTCCGCACGATCCCGCAGGAGACGATCACGCGCAGGCTCGAGGTCGTCGAGGGGGACATGTGCGAGCCCGGGCTGGGCCTCGACGCGGCGACCCGCGCCCGCCTCCAGGCCTCGATCGACGTGATCATCAACTCGGGCGGGCTGACCGAGTTCATGCCCGACGTGCGCCTCTCGCTCGCGAGCAACATCGACTCGACGATCCACGCGCTCGAGTTCCTGCGCGGCTGCGACCACGCGTCGCTGCTCCACCTGTCGACCTGCTACGTCGCGGGCACGCGGTCGGGCCGCATCCCCGAGCACGCGGCGAAGGACCTCACCCCCGCGGGCACCCCCGGCTTCGACGTCGAGGACGAGATCAGGGAGCTGCGCCTGCTGATCGCCGCGAAGGAGCGCGAGTCCGAGAAGCCCGACCTCTTCCCGAACATCCGCCCGCACTCCGGCAAGCCGATGAGCGACGTGCAGATGCGGAAGGCGCGCGAGCGCTGGCTGCGCGCGGAGCTGACCCGGCTGGGCGCGGAACGCGCGAGACGGTTCGGGTGGACGAACACGTACACCTACACGAAGGGCCTCGCCGAGGCGCTCCTCCTGACCCGCGGGCCGGACCTGCCGATCGCGATCGTGCGCCCGTCGATCGTCGAGAGCTCCGACCGCGAGCCCTTCCGCGGCTGGAACGAGGGCGTGAACACGTCGACGCCGCTCACCTACCTGCTCGGGATGCCCTTCCGGCTCCTCCCGACGCGGCACGGGCTGCGCCTCGACGTCGTGCCGGTCGACCTCGTGACGCGAGGCATGAACCTCATCGCCGCCGCGCTGGTGCGCCGCACCCACCACCGCTGCTACCAGCTCGCGACGTCCGTGCAGAACCCGCTCGGGATCGCGCAGTCGATCGAGCTCACCTGCCTCGCGCACCGCCGCCACTACCAGCGGCAGCCGGGCTTCGACGCGTGGCTCCGCACCGAGTTCGAGGCGCTCCCGGTGTCGAGGCTCCGCTACCGGGCGTTCTCGGCGCCCGGGCAGCTGGCGCTCGTCCGCACGCTCCGCCGCGTGCTCCCGCTCCTCGCGCTCAAGCGCGCGGAGCGCAACCTCGAGCGCGTGCAGACCATCGTGGAGCTCTACGAGCCCTTCATTCACGACAACGACTACGCGTTCGAGGCCGACCACATCGCGCTGCTCGACGCCGCGATCGTGCCCGAGGAGCGGGAGGCGTTCGGCTACGACGCCGCCGGGATCGACTGGCCGAAATACTGGATCGACACGCACATCCCCGCGCTCCGCAGGTGGTCCTATCCGCTCATCGAAGGGCGCCCGATCGAGGGCTAGGCTTTGTCTGGGAAGTCGCCGTCAGGACCGAGACCGAGCGAGGACAAGCCGGACAAGGCGCGCCGACGACGCTGTACTGACGGAGAAGTACTGCGAGGAGGCGCGACGCAGTCCGGCGCAGCCGCAGCCGGTCGAATCCAGGCGACTTTCCAGACGGAGCCTCGCATGCGGGCGGACCGGGAGGGGGCCGGGGGAGGGGGGGAGCGCTCTTGGCCATCCTCCTGACCGGGGGCACGGGGTACATCGGCGGCTACGTGGTCGCTCGGCTCCTCGAGGCGACCCGGGAGCCCCTCCTCCTCCTCGCGCGCAAGGCGACGCGCGAGGGGCTGTGGCGCGCGCTCCAGCTCCACCTCGACGCGCCCGCGTTCGGGAAAGCGCTGCGCGACGGACGCATCCGGGGCGTCGCGGGCGACCTCACGGCGCCCAACCTCGGCCTCGACCACGGCGCGCTCCAGGCGCTCGCGAAGGAGACCGACTCGATCCTCCACATCGCGGCGTCGCTCAACCGGAAGTCGGAGCGCGCGTGCCTCAATACGAACCTCCGCGGCACGCTCCACGTGATCGAGGTGGCGCGCCGCGCGCACGACGACCACGGCCTCCGGCGGATCAGCCACGTCTCGACGGTCGCGGTGGCCGGCGAGCGGCAGGACGAGGTCGTGCGGGAGGACACCGCGATCGACTGGGAGCGCGCGGACTACGACCCCTACGCGCGCACGAAGAAGTTCTGCGAGTACATGATCACGCGGCTGCTCCCGGAGGTGCCGCGCACGATCTTCCGGCCGAGCGTCGTGCTGGGCGACAGCCGCCGGCCCGAGACCACGCAATTCGACATGGCGAAGGCGTTCGTCTTCCTCGCGAGGCTGCCGTTCCTGCCGCTGCGCGCGACGGATCGGATCGACATCGTGCCGGTCGACTACGTGGCGGACGCGATCGCGACGATCCACCTGCGTGAGCCGGCGCCCCACTCGATCTACCACCTCGCCTCGGGCGAGGACGCGCCGACCTACGCCGAGGTCACCGCGGCCGTGGCGGAGGCGCGCAAGAAGTCGCCGCCCTGGTTCTGGCCGTGGGCCGAGCGCCCCTTCGCGGGCACCGCGCGGTTCCTCGCCGGCTTCCGCGGCACCGGCGTGGGCAGCGCGGCCGCGCGCCTGCAGGTCTTCATGCCCTACCTGACCTACAACACGGTCTTCGACAACGCGCGCGTCGTGGGGGCGCTCGGCCGGAAGCCCGCGCGCTTCCCGGAGTACTGCGCGCGGCTGCTCACGTGGTGCCTCGCGCACAAGTTCGAGTACCCCTACGTCGACCTGCCCGCAGACCCCCTCTCCTCCCCGGAGCCGAGCCGATGATGGACCTCGTCCTCGAGGCGTGGATGACCTCGCTCATCGAGCTCTCCAAGCTCCGGTACGTCCTCGGCGCCGGCGACCGGTGGAAGCCGGGCCGGCCTTTGAAGCTCCTCTTCGTCGGCTACAACGGCGCGCGCAACACGGGCTCCGACGTGCGCGTGGACGGGATGGTGGGCCAGATCCGCCACGTGCTCGGTGCGCAAAACGTCGAGATGACGGTCGTTTCGCAGGACTTCGCGCTCACGAAGGACTACTTCGGCGGCGCGAAGCTCCTGAAGCTCCAGGACATCTTCCCGCCGTTCCTCCACCGCGAGGTGCCGAAGTACGACGGCGTGATCGCGTGCGAGGGGTCGATGTTCAAGAGCAAGTTCGCCGACGCGCTCACCGTGATGATGGTCGGCGCGCTCGGCATCGCGTCGGCCTACAACAAGATCTCGGTCGGGTACGGCGCCGAGGCGGGCCACATGAACGTCGTGCCCCGCTGGATGGTGAAGCGTTACTGCCGGGACACG
>DASUGR010000073.1:0-15354 GCA_036273915.1 Planctomycetota bacterium | reverse complement strand
ACGCCGATCCCGTCCGCCGGCTCGTGTCACCTTCCAGCGAAAGTAGGCGCCGATCCCAGCCGCCCTCCTGATGGGAGAAAATCAGGGCCCCATGCCGGGCCCGTCACGAACGGCGAGCCCGAGTCGTCGCCGGTCCCTCTGACCGTACTGGCGGTCGCATCTGTGATCGTCCGGGTTCCTGTTTCCTCGCCAGCCGGAGCACCGCCTCCCCCTGCGGCGTGAGGATCGCTCCCCCCCCGCCACGCCCTCCCCTTCGCCGCGCGACGAGCGCCGCGCCCCACGCGCGGTTCGCACGCTCCGCCCTGAGCCACGCCGTCCGGTAGGTGACGCCCTCCGCCTCCGCCGCGGCCGTCAGCGACCCGGTCTCGCGGATCGCCTTGAGCAGCGACAAGAGCGCGGGCGTGAGCACGCCACGACTCCCCACCACGCTCACGAGCACGGGCGCGCGGGCCGTCTCCCGCACGACGACCGAGCTCGCCTTGACGACGAGGAAGACCGGCCTCCCGCGCGCGAGGCGGAGGTCGCGGACCGCGCCGCGGGTGACCATGGCCACGAGGGGCGGCTCCGCATCGACCGTGACGTAGACGCCCTCGGGAACCTCCCGGATCGTGCGCACGCGTCCCGGGATCACGTTCCGGGCGCTGACGAGGCCGGGGTGCCCGGCGCAGAGGAGCACCTCCTCGGGCCGGATCCCGATCCGCAAGCGCTCCCCCTTCCGGCACGCGAGACGCGCGGCGAGGCGGCCCCTCGGGAGCCGCAGCCAGGCGAGCGACTCCGCCGGGGCCGCCGACTCGACGACCGCGTCGAAGGCGTTCACGCGGCCCCCAGGCACCCGATCGAGGTGCTCTTCACGATCGCGAAGACCCGCGCGCCGGGCGCGAGCGCGAGGTCGCGCGCGGCGTCGGCCGTGAGCAGCGCACGGAGCGGCGGATCCTCGAGCGTCGCCAGCACGTCGCCCCCGGCGTCCGCGAGCTCGCGCACGACCGCGGGGAAGACGTTTCTCGCCGAGATCGCGCGCGGCGCCTCGCGGGCGAGGATCACGTCGTGCGCGTAGCACGCGAGCCGCACGGCCCCCGAAGCCCCCTCGGGCAGCCGCACGGCGATCTCCACGCTCCCCGCGACGACGCGCGACGGCCCGATGACGCGCGCGACGAGGAGGTTGTCGATCCCGGTCTCGCCGGCGCGCAGGAGGGACGCGCTCGGCCCCTCCGCGACGATCGCGCCCTTCTCCAGCCGCACGGCGCGTTCCGCGAGCCCGAGCACCTCGGCAGGCGAGTGGCTCACGAGCACGGTCGGCACGTCGCCGAGGGCCGTGAGCAGCGACATCGCCTCGCGGCGGCGCGCCTCGTCGAGCCCCGCGAAGGGCTCGTCGAGAAGCAGCAGCCGCGGCCGGCTCGCCAGCGCGCGCGCGAGGACGGCGCGGCGGCGCTCGCCGCCCGAGAGGTTCCTGGGCATCCGGTCGAGCAGGTGCGCGATGCCGAGGCGCTCCGCGATCTCGCCGATCCCGCCCGCGCGCGGGCCGTACGCGAGGTTTCGCCTTACCGTCAGGTGCGGGAAGAGCGGGGCGTCCTGCATCACGTACCCGATCGAGCGCCGGTGGAGCGGCAGCCGCGAGAGATCATCGCCGTCGAGGACCACGCGGCCGCGCTCGATCCCCGCGATCACGTCGAGGAGCGTGGTCTTCCCGCCGCCGCTCGGCCCCACCAGGGCGACGCGCGGCGCCTCCACGCGAAGCGACGCGCGCAGCCGGAAGCCGCCGCGGCGACGGACGTCGGCGTCGACCTCGAGGATCACGGTTCCACCTCGAGGCGGCGCCGGTGCCGCCGGTCGAGCGCCTGGGCGAGCACGACGCACGCGACCGCGATGGCGATCGACGCCGCGACGAGCCCCGCGATCTCACCCTCGCGGCCGACCTGCGTGTAGAGGTCGTAGATGCGGAGCGAGATCGTGTCCGTCCGGCCGGGGATGTTGCCCGCGAGCACGATCGTCGCGCCGAACTCGCCGAGCGCGCGCGCGAACGCGAGCACGGCACCGGCAAGGATGCCCGGCCACGCGAGCGGAAGCGTCACGCGGACGAACGTGGCGACCGGTCCGCGCCCGCACGACCGGGAGACCACCGCGAGCCTCGGGTCGACCGCGCGGAGCGCAAGGACGAGGAACATCACGAGCAGGGGGAATCCGACGACCGCCGCGGCGACGATCGCGCCGAGCCGGTCGAAGGCGACCGGGACTCCCACGCGCGCGAGCAGGGATCCGAGGGGGCGCCGGGGGCCGAGGAGGCCGAGGAGGAGGTAGCCGGTGACCGCGGGCGGCAGCACGAGCGGGAGCCACACGAGCGCCTGGAGCGCGGTCGCCCACGGCGCGCGCGACCGTGCGAGGACGAGCCCGAAGAGGACCGCGAAGGGCAGCGCGAGGAGCGTCGCGAGCGCGCCGACCCACAGCGACAGGAGCACGCTCGACGTCATCGTGCCGCCGGGAAGCCGCGCCGCTCCGCCGCCGCGAGCGCGGCAGGTGCGCGGAAGGCCTCGTAGAGTCCGCGCCCGCGCTCGGTGAGGAGCGCGACCGGGTAGACGATGCGCGGTTGGACGGACGCCGGCAGCTCGAACGCGATCTCGACCCGCGGGTCCACGGGAACGTCGGTCGCGTACACGATGCCCACCTCGGCCGCGCCCTCGGCGACCTTCGAGAGCACGTCGCGGACGTTGCTCCCGTAGATCGTGCCGTCGGGGGGCGCGACGCCCAGCGCCTTCATGGCCGCCGCGGCGTAGCGGCCGACCGGCGAGCCCTCGCTGCCCAGCGCGAGGCGCTTCACCTGGGCGAACTCAGCCGCCTTCGACCCCTTGGACCGCACGCACACGAGCCGGTTGCCGACCCACGGAAAGTCGTCGATCGCGCGGACCTCGGCCGCCCACCGGGGGTCGGCGCTCAGGAACACGTCGCACGGCGCGCCCTCGCGGATCTGGCGCGCGAGCGTGTCGGAGGACTCGAAGCGGTACGTGACGCGCGCGCCGCGGTCGCGCGCCCACGCATCGCCGATCTCGGTCGCGATCTCGCGCAGGCTCGCCGCCGCGCACACGGTTACCGCGTCGGGCGCCCGCGCGCAGGCGGCAAGAACGAGGGCAAGACACCCGACGCGCACCGATCGCTATATACCACTCGACATAACGATAGGGAAGGGGCCCGGGGAAGGGGGCCAGGGGAAGGGGCCTCCGGCAGGAACCGGGAGCTGCGGGAGGGGCGCGCGCGTATTCGGGCCCGCGAAGCCGCGCACGCGGTCCGTGCCGAGAGCCCGCACGGGCCGACGCGGCCCCCGGGACCCCCTCGCGATCCGGCCGGGCGGGACGACCGCAGGGTCAGACGGTCATCAGCTCGTCGATCTTCTTCTTGAGGATCTCGTCGACCTTGGTCTCGTGCTCCTTGGTCGACTCCTGGACCTCGTCCTTGAGGTTCTTCAGGTCGTCCTCGGTGAGCACGCGGCTCTTGAGCGACTCGTCGCCGTGCTTGTTGCTGTCGCGGCGGACGGCGCGGATGGCCACCTTCGCCTGCTCCGCCTTCTCCTTCACGAGCCCGACGAGCTTCTTCCGCTGCTCCTCGGAGAGCGGCGGCATCGTGAGCCGGATGATCTTGCCGTCCACGCTCGGGTTGATGCCGAGCCCGCTCGCCTGGATCGCCTTGCTGACCTCCTGGATCTGGGTCGCGTCGAAGGGCTTGATCGCGAGCTGGCGCGGCTCGGGCACCGAGATCTGCGCCATCTGGCCGAGCGGCGTCTGCGCGCCGTAGTAGTTGACGCGGATGCCCTCGACGAGGCCCGGCGACGCGCGGCCCGAGCGCACGCCCTTCATCTCGTGCGTGAAGTGCTCGACGCACTTCTCCATCTTGTCCGCGGTCTCGAGAAGGATCTCTTCGTAGTCCATCGGAGCCTCCTGCCGCGGGGTGCCGCTAGGCGCCCGCGCCGACGCGCGCGAACCGCCGGATGCGGACCGACGTGCCGGCCTCCTTGCCGACCGCCTCGACGCGCTGCTTCACGGACGTCTTCTCGTCCTTCAGGAAGGGTTGCTCGAGGAGGACGACCTCCTTCATGCGCTTGCTGAGCTTGCCTTCCGCGATCTGCGCCCGCTTGCCCTCCGGCATGTCCTGCACCTGCGCGACGAAGATCTCGCGCTCCTTCGCGACCCACTCGGGGTCGAGCTCCTTCGGGTCGAGCGCGAGCAGCTGCGCGTGGAACGCGATCTGCATGCCCAGGTCCTTCGCGAGCTCCTTCACGGGCGGCTTCGACGCGACGTCCTTGCCCTCGAGGTCCACGAGGCAGGCGATCTTCCTGTTGTGGTGGACGTAGAGGCCGACGTAGCCGCCCGCCTGCGGCTTGAACCGCGCGAACGACCCGATCTTCATGTTCTCGCGGATCCGCTTGCCGACGAGGTCCTCGAGGTGGTCCTTGACGGTGCGGCCGTCCTCCAGCCTGAGCCCGTGGAGCGCTTCGCCGGAGCCCTTGTCCGACGGCGCCGCGGCGAGGACGCCCCGGACGAGCAACTCGCCGAACTGCTGGACGTCGGTCGAGCGCGCGACGAAGTCGGTCTCGCAGAGGACGGCGACCGCAGCGACGGCGCCCTTGTCCTCGGCGGTGAAGACGAGGCCCTCCTTCATCTCGCGGTCCTTGAGCTTGTCGATGGTCTTGTGACCCTCCTTGCGGAGGTTCTCCTCGGCGAGCGTGAGGTCGCCGCCGGCGCCCGAGAGCGCCTCCTTGCACTTCATCATGGGCAAGCCGGTGCGCCGCCGGAGCTCGGCGACGGTTTTCGCGTCGATCGACATGGCGTTACTCCTCGGCCGCCGCGGGCGGCCCGTCCTCGACTTCGGGGGGCTCGGGCGGCGGCTCGCTCTCGATGGGTCCGACGTCCTCGCCCGCTTCCTCGGCGGCCTGGCGCGCGGCGGACTCCCGGGCGCGCTTCTCGGCCTCGTCGCGGCGCTTGCGCTGCTCCGCCTCGGCCCGCTGACGCCTCCGGATCTCCTCGCGGCGCTTCTCGTCGACGCGGCGCCGATCCTCCTCCTGCTTCCGGAGGATGGCCTCGCGCACCTTCCAGTCCTGGTTGCCGCGCAGGACGGCATCCGCGAGACGCGCGAGCACGATCTGGATGGCACGCATCGCGTCGTCGTTGCCGGGGATCGGGATGTCGACGGGGCGCGGGTCGCAGTCGGTGTCGAGGAGCGCCACGACGGGGATGCCGAGCTTGCCGGCCTCCGCCACCGCGATGTGCTCGATGACGGGATCGATGACGATCACGGCGCCGGGGAGCTTGTCCATCGTGCGGACGCCGTCGAGGTTCTTCTGGATCTTCCGCTTCTCGCGCAGGGCGCGGTTCGCCTCGCGCTTCGAGCTGAAGGCGGCCGTGCCCTGCGTCTCGAGCACCTCGAGCTCCTCGAGGCGCTTCAGGCGCGTGCGGATCGTGTAGAAGTTCGTGAGCATGCCGCCGAGCCAGCGCTCCGCGACGTACGGCTGGCCGCACCGGCGGGCCTCCGAGATCACCGCGCTCCTGGCCTGACGCTTGGTCCCCACGAAGAGGACCGCATGGCCGTCGCCGCACAGGCGCTGAAGGAAGTTGTAGGCGCGGATCAGCCCGCGCACGGTCCCCTTCAGGTCGATGATGTGGATGCCGTTGCGCTTGCCGAAGATGAACGGCTCCATCCGCGGGTTCCACACCGAGGTGGGATGGCCGAACTGGACTCCCGCGTCGAGGAGCTCCTTGACCGAGACGATGGACACGACGGAACCTCCGCCGGCGATGTTCTTGGGGCCGCACCATCGCGGCCACCGTCCCCGTCACCGGCGTGCGGGGACCAGCCGGTCCCATGGGACCGGGCGGAACCGAAGCCCTCCAAGCTACAGGGGGTGGTCGGCCCTGTCAAAGTCGGGCGCCGGCGCGGCCGGATGCAGGGGGGTCCGGGGGGCAGCGGGATTCCTGTCGCACCCAGCTGTTAGCCATTTGTTATCTATGCGAGACGGACCTACCCGAGGGCAGCTCCCGGGGCTGCGCGAGCGGCCCGAGAGGCTTCCGCGCTGGACTCCGAGGGAGCCCCCACGACCTGCCGCGCGACGCGGCGAGGCGCCCGCCGGCACCCTGCCCGCCGCGCGTGACAGCCGGCATCCCAAGCTAGACCTCCACGGCGACGAGGCTCGGTGACTCCGCCTCGCGCAGGGCCCACGGACGCCCCCCGAGAAGGAAGAGCGCGCCGTAGATGCCGGGAGGCAGCCGCCCCTTCGCTCCCCCGAGGTCGGGCAGCTCGCCACCCTCCCGCCGGAGCACGAGGAGCGATGCCCCGACCGGCACCGCAAGCGGGCTCAGCGGAGCGCGCCAGCCGGGGAACAGCCGCCGGCCCGCCAGGCGATGCCACGCCCCGCCCGCCCAGACGCCCGGCTTGTCGTCCTGGTGGCCGGCGCACACGACATCGCCTCCGATCGCCTGCGCGATCCCCGGGTCGCCCTCGAAGAGCCGCTCGGCGCCGCGGAAGAGCCCTCGTCCGCGCACCGGATAGTGAACGACCCCGGACTGCACGAGGGGGATCCCGGAGCACTCCGCCAGCGGCGTGGAAAGGTCGGCGTCGAGGTCTTCCTCCGCGAGCGTCGGGCGGCCGGTCGCGGCATCGATCCCGCACCTCGTCACGCGCGAGCGCCCTTCCACCGTGCGTGCGTGGAAGGAGAGCAGCGCGGGCCCCGGATCGGCACCTTCCTCGACCCCGAGCTCCCTCCCCTCGAGATCGAAGCGCCTCGCCCGCAGCGGCGGGAGGAGCAGGTGCCCGCTCACGGGCTCGAGCACGAAGAGGTCCCCGTCGCGGAGGAGCAGCCGCCGCTGCGGCGTGGTCTCCTTGGCCCCGTCCCAACCGAGATCCGCCACGCGCACGAGCGGCCCGCCGCCCCGCGAAACGCAGAGGCCGTCGCCGCGCCACCCGCCGAGGCAGGCGACGGTGTCATCACGGACGGCGATCACGGGAGGACGGCCGCGCGCGCGCGGCGGATGGCGTCGAGGATCTCGTCCGCGATGCGGAGGACCTCGACGCCGTGCTCGCCCGTGACGGCCGGCCGCCGGCCCGAGCGCACGCTCTCGACGAAGTTCGTGAGCTCCTTCTCGAGCGGATCGTGCTCCGGCAGCGGGATCGTGTCGGAGTGGAGGAGCTCCCCGAAGACCGACTCCTTGCCCTTCAGCTCGGAGAGCGACGCGGGATCCTCGCTGATCTTCCGGACGACGTCGAGCGTCAGCTTCGGCGCCTTCCGGAAGATGACGCCCTGCCGCTTCGTGTAGTCGAGCGAGATGTAGGAGTCGGGCGAGAAGACCCGGATCTTGCGCATCGGCTGCACGGCCACGCGGCTCGCGGTCACGTTCGCCACGGCGCCGTTCGCGAACGTGAGCCGCGCGTTCGCGATGTCCTCGTGCTCGCTGAGGATCGGCACGCCGACGGCATCGACGCGCTCGACCTTCGACTTCACGAAGTGCAGGATGACGTCGAGATCGTGGATCATGAGGTCGAGCACCACCCCGACGTCCGTGGACCGGAAGGAGAAGGGGTTCAGCCGGTGGCACTCGATGAAGATCGGCCGGATGCCCAGCTCCGTCGCCGCCACCACGACCGGATTGAACCGCTCCACGTGGCCGACCCCGACGAAGGTGCCGCTCCGGCGGGCCGCCTCGACGATCCGCTCGGCCGAGCGGACGCTGTCGGAGAGCGGCTTCTCGACGAGCACCGGGATGCCGCGCTCGAGGAACCAGCACGCGATGTCCGCGTGGAGGCTCGTCGGGACGGCGACGCTCGCCGCGTCCACCTCCCCCACCTCCGTGTGGTCGGCGACGGCGCGGGTCTTGTACTGCTCGGCGACCGCCGCGCAGCGGTCGTGGTTCGGATCGGCGACGGCGACGAGCTCCACGCCGGGCATCTGCGCGTAGATGCGAGCGTGATTGCGCCCGAAGTGGCCGACGCCCACGACCGCGACCTTCAGCTTCCGGCTCATGCGGTCCCCCCGGCGCGGGGCGCGTCGCCCGCGGCCCCCCTCCCCGGGCCCCACCCCTTCGCGGTCACGGCGCGAAAGCCCTCCCGGGCTCCTCGCCCTGCCGCCCGAGCCTGCCGCTGCCGCTTGCTTCGAGGAAGCGCACCAATTCCTGCACCTCTTGGACCGCCGCAAAGTCTACCTTGAGCCGCGCGATGGCGTCGCGCGCCGGGAGATCGGACCGGAAGAGGAGCCGGTAGGCCTCCTTGAGCGCGCGGATCGTCGCCTCCGGGAAGCGCGCTCGCTTGAGGCCGATCAGGTTGAGCCCCCGGACCCGGGAGGGGTGGCCCTCCACGATCGTATAGGGCGGCACGTCGCGGGTGATGCGGGAGAGCCCGCCGACGTACGCGAACGTGCCGACCGTCGTGAAGTGGTGGACGCCGACGCCGCCGTTCAGGATCGCGCCGTCGTGCACCCGCACGTGGCCCGCGAGCATCACGTTGTTGGCGAGGATCACGCGGTTGCCCAGGATGCAGTCGTGCGCGACGTGCGCGTTCGCCATCAGGATGTTGTGGTCGCCCAGCCGCGTGACGCCGCCGCCGATCTCCGTGCCCGTGTTGATCGTCACGCCCTCGCGCAGGACGTTGCGCTCCCCGATCACGAGCTTCGTGTCGCCGCCCTTGTACTTCATGTCCTGGGGGCGGCCCCCGATCACGGCATGGGGGAAGACGACCGTCGACGCGCCGATCTGGGTGTTGCCCTCGACCACCGCGTGCGCCATCACCTCGACGCCCTGCGCGAGGCGCACGCGCGGGCCCACGACCGCCAGCGGGCCGATCCGCACGCCGGGGCCCAGCTCGGCGCCGTCCTCGACGACGGCGGTGGGGTGGACGACCGGGGCGGTCACAGCTCCTCGTGCTCCACGTTGCTGGGCGAATCGACGAGCATGAACTTCATCTCCGCCTCCGCCACGAGGCTGTCGCGCACGGTCGCGCGCGCCCGCACCTTGCCGCCGCGCCGGCCGAGGTGGAGGGTCTCCACCACCAGCCGGAGCTGGTCCCCGGGAAGGACCGCGTGGCGCAGCCGCACGTTGTCCATCCCGAGGAACACCGCCACCTTGCCCGCGTAGTCGAGCTTCCGCAGGAGGAGGATGCCGGCGAGCTGCGCCAGCGCCTCCAGGGTGAGCACCGCGGGCATGATCGGCAGCCCGGGGTAGTGGCCGCCGAAGAAGGGCTCGTTGACCGTCACGTTCTTGATGCCGACGGCCCGCTTGAAGCCCTCCACCTCGATCACCCGGTCCACGAGCAGCATCGGGTAGCGATGCGGGAGGACGCGCATGATCTCCTGGATGTCGAGGCCGGTCGAACGCCGCACGTGGCCGAGCTCCTCGCGCCGGTGCAGCTCGAGCGCGATGCGCTCCACGAGCGCGCGGTTGGCCGCGTGCCCGGTGCGGTGGGCGACGACGTGCGCGGACAGCGGCCGGCCGAGCAGCATCAGGTCGCCGAGCAGGTCGAGGACCTTGTGGCGCGCGTACTCGTCCGGGAACCGCAGGTTCTGCGCGTCCGCCTGCGGGTCGGGCCCGATCACGAGCGTGTTGTCGGCGCTCGCGCCCTGCCCCAGCCCCGCGGCGCGGAGGCGCTCGACCTCCTCGCTGGTGACGAACGTGCGGGCGGGCGCGATCTCCCTCATGAACGCGTCCGGTTCGACGTCGAACGTGAAGGCCTGGCGCAGCGCGCGGGGGCGGTCGTACTCGAGCGTGTACGAGAGCCGCAGCCCGTCGCTCCGCGGGAGGGCGACGATCGCCCAGCCGTCGGCCTCCACGTGGACCGCGTCGCGGACCGTGTAGGGCTCGACCGACTCCTTCTGCTCCTTCACGCCCGCCTCGCGCACGGCCTCCGCGAAGGCGCGGCTCGAGCCGTCCATCCCGGGCACCTCGGGGCCGTTCAGCTCGCAGATCACGTTGTCGATCGAGAAGGCCCCGAGGCTCGCGAGCAGGTGCTCGACCGTCTCCACCTCGGCGGGGCCGCTCCGGAGCACGCTCCGGCGCGGACGCTCGTGGAGGTAGTCCACCGTCGCCGGCACCTCCGGGCGCTCGGGCAGGTCCACGCGCCGGAACTTCACGCCCGAGCCGGGGTCGGCCGGCTTCAGGCGGAGCCGGACGCCGGCGCCCGTGTGGAGGCCGACGCCGCTCAGCTCGACCTCCCGGCCGATCGTCCTCTGTGCCCGCGGTTTCACGTCGGGGGGATTATACGGGCGGGGAGGAGCGGTCCCCCGGGGCCCCCCCGCTCCTGACGCGCAGAGCCTGCGAACGAATCCTGACGGCCGCCGGCCGACGCCGGGCGTCCCTCGCGACCCTAGAAGTTGCGCTCGAACGCCACCGACACGATCTGCTTCTTGTCGCCCGGCTGGTCGAGCAAGGCGAACCCGAAGTCGAGCAGGAGGGGCGGCTGGTTCGGGCCGCCGAAGCCGATCGCGAACCCGAAGCCGACGGACAGGCGCCATTCCGAGAAGCTGAAGTCCGCGGGATCGACGACCAGGTTGCCCTGGTCCACGAAGAGCACGAGGTCGAGCGCGAAGCCTGACCCCTCGCGCGAGGCCAGCGGGATCGTGTACTGCGTGGACCACGTGACCATGAAGTTGCCGCCCTCCGGGGAGCCGTTGGAGCGCGGTCCCACCTGCCGGAACTCGAACCCGCGCAGGTTGCGGCCGCCGAGGAAGTACCGCTCGAAGATGGGCACGTCCTCGGTGCCGTCGAACTCTCCCGCCCAGTCCACCCCCACGACCGTCGTGAAGTGGTGCCAGCCGCCCGACTTGGTCGCGAACGCGCGCCAGCCGGCGCGATGCTCGAACTGCGCCTTGACGACGTCCACCTCCCCGCCGAGGAAGCCTCCGAAGAAAGCCCCCGAGAGGGTGGTGATATGGCCGTTGAGGAACGGATCCACCTCGCGGCGCTTGGTCCGTTTCAGGACCACCTTGATCCCGCTCTCGGTCGTGCGCCCCTGGATGTCGAGCGCGTCGAGCGGCGCGTCGAAGTCCGGATCGGAGATCGTGACCCACGAGAGCTCGTACTCGAACGAGAAGAGCCAGACAAAGTGCGGGTCGAGGAAGCGGCCCACGCGGAAGTTCCCGCCGTCGGTCGTCTGCTGGTAGGTGTCGTAGAACGCGACGTTGCGGAAGATGCCCGTCCCGAAGGACCAGCGCGAGTCCCACATCGCCGGGTTCGAGTACGACACGTTGTAGTTGGAGTAGGTCGTGCCCGGTGCCGCGGAGATCGAGAAGACCTGCCCGGCCCCGCGGAACGCGTCCTGGTCGAACATGCCGAACGGGGAGCTCGGGACCTTCTTGATGTCGAAGTTGCGCCACGTGACCGCGACCTGCACGTAGGCGCCGCCGTCGGTCGACACGCCCGCCCCGAAGTTGAAGCTCCGCGTCTCGGTCTCCGCGACCTCCAGCTCCGTGTCCCAGATGTCGGGCTCGGGGACGGCCGGGTCCTTCACGAGGCCCCAGGGGTCGAGGCCGTCGCCGAAGCGGACCGGGGCGAAGTAGCGCAGGGCCATGAGGCGGGTGCGCGCGGCCTCCAGCTCCTCGATGTTCAGCGGCTCGCCCGGAAGCGCGCCCTCGCGGAACGCCCTGCGGATCACGTTGTCTTTCGTGTAGCGGTTCCCGTAGACGCGGACCCGGCCGAGCTTGATCTTGGCGCCCGCGCGGATCACGAGCGTCACGTCCACGATGTGCTGTTGGGGATCCCGCGTGTGCTTGGGCTCGATCGTGCTTTTCGCGTAGGCCCGCTCCCAGAGCCGGTTGCGGATCTGGCGCTCCGTGTTCTGGAGGTCCACGAGCCGGAAGGGCTGCTGGAACTCGAGGAGCGACAGGCTCTCCAGAGACGCCGGGGCGAGGTAGGCGCGGTCCTCCGGCTCCGGGAGGCTGTCGGGCGCGAACTCCACGTGGAAGGAGCCGAGGCGGTACCTCGCCCCCTCCTCGATCCGGTAGCGCAGCGTCGCGTCTTCGCGGTCCTGGCTGAACGTGGTTCCGAGGAAGACGACCCGCACGTCGAGGAACCCCTCGCGCTCGTAGAAGATCTCGATCTTCCGGCGGTCCGTCTCGACGGCCTGCCGGTCGTAGTAGCGGCCGCCGAAGATCTTGCCGAGCCCGAGCCACGTCCTCCTGTAGTGGTCGCTGTTCTGGAGGAACCGGGAGAGCTTGTCGCGTTCGAATGCGTTGTTGCCCTCGAAGATGACCTCGACGACCTTGACGCGCGACCTGGGGATCACCTGGAAGACGATGTCCATGGTGTCCGCTTCCTTCGCCTTCTGCTGGTAGAAGCGGACGTCGACGAAGTAGTAGCCCTTCTGCCGGTGGAGCCGCTCGATCAGCTGACGGTCGCTCTCCAGCGCGTGCTCGAGAAGGGGACGGCCGGGCCGCGTGGAGAGCTGCGGCCGGATGTCCTCCTCCTGGACGCGGGCGAGGCCCCTCAAGATCACCTGGCCGACGACGGCCTTGTCGACGACGACGAACGTGATCTCGACGCCGCCGTCGACCTCGGTCACGATCGTGTCGGCGACGGCCGCGAAGTACTGGCGGAGCACCTGCGAGTCGCGCGCGAGGAGGCCGGGGTCGTAGGCTTCGCCCTCCTTCGACGCCACCTGCTCCCGCAGGAAATCCTCGGAATACCGGCGGTTGCCCTCGAACCGGACCTTGACCACCTTCTTCCCCGCGCCGGGGACCGGCGGCGGCGGCGCCGGCGACGGAGGCTCCTGGGCCGCCGCAATGGCGCAGAACAGGAGGAACACCGCAGCCGCCCGAAAACCCCGCACGATGGAGGGCGGATTATAGCCGCGGACGCCCCACACGCCGGCCCCGTTCGAGGGCGCAGCGCGTGGCCGAAGCCCGGGAGGGCGCGCCCGCGGACGCGTCCCGGCCCGGATGTCAAAAAAACCGATCAGAAGCGCCCTGCCCCGGCGTCCGCGCCGGCGTTCTCGAAGGCCGGCGTCTCGAAGCGGAGGATGTGCCCAAAGAAGTGGAGCGGGACCCTCCCGGTGGGGCCGTTCCTCTGCTTCGCGATGATCACGTCGGCGTCCCGCTGGTTCTCGGGCGTCGGGTTGTACTGCGACTCGCGGTAGAGGAAGAGGATCAGGTCCGCGTCCTGCTCCAGCGCCCCCGACTCGCGCAGATCGCTCATGCGCGGGACCCGGTTCTCGCGGCTGTCCACGCTCCGGTTCAGCTGCGAGATCGCGATGACGGGGACCTCGAGCTCGCGCGCCATCGCCTTCAGGCTCCGGCTGATCTGCGCGATCTCCTGCTGGCGGTTCTCCGCCGTGCCGGTCTCCATGAGCTGGAGGTAGTCGACGACCACGAGCGCGAGATCGCTTCGCTGCTTGATCCGGCGCGCCTTGGCGCGCATCTGGATCACCGTCGTGGCGCTCGAGTCGTCGATGAAGATGGGCGCCTCCATGAGCTGGTCCGCCGCCTCGGTGAGCCTCTGGATGTCCTCGTTCGCGAGGTCGCCGCGCCGCACGCGCTGCAGCTCGACCCGCGCGCGCGAGCAGAGCATGTTGCGCACGAGGTGCTGGCGGCCCACCTCGAGGCTGAAGTAGACGACCGCCTTCTTCTCCTTCACGCCGACGTGGTCGACGATGCAGTTGCAGAAGGTCGTCTTGCCCATCGACGGGCGTCCCGCGACGATCACGAGGTCGCCCTTGCCCAGCCCGGCGGTCATCTGGTCGAGCTGCAGGTAGCCCGTCGTGAGCCCGGTCATGGCGCCGCCGGTGTCGATCAGCTGCTGGATCTCGTCGAACGTCTCGTTGAGCACGGCCTGGATCGACACGGTCTCCGTGTCCGCGGCGCCGCGGGAGAGCGCGAAGACCTGCGCCTCCGCCCAGTCGAGCAGCTCGTGGCCCGGCTGGTTGCCCTCGTACGCCGCGGACTGGATCGACGTGCACACGTGGATCAGGTTGCGCGTGACCGCCTTCTCGCTCACGATCCGCGCGTAGTCGGCGGCACCGGCAGCGGACGGCACCTGCGCGGCGAGCTGCGCGAGGTAGGCCTCGCCGCCGATCCTCGCGAGATCGCCGCGGCGCTCGAGCTCGGCCTTGATGAGCACCGGGTCGATGCGGCGGCTCCCCTCGTGGTAGAGGTGCGCGCAGGCTTCGAAGATCTTCTGGTGCGCCGTCGCGTAGAAGTCCTCCGCCTTCACGAGGGGGAGGATCGCGGTGAGCACGTCCCCCTCGAGCAGGATCGCGCCGAGCAGCGACCGCTCCGCGTCCTCGCTGTGCGGGGGAAGACGGGTGAAACTCCTCTGTGCCGGTTCCATGATTCCGAAGCGACGCAGGGTAGCGCCGGTGCGTTCCCGTGGGAACGCCTGATCGAGCCTAATCGCGCCGGGGACGAAAATCGTGGAGAGACGGTGGAGAGCCTGCGCGATTCCGGTGTGGAATCGGGAGGCAAACGGTGCGGGATCGGGGGATGGCCGCGGAAGGGGGGAAGGGGGTTCCGCGCCTCCCCGAAGCCTCCCCTCGCGGGCGGGCTACGAAGCCGCGCTCGAGGGCTCGACGATCCAGACGCGGATCTCGACCGCGTGGTCCGCGTCGAGCCGGATCGCGACGTTGTAGATCCCGAGCTCCTTGAGCGGATCCTCGAGCACGATCATGCGCTCGTCGATGTCGAGCTTCTTGTCGAGAAGCGCCGCCGCGATCGCCGCGGTGCCGACCGAGCCGAAGAGGTGGCCCTCCTCGCTCGCGCGCTCCTCGAGCGTGAGCGAGAGGCCCTCGAGCAGCTTCGCGAGGTCCGCGACCTTCCGCGCCTTCTCGACGCGCGCCTTCTTTGCCTGCTCGCGGGCGCGCTCGACGCGCTGCAGCGCCTCGGGCGTGACCGGGCAGGCGACGCCGTTCGGGAAGAGGTAGTTGCGCGCGAACCCCGGCCGGACGTCGACGACCTGGCCGACCTGGCCCAGGTGCTCGTTGTCCTCGAGCAGGAGGACCTTCACGTTGCGGCGCATGCGGGCGACCATGGACTAGCTCCCCTCGTACGGGATCAGCGCCATGTAGCGCGCCCGCTTGATGGCTTCCTTCACCTTCCGCTGGAAGAGCGCGCTGGTCCCCGACCGCTTGCGGGCGAGGATCTTGCTCTGGCCGGTGCTCAGGCGCTGGAGCGTGGCGACGTCCTTCCAGTCGATGAGCTCGACGCCCATCCGTTCGAAGCGGCAGGTGCGCGCCTTGAACCGCTTGAACTTCTTCTTGTCCCGTTTGTCCCGCTTCTCTCTCATGCGCTACTCCTGCACGCTCGCGAAATCGTCGATCCCCTCCTCGCCCTGCTCCTCGTCGTCGCGGCGGGCGGCGCGGCGGCTCTCGAGCTCCTCCCGCGTCTTCTCCTGGTACTTGGCGCAC
>DASUGR010000072.1:0-4889 GCA_036273915.1 Planctomycetota bacterium | reverse complement strand
GTCTTCTCCTTCGCGGGGCTCCCGGCGCTCTGCGCGGTGTCGGCGACCGCGCTCTTCCTCCTCTTCTGCCCGTGGGTGTGGGTGGCCGGGAGGGCGCTCCGGTGAGGCGGATCCTCGTCCTCGGCGGCTACGGGTTCTTCGGCGGCGCGGTCGCCGAGCTGCTCCGGGCGGACGGCGCGAAGCCGCAACTCGCGTCGCGCCGGGAGGGCGCCGAGGTGGTCGTGGACGTCGAGGATCCGGCCTCGCTCAGGCGGGCGCTCCGGCCGGGCGACGTGCTCGTGGACACGGTCGGCCCGTTCCAGGCGCGCACGCCCGCGCTCGTCGACGCGGCGATCGAGGTCGGCTGCGACCTCATCGACCTCTCCGACAGCGTCCGGTACACGCGGGCGGTCCTCGCGCGCGATCCCCGTGGCAGCCGCATCCTGACCGCGTGCAGCACGCTCTCGACGATCAGCGCCGCCGCGATCCGCCGGAGCGGGCTCGCCGAGCCCCGCCGCCTGACGGTCGCGCTCGCGCCGGCGTCGCGCCGCGTGGCCCGCGCCGGCACCGGCGGCTCGCTGCTCGCGCAGGTCGGCGCGCCGGTCGACGTGCTCCGCGAGGGCCGCTGGGCCCAACCGCGGGGCTTCGGCGAGACACGGGGGTTCCGCATGCCTCCCCCCTTCGGCCGCATCCGGGGCGGCCTGCTCGAGAGCGTGGACGCGGTCACGCTCCCGCGCGTCTGGCCGAGCCTGGAGACGGTCGAGTTCTTCCTCGACCCGCGGGCGCCGGGGCTCCGGACGGCCTTCTCGTTCGCCGCACGCTCGAAGGCGGCCAAGCGGATCATGCTCCGCCTGTGCGGGCTCGGCATGGCCTACACGCGCGCCGTCGGCGCGACCAACGGCTGCGTGGTGATGGAAACGGAGGGGGCCGGGGGGGACCGGAGGGCGATCGCGCTGGTCGCGAGGGAGCACGGCTACTTCACGCCCGCGGTCCCGGCGGCGCTCGCCGCGCTCGCCATCGCGCGCGGGAGCTTCCCCCACGCGGGCCACGTGCCGCCCGACCGGCACGTGGAGCCCGACCTCCTCTGGAAACGCCTCGAGGCGCTCGACATCCGGGTTGTGGACACGCCCGCAGGCCGGGACAACTGATAGAATCCCCTCGTGTTGCGCCCCGCGCAGATCGAGGAGTACCGTCGCATGACGGTCGCGGAGCGGCTGCGACTCACGATCGAGCTCATTCGGTTCGCGGAGGATGCCCTCGCCGCCCTTCCGCCCGACGAGAGGGATCGCAGGCTGCGGATCCTCCTCGCGCAGAAGCGGGCCTTCGGGGCCGTCGTCGAGCGGAGGCTCGCCGCGCATTGACCGGCGAGCCCCCGATCGTGCGCGCATTGAGGTCGCTCCTCGCGTTCCTCGGGCGCGAGCGGATCGACTACATGCTCATGGGGGGGATGGCCATCCGGACGCTCGCCATCCCGCGCCCCACGTACGACATCGACCTGCAGGTCGCCGCCGGCGAGGCGGGAGCCAAGGCGTTCGCGCGGCAGGCCCAGCAGGAGGGCTACTCCGTCGACGAGCCGCACCTCCGGGGCTTCGTGGATCACCTCCAGGGCCTCGCGAAGCTGGCCATGAGCATCCCGGCCGGAGATCGGTGGATTCCGGTCGACGTGTTCCTTTGCGGGTCCGAGTACCAGCGCGAGGCCTTCGCGAGACGAAGGAAGCACGACACGGACCTCGGCCCGCTGTGGCTGATCTCACCCGAGGACCTGGTTCTCCACAAGCTGATCTCGAACCGGCCGCGCGACCGCGCCGACATCGCGGACCTGCTGCTGGTCGCCGGCCCGTTCGACGATGCGTACCTGCGCGAGTGGGCGAATCGGCTCGGCATCGCGGACCGTCTGGAGCAGGTCCGCGGCACGCCGTAGCTGCCCTGCCGAACCGGCGAACGCCAGCCGATCGATGAGGTAGGGACCCGCTCCAGGCGGTGCGGCGTCTTCATGCGTACGCTCGCCGTCGTCACCAACATCCCCACGCCCTACCGGGTGCCGCTCTTCAACGCCCTTGCCGACGCGCTGCCGGAGCAGGGGTGGCGCCTCCACGTCGTCTTCGGCTCGCAGGGGAACGCGCGGCGGCGATGGGATGTGTCGGAACACGGGTTCGGCTTCGCCCACGAGTTCCTCGGGGGCCGGAACCTGCGCCTCGGCACCGAACGGATCGTGAACACGTACGGCGGTCTCGGCGACGCGCTCCGCCGCGTCCGGCCCGGCGGCATCGTCTGCACCGGCTACTCCGCGGGCACCGTCGCCGCCTCGCGCTACGCGAGGAAGGCGGGGATCCCGGTCGCGATCTGGTCGGGCACCGTCCCCGGGCCGCTCGAGCGCGAGTGGTGGCGCGTGCTCCTGCGCCGCTGGCTCGTCCGGAAGAGCGACGGGTTCCTCGCGTACGGCTCCGCCGCGCGGGACTACCTGCTGTCGCTCGGCGCCGAGCCGGGCCGGATCCACATCGCCTGGAACACGGTCGACACCGACCGCTTCCTCGGGCTCCCCCTCCCCCGGAACCCCCTCCCCTCCGAGCCGTTGCGGCTGCTCACGGTCGGATACCTCGAGCGGCGAAAGCGCGTCGACCTCGCGATCGAGGCCGTTGCCGCCGCTCATCGCCGCGGCGCCGACGTCACCCTCGACGTCGCCGGCGACGGCACCGAGAGGCCCGCGCTCGAGGCGCTCGCGAAGGATCTCGGCGTGGCGGATCGCGTGCGGTTCCTCGGCGACGTCGCCTACGACCTCATGCCCGCGCTCTACGGGGCCGCCCACGGCTTCCTCTTCCCCACGTCGAGCGACATCTGGGGTCTCGTGCTCGTCGAGGCGATGGCGGCCGGCAAGGCGTGCGTGGCCGCCGTGCGCGCGGGCGCGACGCGCGACCTCGTCGCGGACGGCGTGACCGGCTACGCGGCGGACTTCGAGCGGCGGGAGTCGGTCGCGGGCCGCCTCGCGGGGCTGCGCGACGACGTGCGGCGGCTGGGCGAGGCCGCGCGCGCGCGCGTGCGGGCGGCCTTCACGCTCGAGAAGAGCGGCGAGGGCTGGCGGGAGCTGGTCGCGGGATGGTAGCGCACGGGAAGCCGCTCGGGGTCGCGTTCCTCGCGCCGCGGCCGCCGCCCGTGATGGGGCCGACGATCGCCACCGAGATCGTGCTCTCGGGCCCCGTGCCGGGCGACATCCGCCTCTACCACATCGACACGTCCGACCGGCGCGCGATCGAGACGCTCGGCCGGATCGACGCCGGGAACGTCTGGAACGCGGTCCACACGGCCGCCCGGCTCTTCTGGACGATCGTCACGCGCTGGCCGCGCCTCGTCTACGTCCCGATCACGCAGACGCGGCTCGGCTACCTGCGGGACAGCGTGTACCTGCTGCTCGCGTGGCTCCTCCGCCGGCGCGTCGTGTTCCACCTGCGCGGCGGCGACTTCGCCGAGTTCGCGGGGAGGAGCGGGCCCCTGATGCGGCGGTGGCTCCGGTGGACGCTCCGGCGCGTGGACGGCGTGATCGTGCTCGGCGACTGCCTGAAGGGGATGTTCTCCCCGTTCGTGCCGCCGGAGAGGATCCACGTCGTCCCGAACGGGGAGGACTTCCCCGAGTTCGACGGGCCGCCGCGCGACTACCGATCGCGCCGCGCGTTCCACGTCGCCTACCTGGGCAACCTGATGCCGGTGAAGGGCGCCGGCGACCTGCTCCAGGCGATCCCCGCGGTGCTCGCGCGCCATCCCGGCACGCGGTTCACGCTCGCGGGCGAGTGGTGCGACGCCCCCTTCCGCGACTGGGCCACCGGCTTCGTGCGCGAGCGCGGGCTCGGGGAACGCGTGCGGTTCCCGGGCCTCGTCGACCGCGCGAGGAAGGCGGAGACGCTCCGGGACGCGGACCTCTTCGTCTTCCCGAGCACGCGCGAGGGCCACCCGTGGGTGATCGTCGAGGCGCTGGCGGCGGGGCTGCCGATCGTCTCGTGCGACGCGGGCTGCATCCGCGAGAGCGTGCTCGACGGGCGGAACGGCCGCATCGTGCCCATGCGCGACCCCGAGGCGCTCGCGGACGCGATCAACGAGCTCCTCGCCGACCCCGACCGGCTCGGCGCGATGGCGGCCGAGAGCCGCCGGCACTACCTCTCGCGGTTCACGCGGAACGACTTCCGCCGGGCGCTCTTCGACGCGATGCGGGGGGCGGGGTGCGCGTAGTCCTCGCGGCGGGAAAACGCGGCCACTACTACCTGACCGCCCGCGCGCTCCGGAAGGAGGGCGTGCTCGCCCGCTTCGTCACCGGCCTCTACTTCGGCGCGGGGAGCCCGTGGCGACGCGCGCTTCGCCGCGCCCGCGCGCGGAGCGACCCGGAGCTCAGGGGCGCGCCGGTCGTGAGCCTCTGGCCGCTCGACGGGCTCTACGCGGCCGCGTCCATGGGGTTCGGCCGGCGGCGCGCGATCCTCCGGGCGTACAACGTCCTCTTCGACCTCGCGACGATCCCGTTCCTGCGCGGCGGCGACACGTTCCACGTCGCGAACACCTACGCGCTCCGGAGCGGCGCAGCCGCGCGGCGCGCGGGGATGCGCGTGGTCGTGGACCAGCAGAGCGTCCACCCGCTCTACCGCCGCGAGGCGGTCCGCCACGCGTACGGCCGGCTCCGCGCCCCCGAGCCCCCCTCCGATCACTTGACCGACGCGCGCATCGCACGCGAGCTGGAAGAGGCCGACCTGATCCTCGCGCCCTCGCGCTTCGTCTTCGACGAGAACGTGCGCGCCGGCATCCCGGCGGAGCGGCAGCGCGTGGTGCCGCTCGGCGTCGACACGAACCTCTTCCGGCCGGTGCCGCGCGTGCGGCCTCCGGGCGAGCCGCTGCGCGTGCTCCTCGCGGGCGGGATCGCGCCCGCGAAGGGC
>DASUGR010000071.1:0-45545 GCA_036273915.1 Planctomycetota bacterium | reverse complement strand
GGGGGGGCTGGCACCCGATCGGCCGGACGGGCTTCGGTCTCGAGGAGAACGCGGAGGCGATGGAGCGCGCGGCGGCGGCCGTGCGCGGCGGCGCGGCCGTCGGCATCTTCGCGCAGGGTTTCACGGCGCGGTTCGGGAAGGGCGTCGCGCGTCTCGCGGCCGCGTCGCAGGCGCCGGTGATCCCGGTGTTCAGCTACCGTCCGCCGACCCCGCCGGCATGCCCGCGCATCCTCGTGGTCGTGCACCGGCCGGTGCCGCCCCCCGCGGCCGACGCGCGCTCGCGGCGGCGCTTCGTCGAGCGGCTGCGGCGGCGGATGCACGCGCTGGGCGCGCTGCGCCTCGACGGCGACGTCGGGACGATCCGCGCGATCGCGCTCGACGACGCGGCGCTGTGGCGGGACCCGCGCGCGGTGGTCCGCAGGGCCGCGCGGATCGCGCGCGCGCGGCCGCTCCAGCCGCTCGCCGTGCGCGCGCGTCTCCTCACCCGCGCGTGCCGGCGGCTGCGCTGCTCGGCAGGCGACCTGCGCGCGCCCGTGGGCCTCGCGCACCTCGTGGCGTTCCTGCTGCTGCTCCCGCCGGCGGTCGCGGGCCTGCCGCTGGTGGCCCCGCCCGTCCTCGTGCTCTTCCTCCTGTTCCGCGGGTACCCGTCGATCGACTTCCGCACGTCGCTCTTGCGCCTCGCGGCGACGTTCGCGGCGCCGTGGGGGCTCGTGCTCGCGGTCGCGGGCTGCCTCGCCGCGGGGCCCGTTGGCCTCCTGCTGCCGCTCGTCGCGGTCGCGGGCGCCTGCTGCGCGGGGGTGGCGCGCCGGATCGCGCGGCAGATCCGCGGAAGCGTCGCCGTCCGCCGCCACGGCCATCGCGTGCGCGCGCGGCTCGAGGAGTTCGACCGGCTGGTGGCCGAGGCGGGAGGGTAGGAGGGCTACTTCCGGCGCAGGAGGGCCCACGCGACGGCCGCGGCAAGACCGGCGAGGGCGAGCGCGATCGTGAGCACGGGCCGGCGGCAAGGCTCGTCGGTGCGGCGGCCGTGGAAAGTCTCGGGGAGGAGGCGTGCGACCAGGCTTCTGGGCCATCGCTGCCGGACGATCCATCCCGTGAGCGCCGCCCAGAGCATCAGGAGGAAGAAGAGGCTCGGGTCGAGGGATCCGCGGATGCCCTCCGTGATCGCGAGCGCCGCGAAGACGAGGAGAATCGCGGTCAGGACGACCCACAGGACGACGGCGAAGGCAACGCTCCGGCCGCGCGGTCCCGCTTCCTCCACCGTGGCAGTGTAGCGCCGCGGCGAGCGCGCCCTGGTCCCCGGTATTGCGGCCCCCCAGCCCCCCCCGATCCATGGGCGCGGGCTCGACGTGGTCGAACCAACGCGCTGCCACCCAAGGGGTCCGGCCGCGCTGCGTCGTCGTCTTTGACCCCGACGGCCCGACCGAGCGCCTTTTTCTCGTAGCCCGCTCCGCAGGCCGTTTTCGCGTCCTTCCGGCGGCCGAAAAGTGACACCTGCTCCCGACGTATAGACATGATCGCCCCCGATTCCTCTTCCGGCCGGCTCACGGACGTGTGGCCCGGCGACACGGCCAGCGAGCCCGCCGCCGTCGTGGCCGAGCTCCGGCGGCGCGCCCCCCCGTGGCTGCGGAGCCGCATCCGCACGATGACAGAGGCCGAGAGGCGCCTCTGGCGCTACTTCGGCGACCGCTCGTGGATGGGCACCGAGGTCTTCTCGCAGGTCCCCGTCTACATCCCCCACGCGAACCGGGGGTTCGTCCTCGGATTTCTCATCCCCGCCTGCCGTGCCGCCGTCGAGGTCGCCGTCCCGCGGCCGGGCGAATCGATCGAGGTCTTCGCGAGCGCGATGGAGCAGGACGATCTCGTGCGCGACGCTGCCGGTATCGCCACCATCCGCAGCCTCGAGCCCATGGTGCTCCGCGACCCCGAGGCCGTCGCGCTGAGCATCCGTTGGACCCTCGGCCTCGACAAGGGAGGTGACGGCTTCTTCGGCATCAACGTGCCGCGACCCTGATTCGCAGAGATCGACAACGCCCGCCTCGAGCGTGCCCGCGCGAGCGGCCCCGAAGAGGTCGTCCGCGACGGCGTGGGCAAGGTCCGCCCCGCCGGTGAGCGGCGACCCCGTCGCGGGGCATCGCGTCGCGCACGCTCCCCTCCATGGCGAGCTTCACCAAACGCCGAGAGCGAGGGCACGACGACGTGCCGCGCGTACAATCAGCCTCCGGATGCGGGTCCTCCTGCTCTGCGCGGCGGCGTTCGCCGGCGGCATCCTCGCGGGCGCCGTGCTCTGGCCGTCGTCGGCGCCGGCCGCGCGGCGCTCGGGCTCCGCTCCCCGCGACGCGGCTTCCCTGGACCTCGGCGAAGGGCAGCGGGCCGGGCCGGCGGGCTCCGGGACCGCAGAATCGGGCCAGCCCGGGTCCGCGGCGGACGCGACGGGTGTCGCGACCTCGCTCCGCGACCTCGCCGCGGGCGCGCAGGAAGAGCTCGGCAAGGCGCTCGCGGGGTCCGGAGGGAAGGCGCTCTTCGAGGGCAACGGCACCGTGACCGGCTTCGTGCGCGATCCCTCCGGCGAGCCGGTCCGCGACGTCGTCGTCACCGCGTCGCCCCAGGCGCAGCCCTTCGACCTTGCCGTGGCGGCGCGCCGCACGCGGGAGCGTGCGCACGAGGACGTCGACGTGGGCGTGATCGCGAGCGCCGCGATCGAGGGCGAGCTCTGGCGCCGCCAGGTGCGCCACTCCGCGCGCACGGACTCCGAGGGCCGCTACGAGATCAAGGGGCTCGTGCCGGCCTGGCACCGCATCACCGCCTTCCACGAGGACTACGACCTCCAGCCGGAGCCGCGCAACAACTACGTGCAGCCGGATGCCGTCCTCGACTTCCGGGCGCAGCCCGTGGCGGCCGTGCCCGTCGAGGTGCGGATGCCGGACGGCGAGCGCGCCGAGAACGCGTGGGTCACGTGGCAGGGCCCGCTGGGGAACGGCTCGGACGCGTGGCTCCCCGACCCCGGCACGGCGCGCCTGCCGAGGGGCACGTGCCGCGTGCGCGCCGAGGTATGGTTCCCGGAGCCCCTCCAATCCCAGGAGACCGAGTATGACGCGGGCGTGGCCGCAAGCGGGCCGCTCGTCCTCAAGCTCGAGGGCCGGCGCATGCTCGCCGCCCGACTCGTGCCGGCCGAGGGGCTTCTCGTCCCCGACCGCGTCGAGTTCCGGCTGCGGCGCGTCGAGGGCCGCGCCGTCGACCCCGAGTCGCTCAAGGACGACCAGGGGCGCGCCGCGTCGCAGACGGGAGGGCGCGCGATCTGGTACGACCTCGACCCGGGCCGCTACCTGATCGCGGCCTTCCTCGGAGGCCGGAACCTGCTGGCGCACGCGGTCGCGGAGGTCACGGACGTCTCGACGGAAGTCGAGCTGCCGTTCGAGGCACCGGCGGCGGGCACGTCCGTCGCCGCGAGGCTCCTCGGCCCCAACGGCGAGGTGGCGCAGGGGACGACGCGGTTCGCGCTCGTCCTCGGGAGCGGCCCGGGCGCGCGCGAGCAGCAGGCGGACGCCCTCCGGTGCTCCGACGGCCAGTGGCTCGTCCTCCTGCCCGAGACGACGGAGGGCGAGGCGCTCCTGCGCGCCTCGGTCAAGGACTACGGCACCGGCCAAGAGTCCTTCGATCCCCGCCGCGCCGGCACGGTGACGATCCGCTTCCGCGAGCCGGCGCGCCTGAAGCTGCGCGTGGACCGCTTCGCCGGGAGCGGCGCCGAAGGGCGGCTCTTCGCGGCGCTCTGGTGCGAGGCGGGCACGGTGTCCGCGCGCCAGGTCGAGGCGGACGGCCGCTGCGACCTCGGCAGCGTGCAGCCGCAGGACTACTCGCTGATCCTCTTCCTCAAAGACCGCGAGGCTCGCTGGTCGATCTCCACGCGCCGGATCACGCTGCGCGCGGGCGAGCAGGAGGAGAAGGTGGCGGTGCCCGCGCTCCACACGCTCGTCGTGCGTCCGTCGCCCAAGCTCCGCGCGCGCGAGGTGATGCTCCTCTCGTCGGACCCGGCGCTCGGCTGGATGCGCCGCACGGCGCGCGTGGAGAACGAGGTCGCGACCTTCGACGCGCTGGCCGCGGGCCAGTACGAGGTCCAGTGCGGCAAGCGTCGCGTCGAGGTGCGCGTGCCGAACCCGGGCGAGTTCGCCGTCGAGTAGGAAGCGGGGGGGCTCCGGGGGCCGCCCGAGCGCGCCGATCCCGGAGCGCTGATTCGCGCATGCGCTATGATTCCCGGGCGTGAAGATCGATCCCCGCTGCGACCTCCTGAGCCGGGTCCTCATCGACGTCGTCGCGCAGCTCCAGGTCGGCGCCGCGCCCGACAACGCGTGGGCCGAGGCCAAGCGGGCCTTCGAGGCCGCGCGGGAGAAGGACGACGTCGAGCTCTTCGTCGCGATCGAGGAGCGCGACCTCGACGCGCTGAAGCGGATCGTCTGGGACTGGCAGTCTGGGAAGCGCCAGCTCGTCGAGCACGACCGCGACGTCCTGAAGCGCGCGCTCAAGGCGTTCCGGCAGCGGCTCAAGATCGTGCGCCTGGACTCGGAGTCGACGATGGGGCACGGCCCGATGAGCTCGGGCCGCGAGTCGTCGATCGTCGGCGTGCGCCCGCCCGACCAGTACCCGCAAGAAGTATGGGACGAGCTCGTCCGCCAGAAGCGCCTGATCGCCGGCCGCGACGGCGTCTACGAGCTGCCGCCGGAGTAGCGCCGCCGGGTTCCCCGGGCCCCTCCGCCTGCCTGCCCTACTTGTTGCTGCCCGGCATCCCGCGCTGGGTGGTCATGCCGCCGAGCATCAGCTCGCGCTCGTTGATCTTCCTGAAGACGATGAACGCGCCGGTCGTCTCGTCCGTCGTGCCGTCCACGATGTCTTTCCCGAGGATCTCCTCCTTCTTCGTGCGGCCCTGGAACCAGCATTTGTCGCACGGGATGTTGTCCTTCTTGGGGTCCGCGCGGGGCACCTTGAACACGAGCTTGCACCCGTGGAAGTCGCTCTTCTGCAGCGCCGTCTTCCTGAACCCGCCCGGCTGCGTCTGCTCGAAGAGGATCGAGGGCGACTTCACGATGTTGGCGTCGAAGGCCAGCTCGGCGCAGTCCTTGAAGCCGATCTTCGTGCCGGAGAACAGGCAGGCGCGCACGACCAGCGAGTCGATCCCCTCCGCGTAGAAGTCGCGGTCGACGTTGCAGGCGTTCACGAACGCGGAGACCGCGGTCCTCTTCCCCTCCTCCGGAACGGCGACGATCTTCACGGGGCCCTTCGTGCGGCTGTTGAGGATCGTCACCTCCCCCTTCTTCAGCGTCAGCTCGACGGGACAGCCGTCGAGGCGCACCTCCTCCAGATGGATCCGCGCTTCGCACGCCTTGTCGGGGACGGTGCGGATCGCGCAGCCGTTGAGGTCGACGGACTCGAGGTGGACGCGCTCGCACTTCTCCGACACCTCGATCGCCAGGTTGTCGATCTTGACGCTGTCGCCGAAGATCCCGCGCACCTGGAGCGCGCCGGAGACGACGAGGACCGCGTTCTCGCCCTGGCCCGCGAGGCGCGTGCCCTTCTGGATCGAGATCTCCTGGCCCCAGACGATCTCCTGCCTCCCCTCGACGAAGTAGGACCCCCCGCTCGGCAGCGTCGTGCTCTTCGCGAGGGGCAGCGGCTTGTCCTCCGCGAACGCGGCGCCCGCGACGACGAGGAGGATCCGGAGCCCGCGACGGATCATGATGTGCCATCGTAGCGCGATCCCGGGCGGCCCGCATCAAGAGGTCGTCACCGGCAGTCCCCCTCCCCGGAGCCCCTCCCCTTCGCTGGTAGCATCGCGCCCCGCCATGAAGCTCTTCTCCCCCTACACGCTCGGTCCCCTCTCGCTCAGAAACCGCATCGTCATGTCGCCGATGACGCGCAACCGCTCGATCGGCAACGTGCCGGGCCCGATCGTCGCCACCTACTACGCGCAGCGCGCGGGCGCGGGCCTGATCGTCACCGAGGGGACTTCCCCCTCGCCGAACGGCCTCGGCTACCCGCGCATCCCCGGGATCTTCAGCAGGGAGCAGGTGAAGGGTTGGAGGGCCGTCGCCGACGCCGTGCACAGAAACGGCGGGCGGATCTTCCTCCAGATGATGCACACGGGGCGCGTGGGACACCCGCTGAACCTCCCCGCGGGCGCCGAGATGGTCGCGCCGTCAGCGGTCGCCGCCGCCGGGAAGATGTTCACCGACGCGCAGGGGCCGCAGCCGCACCCCGTGCCGCGCGCGATGACCGAGGGAGACATCCGGAAGGCGATCGAAGAGTTCGCGCAAGGGGCGCGGAACGCGCGCGAGGCGGGGCTCGACGGCGTGGAGCTCCACTCCGCGAACGGGTACCTGCTGGAGCAGTTCCTGAACCCGGGCGCGAACCGGCGCGCGGACGGCTACGGCGGGTCGATCGAGAACCGCTGCCGCTTCGTGCTCGAGGTGGCCTCCGCGGCGGCGAAGGCGATCGGCAAGGACCGCGTCGGGATCCGGCTCTCGCCCTACGGCGTCTTCAACGACATCGCGCCCTTCCCCGAGGTCGAGCCGCAGTACGAGCACCTCGCGCGGCGGCTCGGCGAGATCGGTCTCGTGTACCTCCACGTCGTCGACCACTCGGCGATGGGGGCGCCGAAGCCTCAGGAGTCGACGGTCGAGAGGATGCGGAGGGGGTTCGGGGGCACGTTCATGCTCTCGGGCGGCTACGACGCGGAGCGCGCGGAGAAGGATCTCGAGGCTGGCCGCGGCGACCTCGTCGCGTTCGGCCGCCCGTTCATCGCGAACCCCGACCTTCCCGAGCGACTCCGGAGCGGCGCGCCGCTCGCGACGGCGGACACGAGCACCTTCTACACGCCGGGCGAGAAGGGGTACACCGACTACCCGGCGGCGTAGGCTCAGGGCCGGAGCCGAGGCACTCGAGTTCGACGAACAGCGAGAGCGGCTGCTGGTTGACGTTGCCGATCGTCGCCTCGGTCACCCGCACGCGCCGGAGCGCGCCACTCCTCGCTCACGACGACCTCGTCGCCAGCCCACGCCGCGGCGGCGAGCAGCAGGACCGCGGCGATCGGCGCGCGTGCGGCCACGCAGGCGATTCTACTCCCCCCGCGCCCCTCTCCTTCGATGCAACGGATCAGTTGCCCGCGGCCGGCTCGCCGGGAACCGCTTCCGCGTCCACGTCGAGCGTGATCCGGTTGCTGAAGACGAGCGCACGGTCCTTGAACCGCCGCGCCTCCTCGAGGATCGCGCGTGCTTCGGGGAGGATCTTGCCGCGGAAGAGCAGGCGGTCGTTCACCGTGACCGCGACGTCCTTCTTCAGGTCGAGCATCTGGTCCGACACGAGCAGCGTCACGCGCTTCACCCCGCGCGTCCTCATCGTGACCCGATTGCCGTCGCGGGTCGCGGAGACCCGCGGCAGGCCGCGGCCGAGGATCCCGCCCTCGTCGTCGAAGGCGGCGTTGCTCTCCGAGTCGCCCGCCTCCTCGATGCGGATCCAGCGGAACGTGTCCGCGGGGAACCCGGTCTCGCGCGACGGGTCGATGCACCACTCGACCGTCTTCGGATAGGGATCGCGCGGATGCGCCTTCAGGAAGGACACCACCTCGTCCTTGTACGTGAGGAAGAAGCGGGGGTCGTGGCCGCCGTTCTCGACGAGCTTCCACTCGATCGCGACGCCCGCGGCCTTCATCCCGTCGATCGCCTCCCGGACGTGATCGATCGTGAAGATCGTGTCCTTGCCGCCGTTGATCGCGAACCAGGGCAGGTTCCGGAAGTTGAGGAATCGCGTCACGCCGCCGGGCGCGCCGATGACCGGGACCGCCGCGCCGAAGAAGTGGGCGAAGGTCTCGACCGTCGCGTAGGTCCCGCGGCCGCCGTCGGAGTCGCCGGCGATCCAGACGCGGTTCTCGTCGACGTTGAAGCGCGTCTTCACGAAATCGAGCGCGTGCATCACGAGCGCGCGGCAGGCGGGGTCGCCCCACTCGACGCCGTCGTAGGTGGACGGCCCGACGACGATCAGCCCGAGGTCCTCCACGGCGGGCCGGAACATCTGCGCCTCGCCCGCGCCGCCGCCCGGGGCGGGCTGCCGGATCGCGCCGTGGAGCCAGAAGAGGACGCCGGCCGGCCGCGCGTGGCCGTACTTCGACGGGAGGATGTACGTGAACTGGCGCGTCTTGCCGTCCGGGCACGCGAAGTCGAGCGTCTCGCGGTCCTTCTTGGCGGCGGGGTAGGAGCGCTTGCCCCGCAGCAGCTTCACGAGCCCCTCGCACGCGCCGGGCGTCTTGTACTTCGCGAGCAGCGGCGCGAGGAGCTTCTCGGCCTTCGCCGGATCGGGCTCCTGGACGTAGGCGAGCTCGGCCGGCCCCGCGCGGGCGACCGCGACGAGGAGGCCGACCGCCGCGAGGATGCGCAAGGGCGCGCATCTTACCCTCCCCCCGCGCCCCCCTCCTTCCCCTGCGCGGCACCGTCGCCACGGAGGCGAGACCACGCGCCCGCCTGCGAGCGGCGGAGGGAGCATTGGGTCGCTCAGCCTACGATGGGGGTCATGAAAGCGCTGGCGGAGATCCAGGTCGTTCCCCTGGGCGTGGGCGTCTCGGTGCGCAAGGAGGTGAAGCGCGCGCACGAGATCATCAGGGGGTCGGGCCTCGTCGTAGAGCTCCACGCCTACGGCACCAACGTCGAGGGCGAGCTCGGGACGATCCTCGCGACGATCGGACGGATCCACGAGACGCTCCACGCGGAGGGCATCGTGCGGCTCGTGACGAACGTGAAGATCGGCACGCGCACCGACAAGGACGCGTCGCTTTCGGGCAAGCTCTTCTAGCGGATCCGCACGGCCCGGCGCCCCGGCAGACCTTGCCTCGCCCGGGCCCCGCGGTACGCTCTCGGATTGCCTCGAATCGGCCTCGCGGACGGTGGACGGGCAGGAAGCGAAGGACGCCCATGGACACCGACACCGAACCCACATTTCGGGACCTGAGCCTCGTTCCCGAGCTGCTGCGCAGTCTCGAGGAGCTCGGCTACGAGCAGCCCACGCCGATCCAGGCGGGCGCGATCCCGCCGCTCCTCCTCGGCCGCGACCTGCTCGGCCAGGCGCAGACCGGGACGGGCAAGACCGCCGCGTTCACGCTGCCGCTGCTCCAACGCCTCGACATGGCCGACCGCTCGGTGCAGGCGATCGTGCTCACGCCGACCCGCGAGCTGGCGCTGCAGGTGGCCGAGGCGGTGCGTTCGTACGGCAAGCACCTCGGCAACGGCGGCGTGCACGTGCTCCCGATCTACGGCGGCCAGCCGATCCACATCCAGAGGAACGCCCTGCAGCGAGGCGTGCATGTCGTCATCGGCACTCCCGGGCGCGTGCGCGATCACCTGGAGCGCGGCACCCTCTCGCTCGCCCGCGTCCGCTTCTTCGGCCTCGACGAGGCGGACGAGATGCTCAAGATGGGGTTCATCGAGGACGTCGAGTGGATCCTCGAGCACGCGCCCGAAGACCGGCAGATCTCGCTCTTCTCCGCGACGCTGCCCGCGCCGATCCGTCGCATCGCGGACCGCCACCTGAGGAACGCGGTCGACATGAAGATGGCGAGTCGCACGCTGACCCTCCCCGGGACGGAGCAGTTCGCGATGAGCGTCGGGCGGCACGAGAAGAACGAGGCCCTCGAGCGCGTGCTGGAGGCGGAGGACTACGAGGCGGTGCTCATCTTCGCGGGCACGCAACGGGCCACGGCCGAGCTGGCCGAGCACTTGCAGGGCCGCGGCTACCAGGCGGAGTGCATCCACGGCGGCATGGACCAGAAGGCGCGCGAGGCGGTCGTGCAGCGGCTCAAGGCGCGCAAGACGCAGATCGTCGTGGCGACCGACGTCGCGGCGCGCGGCCTCGACGTGGATCACATCGGGCTGGTGGTCAACTACGACATCCCGCGGCACCAGGAGATCTACGTGCATCGCATCGGGCGCACCGGTCGCGCGGGGCGCACGGGGCGTTCGATCACCTTCTGGCAGCCCCGCGACCGCGGCATGATGCGCGCGATCGAGCGATTCAGCGGCCGTCCGATGGAGCCGATGCGCATCCCCGGCCGCGCCGAGCTCGCGGACCGGCGTCGCGAGCGCTTCCAGGACAAGCTGCGGGCGCTCACGGAGGAGGACCGGGCGCCGTTCCTCAACATGGTCAAGGAGATGCACGCCGAGGAGGGGTACGACTTCGCCGACCTGGCCGCGGCCGCGGCGCGGCTGGCGTGGGGGGAGGCCCCGCTCTACGTCGCGCCCGACCCCGACCCGCAGCCCCGGGCGCCGGCACGCGCGGACAGCGAGGAGTTCGTGGAGATCGTCATCCCCGTCGGCAGCTGGAATCGCGTGCGCCCCGCGTCGATCGTCGGGGCGATCACGGGCGAGGCGGGTCTGCCCGGCAGCGTCGTGGGCCGCATCAACATCCTCGAGCGGGTCACCTTCGTCGCCGTGCCGGGCGAACACGTCCGGACGATCCTCGGGGCGCTCAAGGGGAAGCGCGTGGCCGGCCGCGTGATCTACCCGCGCCTCGCCCACGATCCGGAGCAGCGGAGCAGGTGACCGCACCATCCGGTGCGTGTGGCGGCCGGCACGCAGGGCACGACCTCTTCGAGGAGCCGGCCCGGGACGCCTTTCTCGCCCGCGCCTCGGATCCCTCCCCCGCGCCCCCTCCCCTTGCACAAAAAGAGGGCCTGGCGCGCGCGGGTGGGAACGCCCGGAGGTTTGCCGTCCCGTACGGAAAACTGTAGGCTGCCGCGAAGCGGGAGGCGGTCCTTGCGGTTGGGGGACGCGCCATCGCCCGCTTGGGAGAAAACTGTATGAGCGAAAACGGACGCAAGAGGTTCGGCACCCGCCGGATCGCGGTTCTTGCCTGCATCGCGGTTCTCGCCGCGGGTCTCGCCGGCTGCGGCGGAGACGGAGGCCACGGCTATACGGAGCTGTTGTTCACGAGCGACAGGCTGACCGTCTCGACCTACTCGGTGGCGGGCGGCGTGCCGACGCTGCGCGACACCACCTTGATCCCGGGCATCCCGGGGACCTACACGAGGGCCGGGAACCTCGTCACGGTCACCATGCAGAAGCACAACGTGCCCGACGGCTACAAGGTCCAGCTCGACTTCTTCGCCGGGACCGGCGGGACCGCTACCGACGGGATCTACGTGGTCACCGTCGTGGACGCCGACACCTTCACGATCGACGATCCCGCCGCCGGGGCGATCACCGGCGGTACGCTCCTGCGGAGCCCCTCGGTGCTGCTCGGTGCGACCTACGTCCAGGCCGTCAACGTCGTGACGATCACGTTGGCCGGCCACGGCCTGCAGAGCGGAGACACCGTCGCCCTCGACTACACGAGCGGTGGCGCCGTCGACGACGACGTGGAGATCGACACCGTGATCGACGCGGACACCTTCACCGTCCTCGCGGATGCGCCGCTGGCGACCAACGGGGACGTCAACGTCACGGTCGGCGGCAACTACACGATCTTCGGGTTCGCCATGCACCCGAGCGGCCAGTGGCTCTACGTGACGTCGCAGTACGACTGCTACAACGGGGAGCCCTATTGCTGGGGCGGCGACCTGATCTCGCGCTTCGCGATCAACTGGGGCAACGGGACCCTCACCTTCGAGGAGTCCTACCGGACGTCCGACGATCCGGCCGTGGATGTGTCGGAGCCCTCGCCGGTCACGCTGGTGTTCTCCGCGGACGGGCTGCACCTCTTCCACCAGGACGACGATCTCGACGGGCTGCGCATGTGGGACTGCGACCCCGTGACCGGCGCGCTGACGCTGGTCGCCAACTCGGGCGCGGATACCACGGGCCAGCACGGCATCGCGGTGGCGGACGACGGATCGCGCGTCTACCACGGGACCACGGTGTTCACCGTCGGGGTCGCATCCCTCACGGAGATCCCCGGCGGCGCCTCCGGCGAGGCGAACCAGATCCTCGCCGGCACGATGTTCGCGATCATCGGCGGCGGGAACACCGCGCAGCTGCAGGCGTACTCGCTCGTCGACCCGGACCTGCCGGTCCTGCTCGCGGCGAGCCTGGACACGCCGAACCGGGCGCGCGACTTCGCGCTGGCGCAGGGAGGCGCGCTGATCGTCGCATCCGGCTTCGGGGGGCTCAAGTCGTACACGTACGACGGGGCGAACATCGTGCCCGCGGTCGGCGTCGGGAGCACGGAGCTCAGCGACGGCGGGCTCCCCTTCCCGGTGGGCAACGTGCTCGCGCGCGTGTACCGCACGATCTCGATCAACGCGGCCGAGGACCTGGTCGCGGCCGCCTACTTCACGAACGACCCCGACGCGGGAACGGGCGGCGTGCCGCCCTCGGGGTTCATCCTCGCAAACGTCGCGGCCGACGGGTCGCTGACGCTCGCCGGGGATTTCCCGAGCGCGTCCTACGCCCGCGTGGCCAGGTTCTACCAGAAGCCGTGACCGCGGCCCGCGAGGGCCAAGGTCCCGCCGGCGCCACCCCTCTCCTTGGGGGCGGGGTGGCCCGGCCGGTTATCGTGTCCGGGTGGCCGCGCGGGTTTTCGTCCTCCTCGGGTTGCGCTGAGCCGCGATGGCGCTCGTCTCCCTGCAGGACGTCCACAGGAGCTTCGCCGAGCGGCACCTGCTCCGCGGCGTCTCGCTCGCGGTCGAGGAGAAGGACCGGATCGCGCTGGTCGGACCGAACGGCTGCGGCAAGTCGACGCTCCTGAAGATCGTCGCGGGGCTCCTCGATCCCGACGAGGGGGCCCGCGTCGCGAGGAAGGGCGCGACGATCGGCTACCTGGAGCAGGAGCCCGTGCTCGACCCCGCGCGCTCCGTGCTCGAGGTGGTATCGGGGGGGGCCGGGGGGGACCACCGCGCCGAGGCGATGATCTCGCGCCTCGGGCTCGAGGACCCGAAGGCGCTCTGCGGCTCGCTCTCCGGCGGCGAGCGCCGTCGCGTCGCGCTCGCGCGGCTGCTCGTGGAGGAGCCCGACCTCCTGCTGCTCGACGAGCCCACGAACCACCTGGACGCGATCGCCACCGACTGGCTCGAGGGGTGGCTCCTCGGGGCGAACGAGACGCTCCTGATGGTCACGCACGACCGCTACTTCCTCGACCGGGTGGCCACCCGCATCCTCGAGATCGACCGCGGCCAGATCTACGCGTACGAGGGCGGCTACGAGGAGTTCCTCGTCCTCCGGGCGGCGCGCATGCAGGCGGAGCGCTCCGCGGAGCGGTCGCGGCTCTCCCTGCTGCGCCGCGAGACCCTCTGGCTCCGCCGCAAGCCGCCGGCGCAGCGGCGGCGGCCGAAATCACGCCTGCGGGAGGTGGAGGCGCTCGCCGAGAACGCGCTCGAGGTCGTGGACACCGAGCCCGAGTTCTTGATCCCGCCGGGCCCGCGGCTCGGCGCCAAGGGAATCGAGCTCAAGGGCGTCTCGAAGTGGGGCCTCTTCAAGGGGCTCGACCTCTCGATCGGCGCCCGCGAGCGCGTCGGCATCGTCGGCCCCAACGGCGCGGGCAAGACGACGCTCCTGAGGCTCTGCATGGGGCTCCTGCCCCCGGACGCCGGCACCGTCGAGATCGGCTCGACCGTGAAGTTCGCCTACATCGACCAGGCCCGGAGCGAGCTGCGCCCCGACAAGAGCGTCGTCGACGAGGTTGGGGACGGCAGCACCTGGGTCCGCGTCGGCGACCGCGACGTGCGGGTCGAGAGCTTCCTCGACGGCTTCCTGTTCCCGCGCGAGATGTTCCAGACGCCGGTCGGCAAGCTCAGCGGCGGCGAGCGCAACCGCGTCCTCCTTGCGAAGCTCTTGCTCAAGGGGGGCAACGTCCTCGTCCTGGACGAGCCGACCAACGACCTCGACCTGATGACGCTGCGCGTCCTCGAGGAGGCGCTCGCGGCGTTCGAGGGCTCGGCCCTCGTCGTGAGCCACGACCGCTACTTCCTCGACCGTGTCGCGACGAAGCTGCTCTATTGCGACGGCACGTCGGTCCGGCACCACGCCGGCGACGCGTCGAGCCTCCTCGACCGCATGCGCGAGGACTCCGTCCCCCGGAGCCCCCCCAAATCGCCTCCCGTGCGGGAGAAGCCCGCGGTGGCGCGCCTCACCTACATGGAGAAGCAGGAGCTGAAGGCGCTTCCCGACGCGATCGCCGCCGCGGAGGCGCGCCTCGCGGGGCTCGACGCGCGGCTCTCCGACCCGGCGCTCTACGCGAGCCCCGACGTGAAACGGGTCACGGCGGATCGCCAGGAAGCCGCCGCGGAGGTCGCGCGTCTCTACGCGCGGTGGGAGGATCTCGAGGCCCGGGAAGGGTAGCGCTACTCGCGGGATCACGTCGCGTCGCCCTTGCGGAGCGCGACGAAGCTCCGGAAGGTGCCGAGGCACTCCTTGACCGCCTCGTGCAGGCCCCGGATGTCCTCGGCGAGCGGGTTCTCGGAGTCCGCGCGCTCGGCGAGCATCTCCGCCTCGCCGCCGACCACCGCGAGCAGGTTGCTGAGATCGTGGAGGAGGCGCCGCGCCGCCGCGGCTTCCGCGGGGACGGGGCCGTCGCGCGCGCCCGCGACGTGGCGGACGAGCGGCGCGAGGAGCCCCCTGCCGATCTCCTCGTCGAGGAGATAGGTCCTCGCGCCGGCCGCGAGGGCCGCCCGCCCCTCCTCCTCCGCTTTCCGCGGCACGGTGGCGATGACCGGCAGGTGGGGGTGGCTTGCAAGGAAGCGCCCGGCCGCCGCGCCGCCGCCGTCGGGGAGGTGCAGATCGAGGAGCACCGCGGCGACTTCCTGCCGTTCCGCCCGCGCCAGCGCGCTCGCGAGGTCCCGAACCGGCCCCGCCACGCGCATCCCGGCGCCCGCGATCTCCGCCTCAATCCGCGACGAAACGGTGCCGTCATGCTGCGCGACCAACACCACACAATCCGGCATGCTCTCCCCCGGGACCCTCGGAGCCGGCCCCTGAAGGTCCAAGAATAGCCTGTCTTGCATTCGTGACAAGGCGGCAAGACTGAAATCCCCGGGGACCTAACACTGCGGCGGTGCGGCTCCGATAGAGAAGTGGGGGACAACCAGGGTGGGAACCCGGTACCAAGGACAGCGTCTGCCGGCGCGGGCCCGAGGGCCCGACGCCGAGGTCGGGGACGTGCACGTGCTCGTCGTCGACGACGAGGCGAGGATCCTCCGCCTCTGCGGCTCCTACGTCGGCGAGGCGATCGCCGCCGCGCTGCCGGCGCGGTCGGCGGGCCTCCACCTCGTCTCCTCGGGCCACCAGGCCATCGTCCGCGCGGCGGAGATCGCGGCCCGCGGCGAGGGGATCGCCTGCGCCGTCGTCGACCTCATGCTCGGCGACGGCGTGGATGGCATCGACGTCATGCGCCGCCTGTGGGAGCTGGATCCCGAGGTGCAGTGCACGCTGATGACCGGGGGAGGGGATCTCGCCGAGACGGGGATCGTGCCGCGGATCCCTCCCGAACTCCTCGACCGCTGGGACTTCCTCGCGAAGCCCTTCTCGCGCCTCGAGGTCGCCCAGCGCGTGCGGCGGTCCCTCTGCACGTGGATCGCGAACCGGCGCGCGGAGGTGCGGGGCGCGGAGAACGAGCGCCTGGTCGCGCGCCTCGCGCGCGGGAAGGAGACGCTCCAGCGGATGGTCCGCTCGCGCACGCGGGCGCTGTCCGAGCGGAACGAGGCGCTGGAGGACAAGACGCGGGCGCTGGAGAACGCGCTGCGCGACCTCGAGACCGCCCACGCGATGCTGCTCCAGCAGGAGAAGATGGCGTCGATCGGCCTGCTCGCCGCCGGTGTCGCGCACGAGCTCAACAACCCGATCGGGTTCGTCCACTCGAACCTCGGCACGCTCGGGCGCTACTGCGACAAGCTCGTGCAGGTCCTCGGCGCGTACGAGCGGCGGCTCCCGGGCGACCCGGAGATCGAGGCGCTGCGCCGCGAGCAGAAGCTCCCGTTCCTGCTCGAGGACCTCCCGGTCCTCATCCGCGAATCGCTCGAGGGCACCGAGCGCGTCCGCAAGATCGTCGCGGACTTGAAGTTCTTCTCCCACCCCTCGGAGAAGGAGATGGTCCACGCGGACCTCAACGCGTGCCTGCAGAGCACACTGAACGTCGTCCACAACGAGCTCAAGTACAAGGCGAAGGTGACGACGGACCTCGCCCCGATCCCGCAGGTGCGCTGCCGGCCCGGCGAGATCAACCAGGTCTTCGTCAACCTCCTCGTGAACGCGAGCCACGCGATCGCGGAGCAGGGCGAGATCCGCGTGTCCACGCGCGAGGAGGGGGGCGAGGTGGTGGTCACGATCGCGGACACCGGCTCCGGGATCCCGGAGGACATACGGGCCCGGATCTTCGACCCGTTCTTCACCACGAAGCCCGCCGGGAAGGGGACCGGCCTCGGCCTGACGATCTCCTACGACATCGTGCGCAAGCACGGCGGCACGATGACGTTCGAGAGCGAGATCGGGAAGGGGACCACCTTCTTTATCCGGCTGCCGGTGTCATCCGGCGAGGGAGGCGCATGAGCGAGCGCAGACCGACCGTCCTCTTCGTCGACGACGAGCCCGCGATCCTCAACTCGTTGCGGCGCGTCTTCATGGACGAGCCCTGGGAGACGCTCTTCGCCGGCGGCGGCGAGGAGGGTCTGGCGGTCGTCGCCTCGCGGGACGTCGACCTCGTCCTGGCCGACTTCCGCATGCCGGGGATGGACGGCGTCGCGTTCCTGAAGCGCGTGAAGGCGATCCGGCCCGACTGCCTCCGGGTCGTGCTGAGCGGCTACGCGGACATCAACCTCATCGTCGCGGCGTTGAACGAGGGCCAGATCTACCGGTTCCTCTCGAAGCCGTGGAACGACGACGAGCTCCGCGACCACGTGCGGAAGTTCCTCGACCACCAGCGGCTGGACCGCGAGAACCGGCGGCTGAACTCGGAGCTCGTGGCGCTCAACCTGCGCCTCGAGCAGAAGATCGAGGTGGGCGCGCACGCGATGTACGCGAAGGAGCGGACGCTCGAGTACCTGCGCGCCGTGCTCGAGGCGCTGCCCCTGGCGCTCGTGTGCGTGGGCGGGGACGGCCAGATCCTCACGGCCAACGGGGAGGCGCGGCGCCTGCTCCGGACGGGGCGGGAGGCGATCGAGCGGGCCATCCCCGCGGCCGTCGACGGTGCGCGTGCCTCCCCGACCGGATGCCATGTCGAGGTCTTCCACGTCGCGGGGCAACGCGGCGTGGTCGCCGCCAAGGCGGGGATGGAGTCGCTCGACGTGGCGCATCAGGACGAACGGCGGGAGCACCATCTGGCGTACGGCGGGGAGGTGAAGTCGTGAGCGCGGAGTCGGTCCTGTTCGTCGACGACGATCCGTCCATCCTCTCGGCGCTGCGCCGCGTCATGCTCGACGAGCCGTTCGAGGTCCGCACGTGCGAGAACCCGGTGCACGCGCTCGACGAGGTCAAGGCGCAGCCGCCGACGGTCGTCGTCGCCGACTTCTACATGCCGCCCATGAACGGGCCCGCGTTCCTCCACGAGGTCCGCCGGCTCGCGCCGCACGCGGTGCGCATGATCCTCACCGGGAAGCCGGATCTCGCGGCCGTCCTCGCGGCCGTGCAGGAGGGGGCCGTCTACCGCTTCCTCCTGAAGCCGTGGGACGACGACGACCTGCGGATGTCCGTGCGCCAGGCGTTCGACCACTTCCACCTCGTGGCCGAGCGCGACCGCCTGTTCGCGGAGCTGCAGCACCGCCGCGACGCGGGCAGTTGAGCCGGGCGGAGCGCCGACGCGGTCAGCGCGCGCCGGCGCGGGGCCGGTAGGCGAGCAGCGTCAGGTCGTCGGTCGTCGCATCCTCGCCCGTGAACGCGAGGAGCGCGTCCGTGACCGCGCGAAGCTGCTCGACCGGGCGGAGGGGGCCCCCCGCGAGCGTCGCCTTGACGCCCTCGATCCCGAAGAACTCGTCGCCCGCGTCGCGCGCCTCCGTGAGGCCGTCGGTGTAGGCGAGGAGCAGGTCGCCCGGCCCCAGCGGGACGCGGCGCAGCTCGTGCCGCGCGTCCTCCATGAGCCCGAGGGGAAGGCCGGTCCGCTCGAGCTCGCGGACGCCCGTGCCGCCCGCGACGAGCGCCGGCAGGTGTCCCGCGTTCATGTACTCGAGCATGCCGGTCCGCGCGTCGTGCACCGCGGCGAAGAGCGTGAGGAAGCGGCCCCCGCGCATGTCCCGGCAGAGCACCCGGTTCGCACGCGAGAGGATCACGTCGAGATCGTCCCCCTCCCCGAAGCCCCACCGCAGGAGGGCACGGGCCTCGAAGACGAAGATGGCGGCCTCCACGCCGTGTCCCGCGACGTCTCCCACGAGCAGCGCGGTCCGCCCCCGGTCGAGCGGGAGCACGTCGAGATAGTCGCCGGTCGCGTGCTCGCACGGCGTGCTCGCGCAGGCGACCTCCCCGGTCTCGAGCGCGGCATGGACGGGCGGGCCGAGCTCGATCTGGAGCTTGCGCACGCGCCGCAGCGCCATCCGCAGCGAGCCCCGCTCCTCCGCCGCGGATGCCTGCCGCCGCTGGACGTCGTACGCGTCGATGGCCTCGCGCACGAGCGCCGCGAGCGCGTCGTCGTCCCACGGCTTCGGCACGAAGCGGAAGATGCGCCCGACGTTGATCGCGTCCACGATCTGCCGCGTGTCGGCGCCGGCGGTGAGCAGGATGCGGACCGTGCCCGGCGAGAGCCTCCGCGCCTCGCGCAGCACGGCGACGCCGTCCATCCCCGGCATGTGGTAGTCGGTGACGAGCACGCGGGGCGAGCGCGCGCCGAGGATCCCGACCGCGCGGCGGGGGTCCTCGGTCGCCTCGATCGCGAGGTCTAAGGGAGCGAGCACGCGCCGCAGCGCGGAGAGGATCCGCGGCTCGTCGTCGACGAGCAGGACGTCGAGTCCCGCCTCTTTCCCCACGTCCTGATCTTCGGCCGGTTCGGCGTCCGGGATGAACGCCCCTCCCCCGGGCCCCCTCCCGTGGTCACGCGAGCCGGACGGCCACGACCTCGCCGCGCGCGGTCTCCCTGCCCTCGACGCGGACCGACACGCCCACGACCACCTTTCTGCCCTTCACCTCGCGGATCGTGCCGCGCAGCTCGAGCGGCGGCCCGAGCGGCGTCGGCGCCACGTAATCGACCCTCAAGGCCGCGGTCACGTAGCGGAGCGGGGGCTCGGTGCCCATCGCGCGCCCCTCCGCGCGGTAGCCGGCCGCCGCCGCCGAGCCCGTCGCGTGGCAGTCGATGAGCGATGCGATGAGCCCGCCGTACACGAACCCCGGCAGCGCGGTGTGGCAGGGGCGGGGCACGAACCGGCACACGGTCTCGTCGCCGTCCCAGTAGCTCCGGATGTGGAGGCCGTGCTCGTTCAGCCGCCCGCAGCCGTAGCAGTGCGCGACGTCGTCGGGGTAGAAATCCTGGAAGGCGCGTTCGTCCGGCATCGGGCCGAGCATAAGGGCCGCGTGCGCGGGCCGCGACTTCCCGCGGGCCCGGAATCCGGACCGTCGTGCCGCACTCGGCCGTCGCAGGTGGTTCCCCGCCGCGGACTTGGGCGAAAACCGTGGCGCAAAGGATGCCCCGCTAGTACTACAGCGCTAGGGTCGGCGTCAAAGACGAAGGCCGAGCGAGAAGCCGATCCCGAAGGGACGCCGCTACACGGCCGCCGACGGCGGCCGTGGCGGCGCCAGCGAGGAGCGACGCCGAAGCTGGGCCAACGGAGAGGCCCAGCCAGGCGGCGCGACGACGCTGGGCGGCTTCGTAGCCGGCCGGCTCTAGCAGGCCCTAGCGCTGTAGTACTAGACCGCGACGGCTTCGAGGCCCATCACGCGGCCGTAAAGGAGCGCGGGCGACATCAGGTCGCGGCAGATCTCGTCCGCGGGGTTCCTGGCGTCGACGGGCACGCGGCCGGTCTTCCGGTAGTGCTCGAACTTGCGCCGGCCGAGGTGGCAGGCGCGCTTCGTCGCCGCCCAGACCCAGGGCAGCATCACCCACTTGAGCAGGTGGCTGCTCCCGCTCTCGTGCATCGGCAGCACGCGCGCGAGCCGGAAACCCGCGTGGTGGAGGCTGTAGCGCATCTCGTTGTAGTCGACCATGAAGGCGTGGCCGTGGTACACGCGCCGCCCGTCGGCCGAGCGCCCCTGCACGCCCGAGTGCTCGTCGATCCACGAGTTGAACGACCGGAACCCGCAGAGCGCGAACGAGAGCCGCGCGCGCAGGTTGAGCAGGTTGGGCGTCGTGAGGATCAGTCGGCCGCCCTTCCGCGTCACGCGCCGGTACTCCGCGAGCGTCCCCTGGCGGTCGCTCACGTGCTCGATCCCCTCGACGCTGACGACGAAGTCGAACTGCCCGTCCTCGAACGGGAACCGCGCCTCGAGGTCGCCGGCCACGCACTCCATCCCCTCGGGCATCGGCGGCGCCGCGCCGCCCCAGAGCCGCCGCGCGAGCTCGGCCGACGGCGGCGAGCGCGTCGCGCGCGCGAACGCCTCGGCGACCGTCAGCGCCCGCGCGGCCGCGTAGCCCTTGGCGAAGCTCTCGGGGAAGAGGTCGCACGGCGTGACGTCGAACCCCGCGGACCGGAGCGTCCACGAGATGCAGCCCGCGCCGGCGGGGAAGTCGAGGACGCGCGTGCGCGGCCGCTCCGCCGGGGGCACGTCGAGCAGCGGGCCGAGGACGAGCGCGTCGGGACGTCGGAGCCTGCGGCGCTGCCGCTTGGTATAGCAATCCGCCATGCGGGTGGCGGATTGTAGCGCGCGGGCATCCCCCGAACGGGGAAGCAGCAGGGGGTCCGGGGGCATGAGACTCAATCGCCGGGGATCTTCGCGCCGAGCGTGCGCGCGCGGTCGGCGATGCGCCGGAACAGCGCGTCGTTGGGGCTGTCGTGCACCTTCTGGATCTCGGTCGGGTCCACGCCCCAGCCCTCGACCTCCTCATACGGCGCCTCGGACCAGTCGCGCTTGAACGCCGCGCGCATGCGGCCCTTCACCGTCTCGATGCGCGCGGCGTAGGTCTCGTCGGTGCCGGGGATCTTCTCGGTCAGGACGCGGCCGTACCAGAGGCCCCAGCCGGGATCCTTCCCCGGCTCCGCCATTCCCCTCGCGGCGAGCTCGACCAGCTGGTCCATGAGGTTCGCGCCGTCCTGCGTCGGCGTGCCGAGGATCTCGTGGACCTGCTTCTGGCCCTCGACGACCACGCGCTCCGTCCTCGCGCGCTGCTCGTCGGTCAGCTCGAGCGTCGAGGCGAACACGTCGATCGCGGGCTTCTTCTCGGACTTGATCCGGATCTCGTCGAGGACGCCCTTGGTCTTGCGCGCGACCGCGTCGTCCACGAGCGCCTCGATCTCCCCGTTGCCGCCGCCGGGGGACGGGGCAGGCGACGTGCCGCCGGGCGACGCGGGCTCCGTGCGGCTCGGGAGGAGCGGCGGCTCAGGACCCTCCCCCGGAACCCCCTCCCCTCGCCCGGCCTTGAGGATCTCGAGGTCACGGCTGAGCTCCGCGAACTGTCGCTCGAGCTTCTCCATGCGATCCATGCGCGGCGGGGCGCGGTCGGCCGGCAGCTCGCGGAGAAGCGCGAGGACCCCGACGCCCAGCGCGACCGCCGAGACCGCCAAGGCGATGCCGGCGGTTCTCATGCACAGCATGCTAGCAGGGGGGCGCAAAGGACGAGGCCCTTCGACTACATTGCTGGCGGTGCGTCGATGGGATCGATCCGAAGGCGGATAGGAAAGATGCTGCGCGGCCTCCTCGCGCCGGTCGTGCAGGAGATCATGCTCGCGCCCTCGATCCGCGGCGACAGGCGGCGCGTGAAGGTCCACAGCTCGGCGCGCGTGCAGAACGCGCTCTTCAACGTCGGCGGCGGCACGATCACGGTCGAGGAGAACGCGTTCTTCGGCCACAACGTGTGCCTCCTCACCGGCCGCCACGACGTCGAGAAGTTCGGCGAGGAGCGGAAGCACGCGCGCGGCGGCGGCGACATCGTCGTCCGGCGCGGCGCGTGGATCGCGACGAACGCGGTGATCCTCGGCCCGTGCGAGATCGGCGAGCACGCGGTCGTGGCGGCGGGCACGGTCGTGGCGAAGGACGTGCCGCCGTACCACATCGTGGCGGGCAACCCGGCGCGCGTGGTCCGCCGCATCGAGGCCCCCGGCACCGACCCGCAGGCTCCGGCCTGATCCCGCTCTCCGGCTACCTGGCGAGGTCGCGGAGGCGGTCGAGGAGCCCGCTGTCGAGAAGCGTCCTCCCCGTCACCACCTTCTCCGCCGTCGAGACGAGCATCTTCTCGCCGTCGGAGAGCCGCCGCATCTCGTAGTTGAGGAGCAGGCGCACGGGCGCGAGCGTCGGCGTGGGGTGGTCGCCGAGGAACGGGTTCTCGATCCACGCGTCGACGTGGACGTCGATCGGGTCGGACGCGTGCGCGTTCGCGAGGTACGCGATCTCGCGGTAGACGACCGTGCGCGCGTCGAGCAGGTCCGCGGGGATCGGCAGCACGGGCGCCTTCGAGAGCACGCTCCGCTCCGCGGTGTCGAGGATCGCCGGATAGTTGGCGAAGTAGAGGAGGCCGAGGGCGTTCAGGTCGCGGTCCGGGTCGATCTCGTAGCGCACCGTCCCCCGTTCGGGCGTGAGGCGCGTGGAGTGGGGAGGCGGGGCAACGAACCGGCCCTCCTCGGTCGCCTTCCGGAGGAGCGCGTAGGTCGAGGGCACGTCCGCCGCCTGCGGGAGGTTCGCCATCTCCTTCTGCACGGGCCTCGCGTTCCTGAGCTTGCCGGCGCCCTCGACCCTCTTGACGAAGATGTTGCTCGTGCGGACGTAGGGCACGCCGGCCGCCTCCGCCTGCTCGCCGGTGAGGAACGCGGTCTTCCGCTCCGCCGCCCAGTCCGCCGGGTAGAGGAAGCTGAAACCGTCGAGGATCGCGCCCCCGTAGGACTGGAGCGTGTTCACGACGGTGATCCGGTCGTTCTCGCCGTAGAACGCGAGCGGCCGCTCCCGCGGGAAGCGGATCTTCACGTAATAGAAGGTCGGGAGGAGGCGCTCGCCGCTTTCGTCCGTGAGGCGCCTGCTGGGGACGCCCGTGAGCCGCCGCATGTGGTCCCAGCGCATGGCGCCGAGGACCTTCAGGAGCGGCGTCTCGCCGAGGTTGTTCCGGCCCATCAAGGGGAGCCCGACCTCGAGGTCGACCGCGTAGCGGCCGTCCGCGAGGAGCCGCGCGTCGGCCCCCCGGTCCGCGTGCGCCGGCGCGGGCGCCGCCTCGGCGACGCGCGCGGCGGGCCGCCCCGCGTCGAGAAGCTCCGCGACGAGTCCCGCCGCCTGCTTCGGCGTGCCGAGCCGGTTGACGGCGGTATCGGGCACGACGACGCCGAAGACCCGTTCGATCTCCGTCCGGAACTCGAGGTACTGCCATGAGTCCGCGCCGAGATCCTTGAGCAGGCGCGCATCCGGCCGGATCTTCTCCGCGGGCGCGCCGAGGATGCCCGTGAGCATGCCTTGGATGCGGGCGAGGATCTCGTCAAAGGGCATCGGATCGCGCGGATTGTAGCGCCCTCCCCCCGCGCCCCCCTCCTTCCTGCTCTCTGCTAAGCTCCGCGCCCGTGATCCTTCGCGACTTCCCGCCCATGGGGGTCTACGAGACCCTCTTCCGCTTCGTCGAAAGGGCCGGCGCCTACATGGGAGATCCCGGCACGCACCCGTGGGCGCAGGGCTACCCGATCACCACGCAGCTGCCCGGCGGCCCGCCGCTGCCCGACCGGATCGCGATCACCGCGGCCGACCGCATGTACCCGAAGGCGGACGGGCAGCCGGCGCTCCGGAAGGCGATCGCGGATTACTATCGCGGGTTCTACGGCGCGAACGTCACGCCGGACCACGTCGCGGTCTTCGCCGGCGGCCGGCCCGCGCTGTTCGCGATCCTCGCGTTCCTCGAGGACGACGTCACCATCTCGATCGAGGAGACGGAGTACACGCCCTACTGGGACCTCCTGCGGGTGCTCCGCCGCGAGTTCGAGATCATCCCGAGCGGCGTCAAGAACCGGTTCCGCCCCGCGCTCGCCGACCACCCGGAGGGCGCGCGCCGCCTGCTCGTGAAGAGCAACCCGTGCAACCCGACCGGCGTGGCGACGCGCGGCGAGGATCTCAGGCGGCTCGTCGAGGCCTACTCGGCGCCGGGGCGCGGCGCGCTCCTCGACGAGGCGTACGAGTTCTACGGCGAGCCGGGGCCGGAGAGCGCGCTCCGGTACGTGAAAGACATCGACAGGACCGACCTCTTCATCGTCGGCGCCGCGACGAAGGGCTTGCAGGCGCCGGGCATGCGCGTCGGGTGGTGCGTCGCGGCGAAGGAGCACATCCGGATCTTCCGCAACTACTCGAGCTTCGGCATGGGCGGCGTCTCGCGGGCGTCGCAGCTCTACGTGACCGAGCTCCTGGAGCGCGACCGGGTGCGCCGGGCAAGGGACGCGGTGGCGGCGTTCTTCGGCGCCCAACGGCGGCGTTACGGGGAGGGGCTCCGGGGCCTCGGGTTCGAGCTCTTCACCGGGACGGGCGGCTTCTACCACTGGGCGCGGCTGCCGGGCGGGATGACCGGCGACGCGTTCAACGAGCGGCTGTTCGAGCACAGGGCCGGGATCCTGCCGGGCCGTCTCTGCGACATGAGGCGCCGCGGCGACGCGGGCCCGCTCGGTCCGATGATCCGCTTCTCGTTCGGCCCGCTCCCGCCGGAGTCGTACGACGGCGACATGAAGATCCTCGCGCAATGCGTGTGAGCGCGCGGCGACGCGCCCCGACGCTCAGGGGCCCGCGGGACCGACGGCCACGCGCTGCCAGAGGCCCGCGCTCTTCGCCTGCGCCCCGAGGCCCCACGCGACGCGGTCCGGCAGCGGGCGCGGCAGGTCGAGGGTCCAGCTCTTCCCGTCGAGCGTCACCTCGAGCTTGCTGCCGCGCCCCGAGACCGCGAAGTCCGTGCTCACGCCGAGCCGGAGCCCCGGCGCGTCGCCCGCGCCGACGCGGACCCACTCCTCGGTCTTGGCTCGGTAGTCGAAGAGCACGAACCCCTGGTCCGCCACGAACGCGAGCGAGTAGAACCCCTCGTCGCCGCGCGCGAAGAGGAGGTTCAGCTGCCGCCCCTCGCCGGGGAGGATGCGGAGGCCCCCCTTCGCCGAGAACCCGCCTCCCGCGACGGGGTCGCGCCGCCACGCGATCGCGTTCGCATCCGGGAACGCGATCTGGCACCACTCGGTCCCGGCCGTCCAGAGCGAGCGGTAGACCTCCTCCCACTGCGGCTGGAGGCCCCGCACGAACGCCGCGAACGGCTCGTCCGCCCCGCCGAACGCCGCCAGGGCCTCGGCGAGCACCGCCGCCGCATAGCCGTTGCCGCCCCTCGTGCGCCGGACGGCGTCGGCCACCTTCGCGAGCTTCTCGCGCCCGGCCGCCGCGAACATGAAGAAGACGCAGCGCGTCGCGTAGCGGTCCTGGAGGTCGAGGTCGGCGACCTCGTCGGAGAGGATGCTTCGCACGGGCGGCAGCTTCCGCGCCTCGAGCAGCCGCTGCACGCGCACGATGTCGCTCGCCCAGAAGGGGACTGCCTCGGCGGGCGCAGGGCGCCGCGCGGCCACGACCTGCGTCGCGACCCACGAGGCGAGGCCGTCCCCGAACCACTCCGGTTGATCGCGGAAGTTCGGGCAGAGCTCGTAGCGCGCGAGGTGGGTCGCCTCCCAGGCCAGCATCGTGGCGGTGAGCGGCGGCAGCCCGAGCGCGCGCAGCGCCTCGTCGCGACAGGGCGGCTGCAGCGCGACGTGCGCGCTCCGGCTGTCCCAGTGGCTCATCGCGAGGTTCCTGCGGAACTTCCCCCCGGTCAGCGCGTCGTCCGCGGCGATGTAGAGCTCCGGCGTGCGGTAGAGGTGCACCTCGAGCGGGCGCGCGGGCGTCGCGTCGGGCACGCCGAACGTGGCCGCGACGATCGGCCACACGGCCTCCACGACCGAGAGCGCCTGCTCGGCGAGCGCCTCGTCGCCGCCGTGGCAGGTGACGGCGTAGAAGGTGCCCTGCTTGCGTGCGGCCCCCGGAGCCCCCTCCTGTCCCTGCGCCGCGACGGCGACGACGGCGAGCACGAGCGCTGTCCACCGCACAAGAAGATCGTAGCAGCCCGACGCGTTCGCTAGGTCTGCCCGGCTACGATGGCGAGCCGTGGAAGGTGTCGGGCGGGTGATCATCCGTGTGGAGGGGCTGCGGAAGTCCTTCGGCGACCAGGAGGTCCTGCGCGGCGTGGACTTCGACATCCGCCGTGGCGAGTTCCTCGCGATCGTCGGGCCGTCGGGCGCCGGAAAGACGGTCCTGCTCGAGATCCTCATCCGGAACCTGAAGCCGGACGGCGGGCGGATCCTCGTCATCCACCCGGACGACCCCGACGGCGATCTGGTCGACATGGCGGGGCTCGACGAGCAGACGTTCGGCAAGCTGCTCGCGGAGACCGCCATCGTGTTCCAGCAGGACGCCCTCTACTCCGCGAGCGTGTTCGAGAACATCGCGCTCATGCCGCGCGAGACGCTCGGTCTCGACGAAGAGGAGATCCGGCGCCGCGTCAAGGAGGCGCTCGAGGCCGTCGACCTGCCCGCCACGCCCGAGATGCTGAACCTGCACCGCGACGAGCTGTCGGGCGGGATGCGCAAGCGCGTCGCGATCGCGCGCGCGCTCGCGGTGCGCCCGCGCGCCATCGTCTACGACGACCCCACGGCCGGCCTCGACCCCGCCCGCGCGAGCATGATCCACGACCTGATCGGGCGCGCCCACGCGCAGTTCGGCACGCGGGGCCGTTCGCAGACCACGATGGTCGTCACGCACGACAAGGACCTGCTGCGCCGCTTCAAGCCGCGCGTCATCATGCTCAGCGACGGCCGCGTGCGCTTCGACGGGCCGTGGGAGGAGTTCGAGAGCTCGGAGGACCCGCTGATCCGCCCCTACGTGAGCGAGATGCCCCGGCTGCACCTGCGGCAGCGGGCGTGACGCCCGAGCGCCGGGAGGCGGGGGGGGCTGGGGGGCGCCCCCCGTTCACCGCGAGACGGCGTCGAAGGGGCGCGCATACCACGGCGGACCCCCGGTCACGAACTCCGGATCCGCGGCGAAGGGCTTCCGCGGCGTTGCCCAGGCGGGGTCCCGGAGCTCGTCCCGGACGAAGTACGCGAGCCGGTACGCGTGGGGCAGGAGCTTCCAGTAGAAAGCGATCCACGGCCGGAACTCGGATCGCGTCATGCCGTGCGGATCGACGCCGCCCTCGAGGTACATGCGCCGCACGTGCCCGTGGCACCGCTCGACGAGGTCGGGGTCCATGCCGGTGATCTCGTCCATCCCCATCCCCTCCTCGAGGTAGCTCCGGCCGTACTCGACGTAGCGGTCCCAGCGGGGCGACGACAGGTCCTCCCAGACCTCGCCTCCGCGGGCGGTCAGCCCGTAGTACGTCCAGGCGTCGCACCCGGCCTCGAGGTCGTCGTCGAACGCGAGCTCGACCTCACCCGCGTGGAGCACGAGGTCGGGACTCACGCCGGGCCCCCTCTTCGCGACGATGAGGCTACGCCGGAAGAGGCAGGCGAGGGCAGCGACGAGTGCGGCGGGCTCGGCGCCGTGGGCTTGGCGGTTGATCCGTTCGGCGAGGTTTCCGGAGACGAGGAAGGCGAGGGGGAACCTCCGCTCGACGACGCAGTCGAGCAGCCCGTACTGGAGCGGCGTCACGTCCTCGCGCACCCGGTCACGGTAGCACGCGCGCGCGGGCCCCCAGCCCCCCTCTGATTCCCGCCGCGCCGGTCTTGATCGCGGCCCGCGCGTTCGAACACAATGCCGCGCGTGGCGGCGGCAGAGACCGGTGGCACTCCCCCGACCGGATACATCCGGAGGCTCCTCCGGCGGCGCGAGCTCTGGTGGGGCAACCCCTTCCGCTGGGGAAGCTGGCGCAGCTACCCCGAGGCGTTGCGCCGGCGCCTTGAGCGGCACACGTTCCGGAGCGCCTCGGACCCCGACGCTCTTTGGCGCCGCGGCGCGTACTGGCAGCGCACGCTCGTCAACAAGTGGAACGGGCGCGAGTTCGCGAGGAGGCACGGTGCCGCGGTGCCCGAGCTCTACTGGTGGGGGCGGCGGATCCGCGCGATCCCGTTCGAGTCGCTACCCTCGCGGTTCGCGATCCGTCCCGTGTGGGGGTTCGTGCGGAAGGGCGTGCACGTCGTCGTCGACGGGACGGAGATCCTGCGCGGCGAGCCCGCGGCGCCCGCCGACCTGCGCCGCCGCCTCCACGAGCTGTGGGGGTCGTTCCGCACGGCGCCGGTGCTCGTCGAGCAGTTCGTGGAGTCGGAGCCGGGCTGCCGCCGCCTCCCGGTCGAGTACAAGTGCCACACGTTCGCGGGCGACGTCGCGGCGATCGGCGTGATCGAGCGCGCGCACGACAAGGCGGCCACGGTGCGCTGGTACACGCCCGCGTGGGAGCCGTTTCCGGACCGGATGGCGAACGCGTGGCCGGCCGGCGAGGTGAGGGGCCCGCCGGGGTTCCTCGGGGAGATGCTGGATCTCGCCGGGCGGATGGGGCGCGCGATCGGCACCTACATGCGGATCGACTTCTTCGGGACGGACCGGGGGTGCGTGTTCAACGAGTTCTCGTCGACGCCGATGGTCGTAAAGCCCGACTACACGCCGTTTTGCAACGCGTTCCTCGAGGCCCGGTGGCGGGAGCGGTGCCCGGAGGCGACGTGAGCGCCCTGCCGGCCCGCGCCGAGGAAGCGCCTCCGGGCCGCGCTCCCGGGGCAGCCCCTCCCGGGGAACTGCCCGCCGAGCACCCGTCCAGGGGCCTTTTTCCCGGGGGGAGCCTGGCGTACCTTCTTGGCTTCGAAGTCTCTCCGAAACTCTCACCAATCTCGAGGTCCAGAATGCCTGCCAAGAAGAAAGCGAAGCGGAAACCCAATCCGGCGTTCATGAAGGCGATGGAGCCGGACGCCGCCCTCGCGGCGGTCGTCGGCGACAAGGCCCTGCCGCGGCCCGAGGTGACGCAGAAGCTCTGGGCCTACATCAAGAAGAACGGCCTGCAGGACAAGAAGAACCGCCGCAACATCAACGCGGACGCCGCCCTGAAGGCGGTGTTCGGCGGCAAGGCGACGGTCAACATGTTCGAGATGACCAAGCTCGTGAACAAGCATCTGAAGTAGCGCAATCGGTGGTCCCGGCCGCCGCCGAGCGGCCGGGATCACCTCGCGAGCAGCGTCGCGAAGCGCTCGCGCCGCCCGCTCGTTCGACCTCGCGCCGTTCAGTCCGGGTCCGCGGGCGCAGGCCTCCGTTCGAGCACGCCGAAGCGGAAGCGGATGTTCTCCCTGCTCCCGTGCGCGTCGTCGAGGGTCTGGGTGTCCGGCATCCGTGCGACGACGATCGTGTCGCCGGGCCGCACTTCCTCGGCGGCCTGCGGGTCCGTCAGCGGGAACGACGCCACCGTGCCGTCCTTGAATCGCACGCTCACCTGCTCCCCATTGCGCTCGAAGACAGTTGCCTCGTCCGTGAGGGTCTTGCCCCGCACCTCTTTGATCATCTCCTCACGGCCCGCGGCGTCGGCCGCGTCGAACTTGGCGCACCACTCGAAGAACGAGCCGGGCTCGGCCGCATCGAACTCGTACCCCCCGAGTCCCGGGTTCTTCACCCACTCGATGCTCTCGGGTCCGTACCAGAGGATCTCGCAGCTGACGTCGGCGTCCGTGACCCCGTTCACGATGACGCGGGCCCGCCACGTGAGTCGGTCCCACTTGCCCCAATCCCGCACCTGGTCGATCCTGTCGCTTCCGACCTCGACGGACGTCCGCCAGGGGCCGCCCCACGGACGGCAGCAGATGATCTTCGCGCCATCCCCGGCGGGTTCGATGTCGATGATCTTGACGGTCTCGACGACCACGACCTTCTCCGCCGCGGCCTTCAGCGCCTCCAGCCTCGCGAGGCTCGTCGTGCACTTGGCGCGCAACGCCTCCGCGCGCCGATACCACTCCTTCCAGTCGATTTCCTCGACCCCGCCGGTGGCTTCGCCGCCGGGCCATAGGCCGTCCGAGCCCTCGTCGTACGCGAACCACTGGGGCTTCCCGTTCTCGTCGGTCCAGATCCAACGCATGGGGGACGGGGTCTTCTCGCCGTTGACCCTCGCCCACACGACGCCGTGCGTCGCATCCAGGAGCTCGACGCGGTCGATCTGCCACCGTTCCACGGTGGTGGGCCAGCCCCTGCCCTCGCGCACATTCGCGAGCTCGCGGTCGATCCACTCTGCCCGCCCGGGCTGGGCCCTGTACTGCGGCGTCATCATGTCGAAGAACACCTTGCGGTAGTGATCGTCGTTGACGACCTCGCAACGCCCATCGCAGTCGGTGCACGTGACGACCTCGCCGGTCTCCAGCCCGCCGCGGTTGCGAGACTTTGCGATCTCCGTGCCCGTTCCCTTGCAGCGAGGGCACGTGACGATGACCTTCTTGCGACTCCCATACCAGATCGCCGCGCGCGAGCGGAGCCGACTGATCCGTTCGCGCCGCGCGCCCTCGCTCAACTCGTCGCCGGCATGGCCGGCGGCAAGAAGAAGCGCCATCGCAAGGCCCGCCCTGTGCCACGCCATCCGAGTCCCGCCGAGGACCATACCACACCGCGCCGGGGCATCGGCGCTCCGCGCCTCCACGCCCCGAGGTCGCTGGCTCCGGCTTCCGAAGAGACGAAAGCCGTCCGCGCTGGCGGACGGCTCTTGGAAACTTGGTCGGGGTGACTGGATTCGAACCAGCGACCTCTTGACCCCCAGTCAAGCGCGCTAGACCAGGCTGCGCTACACCCCGGCGTTTGAGGCGAAGAGTGTACCCCGATGCCGCACACCCGCAAAGACGCCGCGCGCCGGCCCCCAGCGGCCGACCGCCGCCCCGCCGGGCAGCCCTAACGGGTGAAGGTCTCCCCGACCCGCAGCTCGAAACCGTTCAGCGGGCCGCTGCCGCGCAGCACGTCCGCCTCGGCGAGCACGACCGCCTTCCGCTTCGGTTCGTGCACGGTCACCGTGCGCGAACGCGGGTCGACCACCCAGACGGCGCCCGTACCGGACTCGAGCCACTCCGCCACCTTGTCCCGCACGTAGCCCGGCCGGTCGTCCGGCGACAGGATCTCCACCGCGAGATCCGGTGCGCCTTCGAAATACCCACGGCTGATGGCCGTGACCCGCTCGGCGCGGATGAAGGCGACGTCGGGCGCCCGCACGGTGTCCGGGTTTCGTGCCAGCACGAAGCCGAGCTCGCCGGTTAGGACTCCCAAGCCCCGTGGCTCCACGAAGTTGCCCAGGCGCAAGGCGATCCGGCTCTGGAGCCACCCGTGCTCGAACCCGGGAGGAACCATCATGTGGAGCTCCCCCCGGACCAGCTCGCAGCGTCCGATGTCCTGCGCGCGGAGAAGCTCCTCGGCCGTCGTGATCGCCATCGCTTTCGAGAGTACCTCATATCAGTAAGTCGGGAGCGGGTGTCACTCCGGACGCCAGGACGGACCGCCTAAGGCCGCTTGGGGAGCGGGCTACGAGGCGCTGAAAGAAAAAAGCGGCGTGCCCCCGGACCCCCTCAGGACTCCGTGCCGGCGACGCGGCGCATCCGCGGCAGCCGCGCCGACCACAGCAGCAGCGGCACGCCCAGCGCGAAGAGCCCTGACGGCAGAGCCAAGAGCGCCCGCGCGAACACCAGATCCTCCGCTTCCGACCCCGGCGCCGGCTTCGCTCCGCCCGCCAGCGCCCGCATCAGCAGCGCGAACGCCCAGCCCGCGCCCCCGTACGCGATGTTGTTCGCGAGGCTCTTGAACGAGAGCACGGTCGCCCGCCGCGACGACTCCGTCGCCGCGTTCAGGTAGTGCGAGACGAAGAACCCGAGCATGTAGAACCCGACGCCGAGGAACGCCACGAACACGACGCTCCACCAGCGCTGCACGACCGCCACGCCCGTCACGCCCGCGAGCACGATCGCCACCACCGCCGTGAAGTTCGCGAGCGGCGTGCGCGCGAGCGCCATCCGCCGCGCGAGCGACGGCACGAAGAAGCCGAGCATCGCGAACGCCGCCCCGAGCACGCCGAAGAGCCCCGCCGGGATCCCGATCATGCGGTAGTACGTGCTCGTGAGCGTCAGGAACACGCGCACGCCGCTGTCCACGACGAGGTTCAGGAGCATCAGCGCGAGCGGGAACCGCGCGCCGAGGATCCAGCGCCCCGCCTGGCCGATCGCGCCCGCCGTCGAGGCGAGCGACGCGCCCCCCGTGGCCCCCGCCGGCTTCGGCTCCCGCATCGCGAGGGACGCGAGGAGCGCGCCCACCGCGAGCCCGAGCGTCAGGTAGACGGGGAACCGCGCGGTCTCCTGCTGCGTGAGCGTCACCGCGAGGTTGAGGCGGTCCGCGGCGCCCTGCATGAGCCCGCGGTCGTACACCGCGCCGCCGACCACCATGCTCAGAACGAACGCGACCGACATCGCGCGCCCCAGCACCGCGAGCACGTTCGGCCACTCCGCGCTCCGCCCCTCGTCGACGAGGCTGTCGTAGGCGAGCGCCTCGTCCGCGCCGCTCGCCGCCGCCTCCGCGAGCCCCGAGAGCACGCGGTTCGCGAGGAAGAGCGGGAAGAGCAGCGCCGGGTTCGAGAGCGGCGCGAACGCGAGCACCGACATCTCGACCACCATGATCGCGGCCGCCGCGACCACGAGCGGCCGGCGTCCGATGCGGTCGCCCAGCGCGCCGAGCGGCAGCTCGAAGAGCACGATCGAGAGCGCCCACGCGACGTTCAGGAGCGCGTACTGGTCGAGCGTCAGCCCGAGGTCCACGAAGAGGACCGCGAGCACCGGGTAGTAGAACCGCGCGTTGAAGAGCACCCGGAAGGCGACGAAGAGGCGCGCGTTCCGGGGCATGGGGGCCGATTATGCCGAAGCGCGGCCCCCGAAGCCCCCCGATTGCGCGCGCCGGGCGCGTACGATGGGGCCGTGGCCGCCCCCGCAGAAGAGCCCGCGGGCGACGTGCTGGACGTCCTCGTCGCCGCGCACCGCGAGTTCCGGTCGTTTCTCCGGCACCGCGTCGGCAGCGAGGCCGACGCGGAGGACATCCTGCAGAGCGCCTATGGGAAGGGGATCGAGCGCGGCCACGAGATCCGCGACACGGAGAGCGCGGTCGCCTGGTTCTACCGGCTGCTCCGGAACGCGGTCGCGGACCACTACCGGCGGCGCGGCGCCGAGCAGCGGGCGCTGGAGGCGGCGGCGCGCGACCTGCCGGCGGCGGAAGGGCCCGCGCTCCGCGAGGCCGTCTGCCGGCGCGTCGACCGTCTGCTCCCGACGCTCAAGGAAGAGTACGGGATGATCCTCCGGCGCGTCGACCTCCACGGAGCCGCGATCGCGGACGTCGCCTTGGAGCAGGGGATCACCGCCAACAACGCGCGGGTCACGCTGCATCGCGCGCGGAAGGCGCTCCGGAGGCAGCTTGAGATCGCCTGCGGGACCTGCACCGAGCACGGCTGTCTCGACTGCTCCTGCGGGGGCGAAGCCCAGGGGGTGTAATGGCGGGACCGGTCGCCCGTCTGCGAGGGCGATCGGAGTGATGCCATGAAACACGCTCACCACGCCCACCACGCCGCGCGCCCCGGCCCCGCGGCGCCCGCGGACGGCGAGTACACGTGCCCGATGCACCCGGAGATCGTGCGGCAGGGACCCGGCTCGTGCCCGATCTGCGGCATGGCGCTCGAGCCGCGGGTCCCGACCGCGGCCGCGGAGGAGAACCCGGAGCTCGCCGACATGCGGCGGCGGTTCCTCGTGAGCCTCGTCCTTACGCTCCCCGTCTTCCTGACCGCGATGGCCGAGATGATCCCGGGCCGGCCGCTCGACCGCCTGCTGCCGGGGCACGTCCTCGCGTGGGCGCAGCTCGCGCTCGCGGCGCCCGTCGTGCTGTGGGGTGGGGGGCCGTTCTTCGCACGCGCGTGGGCCTCCGTTCTCACGCGCAAGCTGAACATGTTCACGCTGATCGCGCTCGGCACCGGGGTCGCCTTCGGCTACAGCGTCGTGGCGACGCTGCTGCCCGGCGTCGTCCCGGCCTCGCTCCGCGCGCACGGCCGCGTGCCCGTCTACTTCGAGGCCGCGGCCGTCATCACGACGCTCGTGCTCCTGGGGCAGGTCCTCGAGCTGCGCGCGCGCAGCCGGACGTCCGCCGCGCTGCGGTCGCTCCTCGACCTCGCGCCGAGGAACGCCCGGATCGTGCGGGACGGCGGCGCCGAGGAGGACGTCCCGCTCGCGGAGGTCCGGCCGGGCGACCGCCTGCGCGTACGCCCCGGCGAGAGCGTGCCGACGGACGGCGTCGTGCTCGAGGGGAGGAGCGCGGTCGACGAGGCGCTCGTCACAGGCGAGTCGATGCCCGTCTCGAAGTCGAAGGGCGACCGTCTCACCGGCGGGACGATCAACGGCACCGGATCCCTCCTCATGCGCGCTGACCGCGTCGGGTCGGATACGCTCCTCGCGCAGATCGTGCGTGTCGTGGGCGAGGCGCAGCGGAGCCGCGCCCCGATCCAGCGTCTCGCCGACGTCGTCTCCGCGTGGTTCGTGCCCGCCGTGGTCGCCGTCGCCGTGATCACGTCCGCGGTGTGGATCCTCGCGGGGCCCGAGCCGGCGTTCGCCTACGCGCTTCTGAACGCGGTCGCGGTGCTCATCATCGCCTGCCCCTGCGCGCTCGGCCTTGCGACGCCGATGTCGATCATGGTCGCGGCCGGCCGCGGCGCGACCGCCGGGGTGCTGATCCGCGACGCCGAGGCGCTGGAGACCCTCGAGAAGGTGGACACGCTCGTCATCGACAAGACGGGCACCCTCACGGAGGGCAAGCCCCGGGTGGCCTCGGTGGCGGCGGCGCCGGGTTTCGAGGAGGACGAGGTCCTGAAGCTCGCCGCGAGCCTGGAGAAGGGCAGCGAACACCCGTTGGCGGCCGCGATCGTGGCGCACGCGCGCGACCGGGGAATCGCGCTCGTCGATGCGTCGGGGTTCTCGTCGACGACAGGCCAGGGGGTCCGGGGGACGGTGGAGGGACGCGACGTGGCGCTCGGCAACGCCCCGCTTCTGGGGGCGCTCGGCGTCGCGGCAGGAGCGCTCGCGGACGCGGCGGAGGAGCTGCGGCGCGAGGGCGAGACGGTCGTGTACGTCGTCCTCGACGGCGTCGTTGCCGGTCTCGTCGGGGTGGCCGACCCGGTCAAAGGCACCGCGGCCGACGCGATCCGGTCCCTCCGCGACGGCGGCGTGCGCGTCGTGATGCTGACCGGCGACAGCCGGACGACGGCCGAGGTCGTCGCGAGGAAGCTCGGCATCGAGGAGATCGAGGCCGAGATCCTCCCGACGGGGAAGGGCGAGATCGTCGAGCGGCTGCGGAGGGAGGGGCGCGTCGTGGCGATGGCGGGCGACGGGGCGAACGACGCACCGGCGCTCGCGGGTGCGCACGTCGGCATCGCGATGGGCACCGGCACCGACATCGCCATGGAGAGCGCGGGGATCACGCTCGTCCGTGGCGACCTGCGGGGGATCGTGCGCGCGCGCCTGCTCAGCCGCGCGACGATGCGCAACATTCGCCAGAACCTCGGGTTCGCGTTCGGCTACAACCTGCTGGGCGTGCCCATCGCGGCGGGCGTCCTCTACCCCGTCTTCGGCCTCCTGCTCGACCCGATGATCGCGAGCGCCGCGATGGCCCTGAGCTCCGTGTCGGTGATCGGCAACGCGCTCCGGCTGAGGCGCGTTGACCTCTCCGCGGGCGAGCGTGCCGCAGGGGCGAAGCCGAACCGCTGAGACTGAGTCTGAGCCGGGGAAGCCGCGGCCGGGTGGAGGCCGGGCCCGGCGGCGGGGTGCCCCCGATGGGACGCCGTCCGCTCGCGCTCGCGTCGCCCCCGTGCGTATGCTAGTAGAGGATGGCAACGCGCCGACTTCTGGCCGTCCTGCTGGCGGGGTGGATCGCGGCCCTTCCCGCGCATGTCGCGGTGACCGTGTGTTTTTGCAACCACGACGGCGCGGAGCCCCTTTCGCACGCCTCCGGCGCGCACACGCACGACCATGGCCACGATGCCCGGCCGGAGGCGGGCGTGTGCCGTTGCGTGACGCTCATGTCGTCGCAGGACCTCCTGCGCGACGGCCGTTCCGCCGACACGGGGGTCGCCGTGCCGTTTGGCCAGCCGGAGGAATCCCCGGCTGCGCTGGCGTCGGGTCCGCTCCACGGCGTGCGCCACGCGATCCCGACCAGCACGGGCCCGCCCACGTTCCTCCGCCTCCTGGTGCTCCTCGTCTAGAAGCCGGTCCCTCCCCGCGCGAAACGCGGGAGGACCTCCGTTCGCGGTATCCCCCCTTCGGCACGCGCCGAAACGATGGAATCGAAATCACGGTCCGCGGGATCCGACCGGTCCCGCCTCCTGAGGAGCCGAATCATGTCTCGCATCGTTCTTCTTGTTGCGGTCGCCTTCTGGGTGGCCGCCGCGCGGGCAGGTGAGCCGTCTGCGCGGGGCGCCGAGGCGCCCGCTGTCACCGTCCCGACGTTCGCAAACGCCAACTGCCCCATCATGGGGAAGAAGGCATCCATGAAGCTCTTCGTCGACACGCCGAAGGGCCGCATCTACATGTGCTGCGTCAAGTGCGCGAAGGAGATCCGGAAGGATCCGGATCGCGCCTATGCCGCTGCGTACCCCAAGGTCGAGAAGGCCAAGAACGCCGTCTGCCCCATCACCGGGGAGGCCATCCCCGAGAAGGACTTCCCGACCGTCGTGTTGCAGGGCTACGAGATCCCGCTCTGCTGCCAGGACTGCGTCGAGGACGCCCGGAGGAATTCGCAGATCACGCTCGTCAAGGCCGCCAACCCGAAGGCCAAGGACGTCGGCAACCAGGCGTGCCCCATCACGGGCAAGGCCGTCGAGCCGAATGCGTTCGTGCTCATCGGGGACGATATCGTCCGCCTCTCCTCGCCTGCGTGCGTGGAGGCCGTGAAGAAGGACCCCGCCGCGGCGCTCAAGAAGGCGAAGGAGCTCGCGGCTTCCGGCGCCAAGGGCGAGCCCGGGAAGGGGCAGGAAGGCCACGACGACCACGGCGGGCACGGCGCCCACGAGGGCGGCGACGACCACGGCCACCGCGACCACGACGATCATGGCGAGTAGCCGCTTCGCACGTGCCAGGATCCGGAGCAGCGCAGCCATGGCGCTGCTCCTCTCTTCCTGCGCCGTCCTGCCCCCGATGCCCCCTCCGCCTCCCACGCACCCGGCGTCGCCCGAAGCCGCGGAGGCGCCCACGCCTCCCCCGTCCGCCGCGCTCGTGCGGCCGTCGGAGAAGGAGAAGCCGGCGACGCGCCACGATCACGGCAGCATGGGAGGCATGCGATGAGATGCGTCCTTCTTCTTGGGCTCCTCTCCGCCTGCGTGTCGACCGCGCGCATCGAGCGCGAGACCGGCGGTGACGTGGACGGGGTCCGCGCGGCGGCGTCGGCGCGGGTGGGGCAGGAGCCGCCGCCGCGCACGTCGGCTCCGGACGACGGCTCGATCGACGCGGCAGTCCGCGAGATGCTCGCCGGCGAGCTCGATGAGGCCACGGCCGTGAAGGTCGCGCTTCTCAACAACCGCGTCGTGCGTGAGCGGTACGAGCGACTCGGCGTGGCGCGGGCGGAGCTCGTCCAAGCCGGACTCCTCAGGAACCCGGTCTTCTCCGGCAACGCCAAGTTCTTCGGCGGCGGGACCGAGGTGGAGCTCACGCTGGCCGGCTCGTTCATCGAGCTCTTCTACCGCCCGCTCCGCAAGCGGATCGCCGCGGCGGAGCTCGAGGCCGCGAAGGCCGAGGTTACGAGGGATCTCGTCGCGCTGGCCTTCGACGTGCGTCGGGCGCTCGTCGGCGTGCGTGCGGGGGAACGGCTCGTCGCTGCACGGCGGACATCGCTCGCCGCAGCGTCCGCGTCGCACGGCCTGATGCGTAGCCTCCACGAGGCCGGCAACGTGACCGACGCGCGGCTCACCGCCGAGGAACTCGGGGAGGCGCGCGCGAGGCTCGATCTCGCGGCGGCCGAGGCTGCATCCGTCGAGGCGCGGGAGCCGATGCAGGTGCTGCTCGGCATCTGGGGGACCGCGACGACTTGGCGCGTCGCCGGCGAGTTGCCGGACACGGTGGGCGACGCTCTGGATCTCGAGCACGTCGAGTCCAAGGCGATCGCGCAGAGCCTTGACCTTGCCGCGAATCGGTCGCAGATCGAGGCCGCCGCGCAAGCGGCCGGGCTCGCGCGCTGGGAGGGCCTCTTCCCTGCGCTCGAGGCAGGCGTCGCCGCCAAGCGCGAGAGCTCGGACGGCTCGTGGGGACTCGGTCCGGACCTCGCCCTCACGGTCCCGCTGTTCGACCAGGGGCAGGCCCGCCGGGCCAAGCAGGTCGCGATCCTGCGCGAGCGGATCGCGCATCACGTTGCGTTGGCCGTGGAGATCCGCTCGGCCGCGCGCACCTACCGGGACCGCGTGGCGTCCCTGCGCGACCGATCCGGCTACCTGCGGGAGACGTACCTCCCGCTCCGCACGAAGCTGCTCGGGGAGACGCTCGCTAACTACAACGCGATGCAGGTCGGCGCGTTCGAGGTGCTCCTCGCGAAGCAGCAGGAGCTGGATGCCCAGCGCGAGTATGTCGAGACGCTCCGTCTGGCGTGGGAAGCGCGCCTCGACCTCGAGGAGCTGCTCGCGGGCAGCTACCGGGCGCCGCGCGCCATGGGCGAGGCGGAGGCGGCGCCGTCCGGGCACGAGAGCCCGGGGAAGGGACACTGAGATGGCCACCCGACGCGAGTTCCTCGAACGGACCGCGATGGCCGCGGCCTTCGTCGGCTGGGCGGCAGCGCGTTCGGAGGCGCAGGAGCCTCCCCCGGGCCCCCTCCCTTCCGGCGGACACGGGGCCGTCGTCACCCCGGACGGCGCGACGCTGCCGTTCCGCGTCGTGGACGGGGTGAAGGTCTTCCACCTGATCGCGGAGCCGGTGAGGCACGAGTTCGCGCCCGGCCTCGCCGCCGAGTGCTGGGGCTACAACGGGCGCGTCCACGGGCCCACGATCGAAGGGGTCGAAGGGGACCGGGTCCGTATCTACGTCACGAACAAGCTCCCCGACCCGACGAGCGTCCACTGGCACGGATTGCCAGTGCCGAGCGGCATGGACGGCGTGGGCGGTCTCTCGCAGCGCACCATCGCGTCGGGGGAGACGTTCCGGTACGAGTTCACGCTGACGCGTCCCGGCACGTTCATGTACCACTCGCACCACGACGAGATGACGCAGATGGCGATGGGGCTCATGGGGATGTTCGTCGTGCACCCGCGGGAGCCGGCCCGGCCCCCGCCGGACCGCGACTACGTCTACCTGTTGAGCGAGTGGTCGGTCCCTGTCGGGGCCGCGCGTCCGGATCCGAACGAGATGACCGACTTCAACGTGCTCACGATGAACGGCAAGGCTTTCCCCGGCACGACGCCGATCGTGGCGAAGCTTGGCGAGCGCGTTCGGATCCGCTTCGGGAACCTGAGCGCGATGGACCACCACCCGATGCACCTGCACGGGATGTCGTTCCGCGTCGTCGAGACGGACGGCGGCATGATCCCCGAGGCGGGGCAGTGGCCCGAGACGACCGTGCTCGTGCCCGTGGGCACGACACGCACGATCGAATTCACCGCCGACAACCCGGGCGATTGGGCGCTCCACTGCCACATGACGCACCACGTCATGAACCAGATGGGGCACGGGATCCCCAATCTCGTCGGCGTGGACCCGAGCGTGTTCGACGAGCGGCTCGGCGAGCTGGTGCCCGAGCTGCTTGAGGAGGGGCAGACGGGGATGCACGGGGAGGAGACGCACGTCCCGAGGAACAGCATCCCCATGCTCGGAGGGCCGGGTCCGTTCGGCTACGTCACCATGGGGGGGATGTTCACGATCCTCAAGGTCCGCGAGGAGAACCCGGCCCCGGCGGGTTGGTATGCGAATCCGCACGGCACGCTCGCGCAGCCGGCCTCGGCGGAACAGATGCACGCGGACGGGATCGGGAGCTGAGGACATGCTGCGCGTCCTCGACGGTGTCTTGGAGGAGCGGGAGCATCCGGCCATCGAGCTCGACCGGCCGCGGCGCGACTGACGATGGCGAAGCCCGATGGCGTTCCGGATGCTGCAGGGTGCAACGATTGACGTGACGCAGCAGGAGGGGCCATCGCCTCCGAAGGGACGGATCGATGGCAGGACAGGGAAGGGAGGACAGGGGCCGGAGGTAGCGGAGCCCCGTGGGAGCGTAGCGGAGTCTGGCCCCGGCGGCGCGCCGGGGGCGGGCGAGCGTCACGCGAGCTGCCGGCGGAAGCGGTAGAGGCCCGCGAGAAAGAGCACCGCGCCCAGCCCCGCCATCACGAGGATCGAGTCCCAGAGCACCGAGACGCCCGCGCCGCGCAGGAGGATCCCGTAGCCCACCTCGAGGAAGTGGCGCAGGGGCGAGAACCAGATCGCCGTCCGCAGCCACGAGGGCATGCTCTCGAGCGGCGCCCGGATCCCCGAGAGCATGATGATCGGCATCACGGCGAGGAGCATCAGCATGCCCACCTGCGCCGTCCGCTTCGTGAACGTCGCCGCCAAGAGCCCGAGGCCCGCGTTCGTGAACGCGTAGAGCGCGGTGACGCCGAAGAAGAGCAGGAGGCTCCCGCGCACGGGCACGCCGAAGACCGGCCGGAGGATGCCGAGGAACGCGACGACCGTCCCGAGCAGCGTCACGACGATCATCGCGAGCACCTTCGGGAACATCACCTGGAACGGCGTCAGCGGCGAGACGAGCAGCTGCTCGATCGTGCCCCGCTCCTTCTCCCGCACGAGCGCGGCCGCGGGCAGCAGGATGCACGCGACCGTGATCATCGTGAGCAGCTCGCTGATCGTCGCGAACCACTTCTCGTCGAGCGTCGGGTTGAACCAGACGCGGTCGCGGCTCTCGATCCGCGGCAGCGTCTCGTGCGCCGCGCCGCCGCGCGAGAGGTTCGCCTGCGCCCGCTCGGCGCCGTACCGCGCCGCGATCCGCGCCGAGTACGCCGACGCGAGGTACCCGGTGTTCGCCGAGCTCGTGTCGACGAGCAGCTGGACGGTCGCCGGCTGCGCGCCCTCGTCGAGCGTCCGCGAGAAGCCCTCCGGGATCTCGAGCAGCATCACCGCCTTGCCGCGGTCGAGCCGGTCGAGCGCCTCCTCCCCGCTCGCCACCTCGCCGGCGGGCAGGTACTGCGGCGGGAGGAAGCGCGAGATCAGCTCGCGCGACGCGGGCGAGCGATCGAGGTCGCGCACGAGGAAGCGCGCGTCGCGGAGGTCGGACGCCTCCGACCCCGCTGCCACGAACATGTGCAGCGTGAAGCTGTAGATGATGAAGAGGAGGAGGGCGCGGTCCCGCGCGATCTGGCGCAGCTCCTTCGCGGTCATCACGCGCATCTGCCGCAGGCGGCGCGAGACGCCGGCGAAGAGGGGGGGGCTGGGGGGCGGGCTCACGCCGCGGTCCTCTTCCGGAAGAGCCCCGTGCAGAGCGCGAAGGCGGCCGCCGCGTAGGCGAAGAAGTAGGCCGCGTCCTGCCAGAGGATCCGGAGGTCGAGGCCCTTGAGGAACGTGCCCAGCACGACGTTTCGGTACGCCAGCGCCGGGAACAGGTGCGCGACCGCGTAGAGCCCCGGCGGCATCGCCTGCGGCGGCGTCGTCATCCCCGAGAAGTTGAGCGCGACGACGACGCCCGCGATCACCGAGATCATGAGCGCCGCCTGCTGCGACCGCGCGAGCAGCGACACGAGCAGGCCGAGGCAGCTCGTGGAGAGCACGAACCCGACCGACGCGCCCGCGAAGAGCCCGAAGGAGCCGTCGAACGGCGCCCCGAACCACGAGGTCGCGAGCACGAACAGCACGAGGATGTTCAGGAAGCTCACGGCCGCGTTGGGCAGGAGCTTGCCGAGCAGGTACTCCGCCCGCGTGATCGTCGCCGAGTAGATGTTGTAGATCGCGCCGGTCTCCTTCTCGCGCACGATCGAGAGCGCGGTCAGGAGCGGCGACGTCATCATCAGGATGAACATGATCATCGTGGGCGCGATCGCCCAGAGCGTCCTCACCTCGCGGTTGTAGAGGTAGCGGGTCTCGACGCGCACCGGCTGGAGGAGCACCGCCGCGCGCTCGGGCGAGAGGCCGCGGTTGCGCGCGAGCCAGTCGGCGCGGAGCGACGCGCCGAGCGAAGCGTGGATCGACTCCACGTAGCCCCGGAGCGTGCGGATCGGCGTCGTGAACGTGCCGTCGAAGATCGTCTGCACCGCGACCGGCCGCCCCTCGCGGAGGTCGCGCTCGAAACCGGGCGGCACCACGAGCACCATGCGCACGCGCGCGTCGACGAGGAGCCGCTCCGCCTCGCGGCTGTCCTCGACGTACCCCTGGAAGTCGAAGTAGCGCGAGTCGAGGAAGCGGTGCGCGTAGTCGCGGGAAAGCGTGGAACGGTCGTGGTCGAGGATCGCGAACGGCGCGTTCTCGACGTCCTGCACGAGCCCGTAGCAGTAGACGATCATCAGGATCACGGGCAGCGCGAACGCGAGGCCGAAGTAGAGACGGTCGCGCCAGATCTCGCGGGCCTCCTTCCACGCGACGGCGAGCACGCGGCGCAGGTTCATGCGCCACGGCCCTCCTGCTCCAGCGCGCGCACGCGGTGGACGAACACGTCCTCCATCGAGAGCGACGTGCGTTCGGCGCGCTGGACCCTCACCCCCGCCTCGCCGAGCAGCCGCGGCATGCGCGCGAGGTCGCGTTCCGGGTCCCGCGACAGCACGCGGACGTGCGGCCCGAAGAGCGCCGCGTCGGGGAACCCGCGCGCGGCGAGCGCCTCGAGCGCGTCGAGCGGCCGGTCGACGTGCATCTCGATCGGGAGGCCGTCGCTCTCCTCGACCTCGCGCTTCAGCGCCTTCGGCGTCGCGTCCGCGACGAGCCGCCCGGCGAACAGCAGCGCGAGCCGGTCGCACTGCTCCGCCTCGCCCATGTAGTGCGTGGTCACGAGGATCGCGACGCGCTGCTCGCGCGAGAGGCGGAAGAGCAGCTCCCAGAAGCGGCGGCGGCCGATCGGGTCGACGCCCGACGTCGGCTCGTCGAGGAAGAGGACCTCGGGCCCGTGGACGAGCGCGCAGCCGAGCGCCAGCCGCTGCCGGAGCCCCATCGGCAGGCTGCCCGCGAGGTCCCGCTCGTGCCCCCGGAGCCCCCCCAGATCGAGCGCCCAGGACTCGCGCTCCCGCGCCTCGCCGCGCGACAGCCCGTAGATCGCGGCGAACAGGCGGAGGTTCTCGGTCACGGTCAGGTCCTGGTAGAGCGAGAACGCCTGCGAGACGTAGCCGATGCGCCGCTTGATCTCGCCGCCGGCGTGGCGCATGTCGGCGCCCGCCACCTGTCCGCGGCCGCCGGTCGGCGGCAGGATGCCCGTGAGCATCTTGATGACCGTCGTCTTGCCCGCGCCGTTCGCGCCGAGGAGGCCGAAGATCTCGCCCGGCGGCACGGAGAAGGAGACGTGGTCGACCGCCCGGAACGCGCCGAAGTCGCGCGTGAGGTCGATCGCCTCGATCGCGGCGCGCCGCGGCGGGGAGGCGTGGGGGGGTGCGGGGGCCGGGGCCGCGGCGGGCGGCGCCCCCTCGCGCAGGAGCGACACGAACACGTCCTCGAGGTCCGCCTCGCCCGCCGCGGCGACCGTCGCGGGGAGGCCCGCGAGCGCCTCGGTCGCGGCGGCGCGCGCGGCCGCGGGGTCGAGGCCGTCCGCGAAGAGGCGCACGGTCGCGCCCTGCGGGTCGACCTGCGGGAAGCGCGGGCGGAGGCGCTCGACGGCGTCCCCCTGGCGCGCGGTCTCGATCACGACCAGCGTGCCCGGCCGCCGCGCGCGGATCGACTCCGGGTCGCCCGACGCCACCTCGCGGCCGTCGTACACGAGCGAGAGCCGGTGGAAGCGCGACGCCTCGTCCATGTACGCGGTGGAGACGATCGCGGTCGCGTGGCGCTCGCGGAGGAGCCGCGCGAGGATCGCCCAGAAGTCGCGGCGCGACACCGGGTCGACGCCGGTCGTCGGCTCGTCGAGGATCACGAGCTCGGGCTCGTGGATCAGCGTGCAGATGAGGCCGAGCTTCTGCTTCATGCCGCCGGAGAGGTGCTTCATCGGCCGGCCGCGGAAGGGCGCGAGGCGCGTCATCGCGAGCAGGCGCTCCTTCCTCTCCGCGAGGTCCCTTGCCGGCACGAGGCGGAGCCGGGCGAAGAAGTCGACGTTCTCCTCGATCGAGAGCTCCGGGTAGAGCGAGAGGCCGAGGCCCTGCGGCAGGAAGCCGATGCGCGGCTTGATCCGCTCCGCCGCGCGGTCGGAGTCGACGCGCGTGCCGAGCACCTCGACCGTGCCCGCGTCGAAGCGCAGCACGCCGGCGATCGCTTTGAGGAGCGTGCTCTTGCCGGCGCCGTCGGGGCCGATGAGGCCGTAGATCTCGCCGCTCCTGACCGCGAGGTCCATGCCCCGCACCGCCGGGCGGCCGCGGTAGGACTTCGAGAGCCCCGTGACGCGGACCGCGTCCCCTACCACCGCGGCCGGGCCCACGGCGTGCCGTCCTTCCACCGGATCACCGCGTCGGCGGGCAGCCCGGGCGTGAAGCGGTGCTCCGGGTTCTCCTTCAGGTAGAGCTTGACCGCGAAGACGAGCTTCACGCGCTCGTCGGGGGTCTGCACCTCCTTCGGCGTGAACTCGGCCTGCGACGCGACGTAGCGGACGGTCGCGTCGACCGGCGTGTCGGGGTAGGCGTCGGTGAAGATGCGCGCCTCGGAGCCGATCCGGATGCGCCCGATCTGCGGCTCGGGGACGTAGACCTTCAGGTAGAGCCTGCCCAGGTCGACGACCTCGAGGAGCGCCGCGCCGCGCGCGACCACCTCGCCCTCCTCGACCATGCGCGTGAGCACCACGCCGTCGGTGGGGGAGACCACGGTGAGGTCGTCGAGGACGCTCTGGATCTCCTTTCGCGCCCCCTCCGCGGCGGCGACCGAGGCCTCGCCCTCCGCCACGGCGGCCTCGTGCCACAGGGCGCCTGTCCTCGCCCGCGCCTCCTCGGCGCGGAGCGTCGCGATCTCCTCCTCCTTCACCCGGATGCGGTCCCCGCCGAGCCGCGCCTGCGCGAGCGCCTCCTCCGCGCCCGTGAGCGCGGCCTTCGCGGCCGCGACGTCCTCCACGGCCACCGCGACGGCCGTCTCCGCCATCTCCATCTCCCGCTGCTGGAGCGTCCCCTGGTCGACGAGGCGCCGCGTGCGCTCGACGTCCCGGTCCGCCTGCTCGCGCGTCGCCTCCGCCTTCGCGACCGCCGCCCTCGCGCCGACGACCGCGGCGTCCGCGGCCGCGACGTCCCTCGGCACCTCCTTCCTGAGGAGCGCGAGCGACACCTCCGCGGCCGAGACGCGCGCGGCGGCGAGCGCGACGGAGTCCTTCGCCTCCTCGATCGCGACCCGCGTCCGCGCCAGCGAGGCCGTGGCGCGCCGGACCGCGGCGTCGGCCTGCTCGAGCTGGGCGCGCACCCGGGCGTCGTCGAGCCGCGCCACG
>DASUGR010000070.1:0-5748 GCA_036273915.1 Planctomycetota bacterium | reverse complement strand
CGCACCCGAGCTTGAGCAGCCGCGTGCCGACGAGAAGGCGGTCGAGCGCCTCGCCGGACGCGAGGTCCAGGGCCCCCTCCGCCCGCGCCGCGCAGACGAGGGCCCCCTCGGCTTCCCGGATTCCATCCATTCCATAGCAATGTACGGGACGTGGCCGACAGGTTTTGGAAGAAAATTGACGCCTACCGCAACGCGCCTGCGAACTGGCGCGGACCCGCGGCACGCGACCCGCGCAACGCGCCAATCGCGCCAGCATCGCGGCAATCGCGCCACCGCCCGGCGAGCACGCGGCGCCCTCACAACGAGCGCGTGCCCAACGGCAGCCCGGCGCCCCCCGCCCCGCGCCCCACCCCGATCGCCCGCCGCCCGACGCGCGCACCCGAGGCGGGGCGACGATCTCAGTCTTCGTCGCCGCCGCCGCGACGCTTCCGCCCCTTCTCCGGGAACATCGCGGCGAAGCTGCGGGTCAACTGCGCCTTCTCGTCCGCGTTGAGCTTCGCCTCCGGGTGCGCCGGGAGGAAGTACCACGGCGGCATCTCGCCCTCCTCGATCATCTCGGCAGCCTCGTCGGCGTTCTTCTGCTCGCGATCCCACTCCGAGAAGTTGAGGTGCCGCCGGCCCTCGTCGACGTCGTGCTGCACGAGCCAGGACATCGGCGCGACCCACGAGTACCACGGCCACTCTGTCTCGTTGCTGTGGCAGTCGAAGCACGCCCGCTCCGCGAGCGCGCGCGTGGCCGGGCTGTCCCACGGCGGCTCCTGCCGCGCGGGCGGGTTCCCGTGCGCGCGCCCGTAGGGCACGAGCTGGATGAGCGCGAAAACCGCGATCCCCCCCAGCACGACACGCTTCAGCACCTTCTTCATGCGCGCGTCATTGTCCACAGCGGGGGGCCAAGGCACCATGGGGCGGCATGGGGACCCGGCGGCGGTTCGCCCTCCTTGCGCTGCTCGGCTGCGCCGCGGTCCTCGTGTTCCTCGCAGCGAGCCAGCGGAACCTCGAGCGGCGCGCACGCACAGCGCCGGCTCCACCCCGCGTCCCCGCCGCGGCGGGCGACACCGCAACGGGATCCGAGGGGGCTCCGGGGGCCGCCGGCCCCGCGAAACGAATCGACGACGACGCGTCCGCGGACGGGCTCGCCGCCGCGCTCGTCGCCGAGTGCGCGCACGAACGCCCCGACGCGGAGCGGATCGACAAGCTCCTGAAGCTCCTCCGGGAGCGGACGGAGCCGGAGGTCCTCCGCGCCGCCGCGGCGCTGCTCGCGTGCGGCACCACGAAAGCCGTGCAGCTCGCGTGGAGCCTCGTGACCGGGGTGCTCGACGACGAACACCGCACGACCACCGACGGCGCCGTCTACGCGATCGTCGGGAAGGAAGCGACGACGATCTTCGAGACATCCGACGACCGCACGTCTTTCGGGCGAAAGTGGCTCGCAGGCGATCTTCTCGCGCGCATCGGCACCCCGGAGGCGATCGAGGCGCTGCTCCGGATGCTCGAGGGGGAAGACGCGGAGGCTCGGCAGGTCATGCCGGGCGCGACGAACCCGGCGTCGGTGCCGCTCCTTTCCCGCGCGCTCGTGTCGACCGACAGCTTCGCAATGGGCTACATCGCCGCGGCGCTCGGCGGCACGGCGGAGGGCCGTGCGGAGCTGCGACGGCTTCTCGATCCGGCGGCCGGCTTCGACTGGACGCGCGACGGCGCGGCGAAGGTCGCGGCCTTCTCCTCGCTGCTCGGCACGTTCCGCGAGGCTGCCGATCTCGTCGCGCTCGACACCGCGCTGCGCGAGCGTCCTGGCCTCGCGAAGTACCTCGAGCAGCTCGGGAACGACGCGGGCGGCAAGGTGTTCGGCGGAGTCTACGTCCACGCCCCGCCGACGAAGTCCGCGCAGGCGCGGGCGATCGTCGAGTTCCTCCCCGGCCACCCGGGATCGCCGCTCGAGGAGACGCTTCTCGCGCTGCTCGGCAGTTTCCCCGAACGGATCGTCGATCCGCTGCTGCCGAGGCTCGACGCCGCGCACCGCGAGCGCGTCGAGGCGCGACGGCGCTCGAAATGACCGGCGGGCCCTGCCCGACGCGGCGCGACAACACCCGAAATGACCGACGCAAGCCACCGGACTCTGGCATCATGGGGATCGTGCGCCGCCGCAGGTACCTGCTGGCGCTGCTGCTCCTCGGCGCCGCCTCGCTGTGCGCGTTGACGGCCCTCCGGTCCGAGAGACAGCACCACGATCGGGCGACCGCGCCACGCGTTCCCGCCCCCGGCTCTTCCCCCGCCCCCGGCTCTTCCCCCGAGTCCGCGTGGTCCCCCGCCGCCGCGCCCAGCCCCCCGGACCCCCCTGCATCCGCTCCGACGCGACGTCTCGAGCCCGCCCCCGACTCCGCACACCCCGCGCCGCGCGACCCCATCGCGGAGCTGCTTTCACTCTTCCGGAACGGCGGCCGCGAGGGCCCTGGCCCCGCAGCCGTCGGCGAGCTCATGCCGTTCGCGCACGAGCAGGGGGAACGGCAGCGTCTTGCCGCCGCCGACGCGCTCCTCGCGTTGGGCAGCCGGCAGGCGGCGGAAGTCGCGTGGGAGCTCGCGGACTCCGTGCTCGGCACCGACATGCACGCGATCGCGGACGACGACGCCTACGCGCTGGTCGGCCAGCGGGCCGCGGGCATCCTCCTCGCCGGCGTGGACGGCGAGCGTGGCGCCGCGTGCGCGGGGAAGATCCTCGCGCGCATCGGCACGCCCGCAGCGACCGACGTGTTCCTGCGCCTCGCCGGTACCGGCCGCCCCGGCGCGGCGTGGCTCGCCTGCGTCGACAACCCCGCGTCCGTCCCGCGGCTCGCGGGAACGCTCGCGGCGCCCGGCCGCCCCGGCGCGTGGCTCGTCGCGTGCGCGCTCGCTAACAGCGCCGAGGGCCGCGCGGAGCTGCGCCGGTTCCTCGACCCCGGGATCGACTGGGCCCTTCACGCCGACGCCAAGGTCGCCGCGCTCGCCGCGCTGGCCGGCCGCTTCCGCGAGGCCGCGGACCTCGACGCCATCGAGCGCGCGGTCGTGCACCGTCCCACGGCGCTGCCGGCGGCCATCGCCGCGCTCCGGCGCGCGAGCCCGCCGCAAGCAGCCGCCGACGGCGCGCTGGCCGCGTGGAACTCCGAGCGCCGCTCCGCGATCCGCGCGTTCCTCGCGACCCACGCCGGGGGGGCGATCGAGGAGGCGGTCCGGGACATCCTGCTCGCGAATCCGGACCCCGCGCTGCCCACGGCGAGGCGCTGACGCCGCCTACTTCTTCGCGACGTCGCGGGCGAGGATCGCCCGCAGCAGACGCGCGTCGGGGACGCCGACGAAGTGAACACCGTTCACGAAGAGCGTCGGGGTCGCCTGCACGCCCAGCGCCCGCGCCTCGTCCACGTCCTCCTGCACCACGCGGCGCGCCGCGTCCGACGCGAGCGACGCCCGGAACTTCGCGAGGTCGAGCCCCGCCTCCGCCGCGCACTCCTCGAGCTGAGACGGGTCGACCGCGCCGTGGCGCCTGAAGACGGCGTCCGCGAACTCGAAGAACTTCCCCTGTTCGTGCGCCGCCGCGGCGGCAAATGCGGAGGGGCCCGGGGGACCGAGCGGCAGCGCCCGGTACGCCACGCGCGCCGGCACGTCGAGCGCGCGCAGCCACTCGTACACCCGCGCGCACATCGGGCACGCGAAGTCCGAGAACACCACGATCTCGAGCGGCGCGTCCGCGGGCCCCTTCACCGGCCCGTCGCGCGGGTTCAAGGGGATCCGCTCCCGCGCGGACGGCGTCGCCACCGCCACCTTCACGTCGTACTTCTCGAAGAGCCCGCGCAGGTACTCCGCCTCGACGGCCGGCCGCCACTCGAGCGCGAGCGACGCCGCGACCCTCATCCGCGTCTCGCGCGGCATCGGCCCCCCAGCCCCCCCCTCTTCCCTCCACTTGGCGAGGATGTCCGCCTCGGGGAGAGAGACCTTCATGTCGATGTTTCGCCGCACGAGGTCGTCGACCGTCATCCCCTGCGCCGCGGCCTCGCGCTTCAGCACCTCGTGCTCGACGTACGCGAGCTTGCTCTTGTACGCCTCCCACTCGAGGCGGCCGACCTCGGGGACGTCGTCGAGCGGCACGCGCTCGCCGGCGATGGTCGCCGTCGGGCCCGCGGGCGCGAGCGCGCGGCGGAGGTCGCGCTCGGCGAGGCCCTTCTCGACGCCCGCGACGACGAGAAGGGGCAGCCCGAGCGCCGCGAGGTAGCCGGGCGCGTGCGTGAGGTCGACCGACGCGCGGCCGCCGCGGATCGAGAGGATCGCGATGATCGCGAGGAGCGCGGTCGAGACGAGGCAGAAGGGGCACCACGCGTGGAGGCGCTCCGCCTGGATGTAGACGAGGAAGGGGCCGGGGAGCGCGCCCACGACCGCGAAGAGCCGCACCCATCCGAGCGCGCGCTTCGACGCCGCGAGCGCGAGCGCCGCGAAGAGGCCCAAGCCGTAGGCGGCGAGCGGGATGCCGAGCGCGCGGCCGTACTGGCTCTCGAGGACGCTGCCGCAGTGGCCGCCGGTCGCGCAGGCGCCGGAGAGGAACAGGTGGACGTAGCAGAGGTAGAGCGCGTCGGCGGCGCCGAGCGCCGCGAGCCAGAAGATCGGGCGCCCGGGCTTCGTCATGGGCCGGCCGGCCGGCTTCTCGGTGATGACCGGCGGGCGCACGGTGACGAAGGTGGTGCCCATCGTCACCCTATCGGCACGAGGCGCGGCCCGCTGTGAGGGGAAGTTTGGGGGGTCCGGGGGCGTCACCAGGGCACCGGCTCGCGGTCGCGGAAGAAGCCGCCGTTGGGGCCGTCGGGGGGGAGCGTGGCGAGCCAGACGATGGTGTCGACGGCGTCCTCGGGGGCGATGTCGGCGCCCGGGCCGCCCATGCGGGTGCGGACCCAGCCGGGGCAGACGGCGTTGACCTTGACGTCGCCCTCGACTTCGCGGGCGAGTTTTACGGTGAGCGCGTTCAGGGCGGCCTTCGAGACGCAGTAGGCGGCGGGGCCTTCGAGTCCTTCGCCGAACGATCCGTAGCCGGAGGAGACGTTGACGACGCGGCCGTAGCCGCGCTCGACCATGCCGGGAACGAACTCCTGGGCGCACCAGAGGGCGCCCCAGAAGTTCGTGAGCAGCGCGCCCTCCATGGCGACGCGGCCTTCGGGTGTGAGGAGCTTGCCTTCGGGGTAGACGCCTGCGTTGTTGACGAGGACGTCGATCTCGATGCCGGCGTCGGCGAGGCGGTGTGCGCAGTCGAGGACGGAGGCCTCGTTGCCGACGTCCAGGAGCTCGAAGCGGACGACGACGGGCTCGTCGAAGGCGATCTCGGCGGCGGCCTGCTCGCCGCCGCGCCGGTCGCGCGCGGTGACGACGACGGAGAGCCCCGAGGCCGCGAGCGCGCGGGCGGTCTCAAGCCCGATCCCGCGGTTGGCGCCGGTGACGAGGGCGGTGCGCATCATAGCGTGAACGCCCCTGATTCTAGCCCTGTCGGTACCTCTCGAACTCCCGCGGCAGCAAGGCGAGGATTTGAGAGGAATCCATACCGTACAAGTCGAATGTCAGGTCAAACTGGCGGATCACCTTGCCAAGTCTCCGCAGGCTCCCGGGACCCGTCCCGCCGGCTCCCACCTTCAGCCGCCACCTAGCCTGGTTGTCCTCGACGTACAGCGCGTCGAGAGCCTTGAAGAACTCCCTGTTCGTAAGCAGATGTTGCCGCGACAGGATCTGTTCCGACGCCTCACC